>NZ_DATFAV010000242.1:0-56162 GCF_035254145.1 Caulobacter sp. | reverse complement strand
GGACGGCGCCGGTTCGCGGTGTTCTTTCGCTCGACCAAGCGCTCGATCGCCTGCTGGCGGGCTCTGACCTGACGGTTGTCTCGAACGACGGCAAGACCATCATCCTGGCGCCGCCGCGCTCGCGGCTGATCCGCACCCGGTGGGCCGCCGCCGCCGCCGCGCCGCTCGCGCCCGTGGCCGATCCGGTTCCGACCGAGCCGGAAAAGCCCAGCGTCATCGAGGAGATCATCGTCACTGGCACGCGCTCGACGTCGCGAACCGTGACGGAAAGCATGGCGCCGATCGATGTGATCTCGTCCGCCGAACTGACCAAGAGCGGCAAGCAGTCGACGCGCGACCTGATCTCGACCCTGGTGCCCTCGGCCAACACCTCCAACAGCGGCGCCGGCGCCAGCTTCGCGATCAAGACGGTGTCCTTGCGCGGTCTTTCCGCTGACCAGACCTTGGTGCTGGTGAACGGCAAGCGTCGGCACAACACCGCCATCCTGTTCGTCAACGGCACGACCCAGAACGGCCAGTCGCCGCCCGATCTCGACCTCATCCCCTCCAGCTCGATCGAGCGGATCGAGGTGCTGCGCGACGGCGCTTCGGCCCAGTACGGCTCTGACGCCTTGGCCGGCGTGATCAATGTCATCCTGAAGAAGAGCCCCGAGGGCGGCTCGATGACGGCGCTCTACGGCAAGACCGCCGAGGGCGACGGCGAGACCGGACAGTTCTCCGGCAATCTCGGCATGAAGCTAGGCGAGAGCGGTTACCTGAACCTGACCGCGGACGTGCGCCTCACCGACCCGACCGATCGGGGCGACAAGACGCTGAACACCACGGTGATGTACTTCCCGCTCAACGCCGCCGGCCAACCGGTCAAGGTCGGGACCGCCGGTTCGACGCCGGATCCGCGCGAGGCCACCGCCAATCGCCACACCAGCCACCCGGGTTCGCCGCAGGTGCAGCTGTTCTCGCTGGGCTATAGCGCCGGCTCGCCCCTGAACGACAAGATCGACCTCTATTCGTTCGGAACCTTCTCGAGCCGCAACACGGCCGCCTGGCTGACCTTCCGCAACCCGAACGCCAGCAACAACAATGTCGCCGTCTATCCGGACGGCTATACGCCGCGCCTGTTCCTGAAGGACCGCGACTTCCAGGTCGCCGCCGGCGCCAAGGGACTCGATCTCCTGGGCTTTGACTGGGACCTGTCGACGACCTTCAGCCGCGACGACGTGGACTACTACGAGAACTCGCTGAACGCGTCGCTCGGCCCGTCCAGCCCCAGCTACTTCTATCTGGGCACGCTGAAGTTCCAGGAATGGACCTCCAACCTCGACCTGACGCGCGAGATCGACACCGGCGTCTTCTCGCGGCCGCTGTTCCTGGCGTTGGGCGCGGAGTATCGCGACGACAAGTTCGAGATCGTCGCCGGCGAACCGGCCTCCTACATCAACGGCGGCTATGTCGCGCCGGCCGGCAGCCCGCAGGCCGGCGTGGTCTTCGCTGGCGGCTCGCAGGGCGTGACGGGTTTCCCGCCGTTCTCCGCCGGGTCGTTCTCGCGTGACAACATCTCGGCCTATGTGAACGTCGAGCAGAAGGTGACCGACCAGCTCGAATTCGCTCTGGCCGGGCGTTTCGAGCACTATTCGGACTTCGGGAACGCCAAGACCTTCAAGCTGTCGAGCCGCTATGCGGTCCTGCCGCATCTGGCGATCCGGGGCACGGCCAGCACCGGCTTCCGCGCACCGTCCCTGCAGCAGCAGCATTACGCCTCTTCCAGCACCATCGGCGTGATCGTGCCGCCGGCGACGACGACCCAACTCTATCCGGTGCAACTGTTGCCACCGGACAACCCGGCCGCCATCGCCCTGGGCGCCAAGCCGCTGCGTCCCGAGAAGTCGGTCAACTATTCGGTCGGCTTGGTCGCCCAGCCGCTGCCGCGGATGAACGTCACGCTCGACGTCTACCAGATCAAGATCGACAACCGGATCCTGCAGAGCGGCACGCTGGGTCCCAACGCGGCCGTCAGCAACGCCCTGGCTAGCCAGAACCTGAACCCGCAGCAGGCCGCGTTCTATTATGGCAACTTCGCCGACACCAAGACCCGCGGCGTCGATCTCGTGGTCGACTACAAGACCGACCTGGGCGACTTCGGTTCGGTGCGCTGGACGTTCTCGGCCAATCACACCAAGAACGAGTTCACGCGCGTCGTCCAACCGCCGCCGGCGCTGGCGGCGGCGGGGATCGTCTATATCGATCGCGTGAAGATCGGCGACCTGACGGTCGGCACGCCCAAGGACAAGTACATCCTGGGCGCGGACTGGACCCTCGGGCAACTCGACACCAACCTGCGTCTGACCCGCTATGGCGAGGTCATTCAGCGCACCTCCCTGGCCGCCAATGACGAGACGGTGTCGCCGAAGCTGATCGTCGATCTGGATCTGAGCTACGCGGTCAGCAAGGCCATCACCGTCAGCATCGGGGCCAACAACCTGCTGGACGCCTATCCCGACAGCGTCCGAGCCGCCAATCGCGGCACGCCCGCCTTCGCCTACTACAATCAGTACGCTCCGTACGGGATCAGCGGCGGCTTCTATTACGCCCGCGTCGCCGCCCGGTTCTAGGATTGCCTCAAGCCGGTCCGGCAGCCCCCGGGCCGGCTCTTTTTTGCGAGTTGACGATGACCAAGAGCTCCAAGCGCGGCGTCAGCCGACGTCGTCTGTTTTCGCTCGGCGGCGGCGCCATCGCCGCCTCGAGCGCCGCGGCGTTGACGCCGTCCGGGGCGAAGGCGGCCGATCAGCCTCTCGCCGCCGACACCCGGCAGGTCACCGCAACCGAAGGCACCAACATCTGCGCCAGGGTCTCGCCCGACGGCAAGACCGTGGCGTTCGACGTCTACGCCATGCTGTGGCTGGTCCCGATCGAGGGCGGCCTAGCGCGACGACTGACCGACGAGATTTACGAGATCGCCCAGCCCGACTGGTCGCCCGACGGCAAGACCATCGCCTTCCAGTCCTATCGCGACGGGAATTTTCACGTCTGGACCATCGGGGCTGACGGGCGCGGCCTGAAACAACTGACGAAGGGAGCCTTCGACTGTCGCGAGCCGCGCTGGTCGCCGGACGGCAAGACCATCGCCCTCTCCAGCGATCGGGGCGGGCGCTATGGCGTGCATCTGCTGGATGTCGCCAGTGGGGCGCTCACCGCGTTCAGCACCGGTCCTGGCGACGAATTCGAGCCCTCCTGGTCGCCGGACGGCAAGAGCATCGTTTTCACCGTCGACAAGGTCCGCATCGACGTCCAGGCCGTGGATGGCGCTCGCCGGACCGTCGCCAAGGTCAAGCCGTCGGCCGACCGCTTCAACGCCGCCTCCCTGGCCAGTCCCGCCTTCACGCCCGATGGCGAGGACGTGGTCTTCACCGCGATCGAGAACGGCAAGGCGGAGCTGCGGAACGCGGCCGGCGTCGTGGTCGCGGGCGAGGACGTGTTCCCATTCCGCCCCTCGTGGCTGAAAGACGGGGCGCTGCTCTACACGGCCGACGGCAAGATCAAGCTGCGCAAGCTGGGCGGTGACGTGAGCACGGTGGCCTTCGCCGCCACTGTGCCGGTGCTGACGCCGCGCTACACGAAGAAGAGCCGCGATTTCCTGTCGACCAAGATCCGGCCGGTGGTCGGCATCGGCAGCCCGGCCCTGTCGCCGGACGGCCGCCAGGTGGTGTTCCGCGCGCTCAACGACCTCTACCTGCTCGATATCGGCGGCGGGCCGGCCAAGCCGCTGATCAAGGATGCATTCTACAAGGTCGATCCGGCCTGGTCGCCGGACGGCAAGACCTTGGCCTATTCCACCGACAAGGGCGGTACGCTCGACATCTGGCTGCGCGATACCGCCACGGGCGTTAGCCGCCAGCTGACCCATTTCGACGGCGCCGCGGTGTCCGGCGCGTGGTCGCGCGACGGAAAGTCGATCGCCTTCCTGAGCCAGAATGGCGGGCTGTTCGTCGCCGACGTCGCGACGGGCCAGACGCGCCGGATCTACGGCGACCTGTGGGAGCCGGGCAAACCGACCTGGGGCCCCGGCGACAAGACGATCGCCTACGCCGCCTTCAAGCCTTACTCGGCCCGCTTCCGCGAGGGCCTCAGTGAAATCCTCACCGTCGATGTCGCGACGGGGAAGGGGACCTATGCGCCGATCCTGCCGGACCGGTCGCTGGGGACGCGCGGGGACGACGGCCCCGTCTGGTCGCCTGACGGCAAGAGTCTGGCCTATGTCTTCGCCAGCCGCCTGCATGTCTCGCCCGTGGACGAGACCGGCAAGCTGCTGGGGCCGCCCAAGGCCCTGAACGACGAGGTCACCGACGCCGTCAGCTGGAGCGGCGACGGCAAGAGCTTGATCTACATCTCGGCCGGCCAATTGAAGTTGATCTCCGCCGCGGGCGGCGCGCCTCGGACCGTACCGCACGGCCTGACCTGGGCCAGCGTCCGCCCGAAGGAGCGGATGGTCGTTCGGGCCGCCAGGCTCTGGGACGGCAAGTCGCCGGAGGTGCGCAAGGATGTCGACGTGCTGATCTCGGGCGGCCGTATCGCCGGGATCGGACCGCGCGGCGCGGTCGCCAGCGACGTGACGGTGGTCGAGGCGCCGACCGGCACGGTGATGCCCGGCCTGATCGACATGCACACTCACCGCCAGATGCAGGGCTACGGCTATGGCGACCGGGAAGGGCGGCTTTGGCTGTCGCTGGGCGTCACCACCACCCGTTCGCCCGGCGGCCCCGCCTATCACACCGTCGAAGACCAGGAGGCGATCGAGTCCGGCAAGCGGATCGGCCCCCGCTACTACGCCACTGGCGAGGCGATCGACGGGTCGCGGATCTTCTACAACTTCATGCGCCCGGTGACCGAGCCCGGCCAGATGGCGCTGGAGATGCAGCGCGCCGAGGCGCTGTCCTACGACCTGATCAAGACCTACGTCCGCCTTTCTGGCGAGCGCCAGAAAGAGGTTATCGCCTGGGCCCACGCCAAAGGTCTGCCGCTGACCTCGCACTATCATTACCCGGCCTTGGGCCTTGGCATGGACGGTATGGAGCACCTGGGGGCGACCAGCCGCACCGGCTATTCCCGCACCGTCAGCGCGCTGGGGAACATCTATCAGGACGTCAACGCCGCCTTCGTGACCAGCAAGGCGGCGCGAACGCCGACCCTGTTCACCTCGACCGCGCTGTTCGGAGACGACCGGTCCCTGGTCGACGATCCGCGCGTGAAGGCGCTCTATCCGCCCTGGGAATATGCGCGCCTGCTGGAGCGGGCCAAGCAGATGGAGGCCATGGACCGCTCGGTGATCCTGGCCTCGCTGTCGCGCAACGTCGCCGAGGTGGCCCGCACCGTTCGAGCGGGCGGGCGGATCACGACGGGCACGGACTCGCCGATCGACTTCAACGCTGTCAGCCTGCACATGAACCTGCGGGCCATGGTGCGCTATGGCATGACCCCGTTCGAGGCCCTGGTCACGGCGACCAGCGCCTCGGGCGAGTATCTGGACGAACCGCTGGGCATGATCGCGCCCGGCGCCTATGCCGACCTGACGCTGGTCGATGGCGATCCGCTCTCCCGGATCGAGGACGCCGCCAAGGTGTCCAAGGTCATCAAGCACGGGACCGTCTACACGATCAGCGACCTGATCGGACCGTTCGCTGGCGCGAACCAGCAGGCGAGCCTGGCGGGCGGACGGCGCTTCGTCTGCGAAGCCGCGTCCGAGTACTGGTGGCACGAGCCGGACTTCCTGTCCCAGGCGCGCGCCTCGTGCTGCGATGGCGCCTGCGGCTTCGCCCCGACCATGAGCCTGCGGGTGTAGAAGGCCCGAGCCGCTCGCCTAGTCGCCCCGCAGGACGGGGGCCGGTCGCTGCGATCAGCCGGCCCCCTGACAATCGCGCTTTCCTGCGCCGTGGCCCAACGCCGCGCGTCCTCGCGCAGTTTGAACGTCTCGCTTATATAGCGGCCCTTCCGACGGATGATGGCGCACCATGATCTCGAAGGCAGATTCACGAAGGTGGCCATTTTCGTGTACGCCATGTGAACAGTGAGGCGTCGAAACGTAGCGAAAAGATGCGGGATGCAGCGTGTTTTTGGCGGCGCCTTTTTGTGGGTTTAATTCATTGAATATACGATAGAAGTTATGAAATTTAAGGCTAATAGGTTCTCTGTGGCGCCGATGATGGACTGGACCGACCGGCACTGCCGGTCGCTGCACCGGGTCCTGTCGGCGGAGGCCTTGCTCTATACCGAGATGGTGACCAGCGGGGCCGTGGCGCATGGTGACCGCGACAAGTTGCTGGGCTTCGAGCCGGGGCAGCATCCGGTGGCGCTGCAACTGGGCGGTTCGGATCCGGCCGAACTGGCCCTGGCCGCGCGGATCGGCGAGGACTGGGGCTATGACGAGATCAATCTGAACGTCGGCTGCCCCTCCGACCGGGTGCAGAGCGGCCGGTTCGGCGCCTGCCTGATGCGCGAGCCGGACCTGGTGGCCGAATGTATGGCCGCGATCAAGGACGCGGTGACGGTCCCGGCCACGGTGAAGTGCCGCATCGGGGTCGACGACCAAGATCCGGAAGAGAGCCTGTTCACCCTGGTCGACCGCTGCGCCTCGGCTGGGATCGACAGCTTCGTGGTCCATGCCCGCAAGGCCTGGCTGCAGGGGCTATCGCCCAAGGAGAACCGGGATATCCCCCCGCTGGACTACGAGCTCGTGTACCGGCTCAAGCGCGAGCGGCCGGACCTGACCATCGTGATCAATGGCGGCGTGCCGAGCGTCGACGCGGCGCTCGCGCACCTCGAGCATGTCGACGGCGTGATGCTCGGGCGGGCGGCCTATCACGAGGCGGGATTGCTGGGCGAGGTCGACCGGCGGGTGTTCGGCCTCGACGTCGAGGACGTCGACAGTTTCGAGGCGGTCGAGCGCTATCGACCCTACCTGGCGCGCGAACTGGCGACGGGAACGCATCTGGCGGCCATGACCCGGCACATGCTGGGGCTGTTCCACGGCCTGCCGGGCGCGCGGGCCTGGCGCCGCATCCTGACCGTCGAGGGCGTCAAGCCGGGCGCGGGCCTCGATGTCGTCGATCGCGCCCTGGAGGCCGTGCGCGTGGCGTTGGCCTCGCGTGACGAGCGCACGGCGCCGGCGGCTTAAGATCTAAGGGTGCAGGATCAGCGAGTTCGGAGTGGCCTCGAACCGCGACAGACGGCCCAGATAGCTCATGCCCAGCAGCGAGTTCTCGAGGCCCTTCTCGATGACTAGGGCGTCGACGTCGCGGACGCGCGCGCCGGCGATGGCGACGCTGGCCAAGCGAACCGAGGCGGCGCGGGTCCGACCGTCGGCGGTGATGACGTTGTAGTCGTAGTTAAGCTTGCTGGTGTCGATGCCCAGGCGCTGGGCGTCGGCCATGCTGAGCGAAACGGCGGTGGCGCCGGTGTCGACCAGGAAGCGGACCGCATGACCGTCCACGGCGGCCTGGGCCCAGAAATGGCCGTCGCTGTCCTTGGTGATCTGGGCCGCGCCGCCTTCGGCGCCGCCCAGGGTGGCCGAGGCGGCCGAGGGCGCGCGCAATTCCGGGTGGCGCAGGTCGTCCAGCGACACGACGGCCTTTGCCGCGCCAACCGCTGACAAGGCGCCCACCAGCGCGATCGCCGCGAACCTCAACATCGAAGACATCCCGCCTTGTCGGCTCCAAGGCCGCTTCTGCGGCATTCTCCAAATCATTAGAAGCCAGGCGTTTTCAAGGCATGAATCCCGCGGGAGATTTTTCGCGCGCCGACCACGGCGGCCGGAAGGGCGGGCTTTCGATGCCTCCTATATTCATTACGCGAATTTAATTCGAAGTATTACATAGATGTAATGGAAATCCTGTCTTTGATTTAATTATGCGAATACTGATCTCGGCGCTATTGCCTCTGGCCATAGATGAGTTGGCCTACAGAGGGAGTATCGCCATGAAAGAAGTCGTCATCGCGCTTGTCGCCGTGAGTTTCGCGGGCGTCGCCCACGCTCAATCCAGCGTCACCGACAAGCAGTTCCTGGCCGCCTCGCGCTGCAGCGCCCTCGCGGCGTCCGAAAACCTAGGCAAGCTCGACACCACGTCGCTCGAAGCGTTCCTCAGCAAGGAATCGGCCGGCCGCAAGCCTTCGGTCCGGGTTTCGGCCACCAGCGAAATGATCGCCACCCGCCGCAAGGCCGACACCGCAGACGGCGCCAAGAAGGCCAAGCTGCTGGCCGAGCGTCAAAGCGTCTGCGCCGGCTTCCTGACGGCCTCACAGGCCGCCCAGTAAGGTTCAGCCCCGGGTGGCCGCCATCAGCGTGACCATCGGGTCTGGACGATCAGGGAGGGCGGCCATGATCGCCGCGCGCTCCTCGTCGCTGAGCCGCGCCCAGCCGGCGATCTCCGGCAAGGTGCGGCGGCAGCCCAGGCAATAGCCGGTCGCGCCATCCACCGCGCACACCTTCACGCAAGGCGTCGCGATGGGGCGGGGCGGTTTGGCGGCCGGCGTCACCGGTTCGGTCGTCATTCTTCAAGCATCTCCGTTCCGCCGCCGAGGCGCAAGCGTCGGCGGCGGGGGCGGACCCGTGTCGAAATTCGGGAGAAAATCATGCGCAAGATCATCGTCTCGACCCTCGCGACCATCATCGCCGCCTCGGCCGCGCCAGCCTTCGCCGGCGAGGCGCGCTGGACGGACGGCCAATACCTGCAGGCCAACCGCTGCCTGGCCCTGGCTCAGTCGGCCGCGCTGGGCGAACTGCCGACCGGCGATCTGGCCGCCCAGATCAAGTCGCAGGAATTTGGCCGCGGCAGCGCCATCACCGATCGGGGCGTCTCGTTGCGGGCCGAAGCCACCCGCCAGGGCAAGACCAAGGACGAGATCCGCAAGGCCAAGCTGCTGGCCGAGCGCGATGGCGTCTGCAAGGTCTACCTGAGCGCCCAGGTCGCCGCGTCCTAGCCTTTAAAGCGTTGAGGGGTTGCTTTGGGCGCGGACGGGTTTAAGTCCGCGCTCATGACCGCTTCCCCCTTCGCCGACATCCGCCAGCTCGCCGTTTCGCCGCCCGCGCCGGGTCCGTCGCCGACGCTGGAGCAGGGCGGCCGGCTCGCCGAGATTTCGGCCTGGCTCACCGCCTGGAGCGGCAAGAGCCCGCCGGCCGTCAACCGGCCGGTCGTGGCCCTCTACGCCGGCGCGCGCAAGGACGTCGGCCCCCGTGGCTGGGCCCGCGATCGCCTGGAGGCCATCGCCTCGGGCGGCGCCACCGTCTCGCGTTTGGCCGGCGTGCAAGGCGCTGGGCTGGAGGCCTTCGACCTGGCCATCGACCGTCCGTCGCCGGACTTCGTGGGGCAGCCGTCGATGAGTGAGAAGGAGGCCGCCGCCACCATGGCTTTTGGCATGGAGGCCCTGGCCAAGCAGCCCGACCTGCTGATCCCCGGAGTCATCGCCGCCGAACCCGCGCGCACGGCCGCCGCCGTGTGCCTGGCCCTGTTTGGGGGCGAGGCTTCCGATTGGAGCGACGATCCCGAGCCGGTCGCCGCCGCCGTCGAGCGGGCCAAGGCCGAGGGCATGGGCGAAGACCCGCTTGAGATCCTGCGCCAACTGGGCGGGCGCGAAACCGCCGCCGTCGTCGGGGCGATCCTGGCCGCGCGCGTCCAGAAGGTTCCGGTGCTGCTGGACGGCTACGCCGCCTGCGCGGCCGCGGCGATCCTGCGCGCCGTCGAGTCGACCGCGATCGATCATTGCCTGGCCGCTCACGTCAGCCCGACCAAGGGCCATGCGCGACTACTCGAAATCCTCGACAAGCGGCCGCTTCTGGCGCTCGATACGGTCGACGAGGAAGGGGTTGGCGGCGCCTCGGCCCTGGCTCTCGTCAAGCTGGCCTGCGAGGTTCGCTAGGCCGGTTCCGGCCGATCTAAGTGAACGTGGATCATATTCACTTCCGTTGACGCTAACGTCATCTTTCCAAACATTCGTTCGACATCTATCGTGGCGCCCGAAACGCAATAACGGCCTTCCTGAGAAGGGCCGGCTGAACGGGAGCTCGCCATGAATTTGGACTTCTCGCCCGAGGACCTCGCCTTCCGCGACGAGGTCCGCGCCTTCATCGCGCAGAACTATCCGGCGGGCCTGCGGGAAAAGCAGGAAGAGGGCGAGGAGATGGCCAAGGAGGACTTCCTCTCCTGGCACCGCACCCTCGCCAAGAAGGGCTGGGTCGCCCCGGCCTGGCCGGAAAAGTACGGCGGTCCGGGCTGGACCTCGGTGCAGCGCTACATCTGGTCGGAAGAGACCGCCCGCGCCGACTGCGTGCCGATCCTGCCGTTCGGCATCAACATGGTCGGGCCGGTGATCTACACCTTTGGCACGCCCGAGCAGAAGGAACGCTTCCTGCCGCCGACCCTGTCGGGCGACATCTGGTGGTCGCAGGGCTATAGCGAGCCGGGCGCTGGTTCGGACCTGGCCAGCCTGAAGACCAAGGCCGAGCGCTTCACCGGCGACGACGGCAAGGAATATTACCTGGTCAACGGCCAGAAGACCTGGACCACCCTGGCCCAGCACGGCGATTGGATCTTCTGCCTCGTCCGCACCGACCCGAACGCCAAGATCCAGGAAGGCATCTCGTTCCTGCTGATCGACATGAAGTCGCCCGGCGTGACCGTGCGCCCGATCATCACCCTGGGCGGCGAGCACGAGGTCAACGAGGTCTGGCTCGAGAACGTCAAGGTGCCGGTCGAGAATCGCATCTACGACGAGAACAAGGGTTGGACCTGCGCCAAGTTCCTGCTGGCCCACGAACGCAGCGGCATCGCCGGCGTGGCGCGCTCCAAGCGCGGCATCGAGCGGATCCGCCAGATCGCCTCGGCTGAGTTGGGCGACGACGGCTCGGCCCTGATCAAGGATCCGATGTTCAAGCGCAAGGTCGCCGAACTGGAGATCGACCTCACGGCTCTGGAATACACCGAGCTGCGCACCCTGGCGGGCGAGGCGGCCGGCAAGGGTCCCGGTCCGGAGTCCAGCGTGCTGAAGATCAAGGGCACCGAGATCCAGCAACGGATAACCGAACTGGTGCTGGAGGCGGCCGGCCACTACGGCGCGCCGTACTTCCGCGGCTTCCCGACCGACGGCGACAACGCCCACCCGATCGGCCCCGACTTCGCCCACCGCGCCGCGCCGACCTATTTCAACGTCCGCAAGACGTCGATCTACGGCGGCTCCAACGAGATCCAGCGCAATATCATCGCCAAGATGGTGCTGGGGCTCTGATCCTCATCTTCCTTCTCCCCGTGCGGGAGAAGGTGTCGCGAAGCGACGGATGAGGGGTTTCTGGGCGCGGCCCGCGCGACCCCTCATCCGACGTCCTTCGGACGCCACCTTCTCCCGCAAGGGGAGAAGGGCTCGGGAACAACAATCAAACCCCTGACGGGGAACCATAAGAGGAAACGTCCCTCATGGATTTCAATTTCACCGAAGAACAGTCGATGCTCCGCGACACCATCGCGAGCTTCCTGCAGGACAAGTACGACTTCGAGACCCGCCGCAAGATTGTCAATTCCGACAGCGGTTGGCGCGCCGACTACTGGAAGGCTTTCGCCGAGGAGCTGGGCATCCTGGGCGCGCCGTTCAGCGAAGATCTGGGCGGCCTGGGCGGCGGGGCGATCGACAATATGATCGTCATGGAGGAGTTCGGTAAGGCGCTCGTCATCGAGCCCTATCTGGGCACGGTGGTGATCGGCGGCGGCTTCCTGAAGCACTCGGGCCACGCCAACGCCGCCTCGGTCATCGAGGGGATCATCGGCGGGACCACCACCATCGCCTTCGCCTACGCCGAACCCCAGGCCCGTTACACGTGGCAGGACCTGAAGACGACGGCCAAGAAGGACGGCTCGGGCTGGGTCCTGAACGGTCACAAGGCCGTGGTCGTCGGCGCGCCGTTCGCCACGCACCTGATCGTCACGGCCCGCACTGGCGGCGCCCAGCGCGACAGCGGCGGCGTCGGGGTGTTCCTGATCGACAAGAGCCTGCCGGGCGTCGTCACGCGCGACTATCCGACCGTCGACGGCAACCGCGCCTCCGAAGTCTATTTCGAGAACGTCTCGGTTCCGGCCGACGCGCTGATCGCCGAAGACGGCCTGTCGCTGGTCAACAAGGTGATCGACGAGGCCACCGCCGCCGTCGGCGCCGAGGCCGTCGGCGTGCTGCGCAAGCTGCACGAAGGCACCCTGGACTACGCCAAGCAGCGCAAGCAGTTCGGCACCGCCATCGCCAACTTCCAGGTGCTGCAGCACCGCATGGTCGACATGTTCATCGAGGTCGAGCAATCGGTGTCGATGACCTACATGGCCACCATCAAGGTCGACGAGAGCGCCGCCGAGCGCGCCAAGGCCGTTTCGGCGATGAAGGTTCGCGTGGGACGCGCCTGCAAGTTCGTGGGCCAGAACGCCATCCAGATCCATGGCGGCATGGGCATGACCGACGAGCTGGCCATCGGCCACTACTTCAAGCGCGCCAGCCTGATCGAAGGGCTGTTCGGCTCGGTCGACCATCACCTGAAGCGCTACGAATCCCTGTCGTTCGACGCCGCGGCGTAAACCGCGCACGGAACAACGGGTCCGAAACGATGAAGCCGCCTGCGTCACGCCGACGCGGGCGGCTTTTTCGTGCGCGGCGCGCGGGAGGCGGTTTCGCCAAGCCAACCGGAGGTGTCGGCGAGAGGTTCGAGCGCCGCAAAGCCTTGCAGCGCTCAGGTTTGTGAAAAATATCGCCGTGTACGGATTGAATAGCTGAGCAAATTCAGCGCGCTGAGCCGAGATCATCCGCAGGCTGATATCATCCTTATACGGATTATTTTTCTTGCGTCGCACGGGGATGGGGCCATCCTTTACCCATGACGCGCTGACGACTAGGAGGGGAACGCCCCTGTAAGCCGCGCGCGTCTCCTGGTCCTAACGGCAAGTCTGGGAGACGCCGCCATGAACGTATCGAAGATGAACCACGCCATGTTTTCGTTCGCCCTGATGGGCGGGATGCTGGTGGGAAGCCGGCCCAGCGCGAAGTCGGCTTCGTTGTTGTCCAAGCTTTTCGGGCGCAAGTAGGCCCCAGCCGTTTTTCCAAAGAAAGAGGCCTCCGCCGGTCGCCCGGCGGAGGCCCTTGCTAGAGCGCGTTAGGATTAGGTGTAAGCGGCTAACCCGCCCGGACGCGCTCTAAATGTAAGAAGAAGAGCCTGTTTATCTGGTTTAGATGGTTCCATCTAAACCAGACAGGCTCTTGCGCCTTGATCGAGGGGGTTAACCCTTGGGCTTGGCCGCGGTGTTGCACTCGGTGATCGCAGCGTCGTCCAGCGGTTCGCCGCGATAGTTGAACGCCGAGAGCTCACCCAGCTGGCCGGCCAGCTTGCGGCAGGCGCGGGCCACGGGCAGGGCCCGGACCTTGGTCGTCGAGCAGACGTCGCCCGTGCAGCGCCAGACCGAACCGTCCTGGATGAAGTGGTCCGTCGAAGAGGGGGTCTTCAGTTTCAGCCAAGCGCCTTCGCTATCGGCGGCGAAGGCGGGGCCGGCCAGCAGGCCAGCCATCAGGGCGCAGGCCGTCAGGCCCGCGAAAGCAGCGGTACGCATTTCCTTGGTCTCCTATCCCCGCGCCGGATGGGAGTTCCGGCGCACGAGCCGACGATCCGCAAGGGTCGCAGGCTCATCGCCATAGTGCGTCTTTTTTAGAAACTAAGTCAACCGGCGAAGCGTGTCCGGCGCGCCGGCGACGTCGATTTCGCCGTCCCAGGCCAGCAGGGCGGGGGTGACGTCCTCTGCTCGTTCGACCGTGCGCCAGGCCTGGGCCAGGCTGGGCGGGGTCAGGCCCTGGTCGATCGTATGCCGGATCAGGGCGAAGAGGGGATCCCAGAAGCCGCGCGGGTTATGGAACACGATCGGCTTCTGGTGAAGATCTAAACGACGCCAAGATAGCAATTCGACGATCTCCTCCAGCGTGCCGATACCGCCAGGCAGCACGACGAAGGCGTCGGAGCGCTCGAACATCAGCATCTTCCGTTCGTGCATGGTGTCGACGATGACGGTTTCGACGTCGTCGAACGGCTGCTCGCGGCCGCGTAGGAAGTTTGGGATGATCCCCAACACCGTCCCGCCCGCGGCATGGGCGCCGCGCGCCGTGGCGCCCATCAGCCCAACCCCGCCGCCGCCATAGACCAGCTTCAGGCCGGCCTTGGCGAAGCTTTCGCCGATCATGTGAGCGTCGACGATATAGCTGGGGTCGGCGGTGTCGGAGGATCCGCAATAGACGCAGACGGAGCCCAGGCGCCTAGACTCGTTGGGCATCGTCGTCCACTCCACACACAAGACGAAAGGCGCGCGGGCTCGCGCGCCTTCGAACCGTTCTTATCTGAGGGCGCATGATCAGGATTCGCTTCAGGGGTTGCAAGTCGCCGATCGTCGCGACCGGGCCCGCCGTCGTGATGCTGACCGCCGTGCTGCTCGCCGCCTGCGGCCCCGGCCCCCAGGGCGAGGTCAAGCCGGCGGACAAGATCGACAGCGCCGAGGCCGGCTATGTGGCGCCGCCCAGCCTGGAGAGCGCGCAGCGGACCGCCGGCGGGGTGACGCTGTCGGGGCGGGGCGCGGCCGACGCCGATGTCCGCCTGGGCTCGCCGACGGGCGAGGTGGTGCTTGGGCGGTCTGACGCCCAGGGCCGCTGGAGCCTGTCGGTTCCCCACGAGGCCGGCGTGCGGCTGTTCGGCCTGTCGACGACCCATGAAGGCCGCACGGTCCAGGCGGAGGGCTATGTCATGGTCGCCGAGGGGGGCGAGGTGGCGTTGCTGCGCGCGGGCGCCGGGGCGCGAAGCCTGACCGCCGCCTCTTCCTCGCCGCGGATCCTGACCATCGATCTGGATCGCGAGGGCGGGGCGGTGGTTTCCGGCGTGGCCGCGCCCGGCGCGGGGCTGAACGTGAGGGTCGATCGCGTCACCCGCGGCGGCGGGCGGGCCGACGACGAGGGACGGTTCTTCATCTCGCTGAGCGATTCCCTGTCGCAGGGCTCTCACGACATCCAGGTGGCGGGCGAGGGCGGCGAGGATGCGGTGTCGGTGGTCAGCTCGGCGCCCGCGCCCTTGGTCTCCGGTCCGGTTCGCGCCGAGCGCGGCGCCCAGGGTTGGCGTATCGACTGGATGACGCCGGGCGGTGGGGTCCAGACCACGATGCTGATTGGCGGCGCGCGATGAGAGGCATGGGCGGTCCGCCCTCGGCCGGACGCGAGGCCACGCCGGGCGCGGTGGCCAAGGCTGACCAGCCGGTGCGATTCTGGAGCGCGATGGGCGATCTCGTCCGGCTGGTGCTGCGCTCGCGCGCGCCTGGCCTGCGCTGGCGGGTCACGCTGGCCCTGATCCTGACCTTGTCGGGCAAGGCTCTGGGCGTGATCGCGCCGCTGATGTTGGGCAAGGCGGTCAATCAGCTGTCGGCCGGGCAGGGCGCCGCGGTCGCGGTGACCTGGGCCTTCGCGGGCTTGGCCGTCGGGTGGGCGTTCGTCCGCTTCGTCTCCGCGGCCGCGCCCCAGGCCCGGGACACGATCTTCACGCCCGTCGCCCAGGCGGCTCAGACGCGGGCGGCGGTCGAGACCTTCTCCCACGCCCTGTCGCTGTCGATCGACTTCCACCAGACCAAGCGGACCGGCTCGCTTTCGCGAGTCATCGACCGAGGCGCGCGGTCGATGGACTTCCTGCTGCGCAGCCTGGTGTTCAACCTGGCGCCGACCGGCGTCGAGCTGGTGATGGCCGCCGTCGTGCTGGCCAAGGCCTATGACTGGCGGTTCGCGGCCGTCGCCCTGGGCACGGTGGCGGTCTACGGCTACCTGACGTTCGCGATTTCGGACTGGCGGATCGGTCATCGCCGGGCGCTGAACGAGGCGGACGCCGAGGCCGCCGGACGCGCCGTCGACGCCCTGCTGAACTACGAGACCGTCAAGTCCTTCGGCGCGGAGACGCGGGCGGTGGGCGCGTATGGCGACGCGCTGGAGCGCTATGGCGAGGCCCAGATCAAGGCGACCAACTCGCTGAACCTGCTGAACATCGTGCAGTCGGCGATCATGAGCGTCGGGCTGGGCGGCATGGCCGTGCTGGCGGGGAGCGAGGCGGCGGCGGGCCGGATCGGACCCGGCGACGTCACCGCCGCCGTACTGATCCTGATCAACCTCTACGCCCCGCTGAACATCCTGGGTTTCGCCTATCGCGAGATCCGCCAGTCGCTGATCGACATGGAAGCGATGCTGGAGTTGCGCCGGCAGACCGCCGATGTCGCCGACGCGCCGGACGCCCGTGATCTTCCCCCCTGCGCCGACGAGCGGGGCGGCGCGGTGAGCTTCGAGCACGTCTCCTTCCGGCATGGCGCGCGCTCGGAGGGGCTGACGGACGTCTCCCTGACGGTCGCGCCGGGAACGACGGTGGCCATCGTCGGCCCCTCGGGCGCGGGCAAGACGACCCTGGTGCGCCTTGCCTTGCGGATGATCGATCCCCAGGCGGGGCGGGTCACCCTGGACGGTCACGACCTGCGCGCCCTGACCCAGGCCTCGCTGCGTCACGCGATCGCCCTGGTGCCGCAGGACGTCGCCCTGTTCAACGACACCCTGGCGGCCAACATCGCCTTCGCGCGGCCCGAAGCGACCGAGGCCGAGATCTGGGCGGCGGCCGAGGCGGCGGAACTGGGCGAGTTCATCCGCAACCTGCCGGACGGCATGGCCACCAAGGTGGGCGAGCGGGGCCTGAAGCTGTCGGGCGGCGAGCGCCAGCGAGTCGGCATCGCCCGAGCCCTGCTGGCCAAGCCCCGGGTGCTGATCCTGGACGAGGCGACCAGCGCGCTCGATAGCCGCACCGAGGCGGCGATCCAGGCCACGCTGCGCAAGGCGAGGGCGGGACGCACCACCCTGGTGGTGGCTCACCGCCTCTCCACCATCGCCGACGCCGACGAGATCGTGGTCCTGCGGCGGGGCAAGATCGTGGAGCGCGGCCGCCACGAGGCGCTGCTGGAGGCCGGCGGCGAGTACGCGGCCCTCTGGCGTCGCCAGACGCGCGAACGCGAACCGGTTTAGAGGATTTCGCGGGTCGGAGCCGGGGGCTATACCGGCGACGTCGCCGCTTCAGGGAGCTTTGCCTTGCGCTATCTGCACACCATGGTCCGCGTCCGCGATCTGGACGCCTCGCTGCGGTTCTATTGCGAGGGGCTGGGGCTCCAGGAAATGTACCGGATGGAGAACGACAAGGGGCGCTTCACCCTGGTCTTTCTCGCCGCGCCCGAGGACGTGGAACTGGCCAAGGAGCGCAAGGCGCCGCTGGTCGAGCTGACCTACAACTGGGACGACGAGGAATATTCCGGCGGTCGCAACTTCGGCCACCTGGCCTATCGCGTCGACGACATCTACGAGACCTGCCAACGCCTGATGGACATGGGCGTGACGATCAACCGTCCGCCGCGCGACGGCCACATGGCGTTCGTCCGTTCGCCCGACGGCGTTTCGGTCGAGCTTCTTCAGGACGGAAGCCTGCCGCCGGCCGAGCCGTGGGCTTCGATGCCCAATACCGGCGTCTGGTAGGGATCAAACAAGCCGGGCGCGCGCCAGCTCTTCCAGCCGACGGACGGGGGCGTCGGCGATGGCCTTCCAGATCACCCGCGCCAGCTCCAGGCGGTAGGCGGTCTTGTAACCGGTGACGAAGGGCGAGCGGGTGGCGCCGGGGGGCTCCATGTTCAGCGCCTCGGCCAGGGCCAGGCGCACGGTGCGGGCCTGGGCGTCGAAGGCGCCGGGGCCTGGCGCGGCGATCAGGCGGTCGATTTCCAAGCCGGCGTGAACGGCGGTGGCCACCAGCGCGGGCAGGGCCGACAGATCGCTGGGCGCGAACGTGCGCATCGCGAAGCTGGGCTTGGTCGTCGCCGCGCCGATCTTCGTGTCCGTCAGCTCGAAGTCGAGAGCCGCGGTCACCCGGTTCAGTGTCTCCGGCCAATGATCGTCAGCGGTCGCCATGTGTTCGTAGTTCCCCCTGGGGTCCCGATAGCGGGGTTTGGCGAGCGGGAAAAGCGCCGCCGCCGGGCGCGGCGCGTTTTGAGTTCCGATGCGCCCCTGGAAAAGCCCGGCCGGAGACGCCAAATCGGGACGGCTCCGCCGCCGGAGCCGAAGACGAGGTTCACCCGCATGTCGGATCTTTCCGCCTTTCCGATCACCCGCCGCTGGCCCGCCCAGCATCCCGACCGGATCCAGCTTTATTCGCTTCCGACACCCAACGGCGTGAAGGTCTCGATCATGCTGGAGGAGACCGGGCTGCCGTACGAGCCGCACATGATCGATATCGGCAAGAACGAGACCGGGGAGGCGGAGTTCCTGTCGCTGAACCCGAATGGCAAGATCCCGGCGATCATCGATCCCAACGGTCCGGGCGGAAAGCCCATCGGTCTGTTCGAGTCTGGCGCCATCCTCGTCTATCTCGCCGAGAAGACCGGCAAGTTCCTGCACGCCGATCCAGCGGCCCGCTACGAGACCTTGCAGTGGGTCTTCTTCCAGATGGCGGCGATCGGGCCGATGTTCGGCCAGCTGGGCTTCTTCCACAAGTTCGCGGGCAAGGACTACGAGGACAAGCGTCCGCGCGACCGCTACGTCGCCGAGTCCAAGCGCCTGCTGGGCGTTCTGGAGAGCCGTCTGGCCGACCGCGCCTGGATCATGGGCGACGACTATACGATCGCCGACATCGCGGCCCTGGGCTGGGTGCGAAACCTGGTGGGCTTCTACGGCGCGGGCGAGCTCGTGGACTACGCCGCGCTCAAGCACGTGCCGCGATGGCTGGAAGCGGGTATGGCGCGTCCGGCCGTGCAGCGCGGCCTGGAGATCCCCAAGCGCCCCGCCTGACCAAAGCGCCCGCCTGCGACCTTTTAGCTCGCGCGTTAAGAATTAGGGTCTGGTTAACCATAAAGGCCCGAGTTTCGGGGCGTCTTCTTTGAAGGCGCACCACCATCACTGACTTTCCACAGCCCGGTCCCAGGACCGGGCTTCTTTTTTGGCACAAGGCGCTTGCATCGCCGCGGGGAGGCGGCTATCACCCGGCCTCTTCGAAAGAGCGACCTGTTCCGCGGTAGCTCAGTGGTAGAGCAGCCGGCTGTTAACCGGCTGGTCGTAGGTTCGAATCCTACCCGCGGAGCCACTCCTTCTTCTGATCGCTCAGAAGCTTTCCGAAATCTCGGACCGGATGTTCGCGGGACGTGCCGCGCGCTTTCGCGCCCCAATCCGTCTTCATGACCGCAGTCTCGTCTTCGGTCTGGCTTGCATCGACTCGAAGCGGCGGCTATCACGCGGCCTCTTCGAAGAGCGACCTGTTCCGCGGTAGCTCAGTGGTAGAGCAGCCGGCTGTTAACCGGCTGGTCGTAGGTTCGAATCCTACCCGCGGAGCCACTCAACGTCAGATTTGTGACGCCGGACATTCGGCCCACAAGCCTCACGCGCCGCCAAGCTCTTCCGGACCTTCGCCGAAATCTCTAGTCCCACACCGGCTTGGAACGGATCGTCAGCGGCGCGCCGCCTTCGGCGTGGACGGAGACGCGGTCTCCCTGGCGCTCGAACGTCAGATCCACGCTTTCGTCGCCCACCCGCAGATGTTCGACGCGCAGCCGGTCGATGCCGATGGGCAGGCGCGGATCCACCAGCACGATCTCGTTGCGATTGGCGTCGATCGTGATGCCCAGGCAGGCCTGGAGCATCATGAATACCGAGCCGGCCGCCCAGGCCTGCGGCAGGCAGGCCACGGGATAGGCGACAGGCGGCTCGCCCGGCGAGCGCGGAAAGCCGCAGAACAACTCGGGCAGGCGCATGTTCATGCGACTGGCGGTCTCGAACAGGGCCGAGGTCAGCTTCACCACGCCGTCCCGTTCGCCGTACCGCGACAGACCCATGACGCACAGCGCCGTGTCGTGCGGCCAGACAGAGCCGTTGTGATAGCTGATCGGATTGAACCGGGCCTCGCCGGCGGCCAGGGTCCGCAGGCCCCACCCCGAGTTGAAGTCGGCTGAGAGCAGCTGTTCGGAGACCTTGCGCGCGCGTTCGGGCGTCGGAAGGCCGCAGAAGAGCAGGTGGCCCGGGTTCGAGGACAGCACGCGGCACAACTGTCCCTGACCATCGACGGCGATGCCGTAGTAGTTTCGCTCGTCCATCCAGAACAGCGTTTCGACCTTTTGGCGCAGCGTTTCCGCCTTGTGGCGCCATATGGCCGCCTGTCCGATCTCGTCGCGGCGTTCCGCCAGCCGGGCCATGCCGCGATAGGCGGCGAAGGCGTAGCCTTGCACCTCCACCAGGGCGATCGGCCCCGACGGATAGCGGCCGTCGGCGTGGAACACGGAATCTTCGCTGTCCTTCCAGCCCTGGTTCGACAGGCCGCTGTCCTGCCCGCGCGCATAGTCGATCAAACCGTCGCCGTCGGTGTCGCCGTCGTTCTCGATCCAGTGCATGGCGCGCTCCAGGGCGGGCCAGAGCTCGTCGATCAGCCGATCGTCGCCGGTGCGGGCCTGGTAGGCGTCGGCCAGGGCGACGAACAAGGGCGTGGTGTCGACGCCGCCGTAGTACCGTCCGAACGGCACCTCGCCCAAGGCCGGCATCTCGCCCTTGCGCGTCTCGTGCATGATCTTGCCCGGCGCGCTGTCGCGGAAGGCGGAGCGCTCATGAGCCTGGTGGGCCGCCAGGTAACGCAGCACGCCCTTGGCCAGGGATGGCTCGAACCACAGGATCTGCCAGGCGGTGATGATCGCGTCGCGCCCAAAGGCGGTCGAGAACCAGGGGATGCCGGCATAGGGGTAGGGGCCGGTCTCCATCCTGGTGGTCAGCAGGGCCAGGTCGGCCCGCGACTTGCCGAGCCACTCGTTGAAGAGGCGGCCCGAGCTGTTCAGTCGCGCCCCATGTCGCCGTCTGGCGCGCATGTCCCAGCGCGCCCGCGCGGCGGCGTCGCGGAAGCGTTCGCGGCTGGGCGTATGGCCGTCCACCGCGCCGATCTCGAGATAGAGTTCGGTCTGGCCCTCGGCCTGCAGGGTGAACATGAACTCGGCCTTGTGAGGCCCCAGCCGGAAGGGCGCGTCCGAGAACGCGATGACGGAGGATCGTTCGACCCCGTCCAGGCCGATATAACTGTAGGCGACGCGGCGACCGTCGATGTGGGGCGGGCGCTTGACGCCCCGGCGGACCCGCGGCGTGCCTCGTACTTCGAACATGTCCCGGAAGTCGGCGTCGAATTCCAGGCTCATCGGCAGCAGCACCACGTCGCGGCTGTAGTTGACGCAGCGGATCCGCTCGAACAGCCGTTCGCCCCAGAGGAACCGCTTGCGCTCGATGTGGAGCACGCCCGGCGGGCCCATCGGTCCGCCCGGATAGGGCAGCGCCTGGTTGGTGCCGTTGCAGGTGAAAAAGACGTTGTCGTGCGCGACGGCGGCCGACAGCAACGATGGCGCATGACCGCCGAGCGTCAGGCGGAAGGACGACAGGATCCGCGTGTCATTGTGGAATAGGCCATCGCCCTGGCCCGTGATGTCGCCGAACTGATCGGCGACGATGAAGGTGTCCTTGTCTTTCAGGGCGTAGAGATTCTGCGGCGCGCGGACCTCAGCCGTCACGCCGTAGTCGACCGGCGCCTCGATGGCCGGCGCGAGATTCTCCATGGCCCCTCCTTCATGTCATGCGCTCGCGGCGAGCTCGACCAAGGACGGATACACAGCGGCGCCATCGCGCAGCTGTTCGTAGAGCGCGACATAGCGCCGAGCCATCGCCTCGGCGGAGAACCGTTCTTCGAAACGCCGACGGACCAGGTTTCGATCCAGCAGAGTCGCCTGTTTGATCGCTTCGACCGCCTCATCGTCGTTGTCGACGATGAAACCGGTCACGCCCGGGTCGATCACCTCCGGCACCGAACCGCAGCGATAGGCCACCACCGGCGTGCCACAGGCCATGGCCTCGATCATCACCAGGCCGAAGGGCTCGGGCCAGTCGATCGGGAAGAGAAGGGCGTCGGCCCCGCCCAGGAACGCCGACTTCTCGCCGTCGCCGATTTCGCCGATGAACTCGATCAGCGGGTCGCCCAGCATCATCGGGGCGATCTTATCCTCGAAATAGGCGCGGTCGGCGGGGTCGACCTTGGCGGCGATCTTCAGGCGCTTGCCCAGTCGCTTGGCCAGCATGATCGCCCGGTCCGGGCGCTTCTCGGGCGAGATGCGGCCCAGAAACGCCAGGTAGCCGTGGCTCGTCTTCGACAGTCGATAGACGTCGGCGCTCATGCCGTGGTGGACCGTGCCGGCCCAGTTGGCGAAGGGCAGGGGGCGACGCTGGTCGTCGCTGATCGACACCAGCGGAAACTGCGGCCAGCGCTTGTAGACCGCCGGGAGGTCCTTCAGATCCAGTCGGCCGTGAAGGGTTGTCAGGGTGCGTTCGGCCCGATCGGCGAAGAACGGGAACTGTATCATGTCGGTATGGAAGTGGATGATGTCGAACTCGTCCGCCAGGGTCCGGACCTCGGCGATCTGGGCCATGTGCGCGGCCAGGTCCGACTTCAGCGGAGCGGGGTCCAGGCGGATGGCCTGATCGCGAACCGCGATCAGACGGGCCTTGGTCTCGGCCTCGCCGCTGGCGAACAGGGTGACGTCATGGCCAAGATCGACCAGGGCGTCGGTCAGATGGGAGACGACGCGTTCGGTGCCGCCATACAGCCGCGGCGGAACAGCCTCATAAAGCGGGGTGACCTGGGCGATCTTCATCAAGCGGACTTTCGACGGAGGAACTGGGCGCGGCGCTGGTCCGCCCAAGATGAGTTCCGTCGATCACGATTGGTTCCGAGGGCCGCCTTGTTGTCGCCCTATTGCGGCGAGACCCCGCGCTCCAGGCGGTCGTCACGCTGGCGCTGCTGGCGCAGCTCGCGTCGACGCCGGCGCCAGCGGCCGTAGGCCTTGCGCGCCCGGGTGTCGATGCGCGGCAGGAAATAGATCACCACAAGGGCGACGATCGCGGCGGCGATCACCACTTTCGCGTCAAGCATGGCAGTTCCCCATGAAGCCGTAAGTTCGGGCTTCCTCCCCCATCCGCGGACACGCCGCCGATAGCCATATCTTCACCACGTTTGCGTCGCGATCAATCGCCATTGCGTGACAATGGTTTGCGCGGCGCAAAACGCCGTTCTTTTGGTCTTTCCGCCATGGGGCGGCGCGTTGTTGGCGCTTTTGGGACCATCGTACGGCGCTCTTTCGGCCGTTGGCTTTCCGCGATCGCATTGCCTTCGGGCGAGCGGGAGACCTATAAGCCTGCTCGAAAGTCCAGTCCTTCGAGGGATTCCATGAGCACCGACTTCGCCGCCGCGCGGCTGAATATGGTCGAGAGCCAAATTCGCACCGCCGACGTCACCGATCTGCCGCTGCAGGACGCGTTGCGGGTGGTGGCGCGCGAGACGGTCACGCCCGCCTCGAAGGCCTATCTGGCCTATGCCGACGCCGACATCGAATACGCGCCGGGCCGCTGGCTGCTGCGTCCGCGCGAAGTGGGCAAGCTGCTGCAGAACCTCAAGCCGCGCGAGGGCGAGAAGGCCCTGGCGATCGCCGCGCCTTACGCCGCGGCCGTGCTCGAGGCCATGGGTCTGTCGGTCACGCGCCTGGAAGGTGACGACCTGAAGACCGTTCCGGGCGGCGGCTACGACGTCATCGTCTGCGAAGGCGCCGTCGCGGCCGCGCCGAAGACCTGGCAGGACGCCCTCGCCGTCGGTGGCCGCCTTGGCGTGATCGAGCGCACCGGGCCAGTCGGCCGCGCGGTCGTCTATCTGCGGGCCGAGGACGGGGTCGGCCGCCGTCAGGCTTTCGACGCCTCGCCTCCGATCCTGGCGGGCTTCGAGGTCGAGACCGGCTTCAGTTTCTGAAGGCGCCGGGCCCCGTCACCGCAACGTCTGCGTGAAAAAAGCTTAACTGGCGGCGACTGGCGGTCCGACTTACACGCGATCATATTGTGGCGACGCGAGCTTCGCGTGATTGGGGATAGAACCTAGATGTCGAACCGTCGACGGGCCGGATTGCTGGCCGCCGCTTGCAGCGTCAGCTTGATGGCCGGTGTGTTTTTCGCCGCGCCCCTTTCGGCGGCTCGGGCCGAAACCCTGGCTGACGCGATCGCGCTGGCCTACCAGACCAACCCCACTTTGCAGCAGCAGCGCGCCAGCACCCGGATCACCGACGAGGGCGTGGTGCAGGCCAAGACGGGCTTCCGTCCGACCATCGGCGGCGAGCTGGACGTGACGGGCTCGAAGACCAGCCCCGACACCGGCGCCGACGTCAAGGCGTCGGGCAGCGGCGCCACGGTCTCGATCAGCCAGCCGCTCTATACCGGCGGCCGCGCCAGCGCCAACCTGAGCGCCGCGGAGGCCGACGTGCTGTCGGCCCGCGAGGGTCTGCGCTCGGTCGAGCAGAGCGTGCTGGTCAGCGTCGTCCAGGCCTATGTCGACGTGCGCCGTGACCAGGAGCGCCTGCGCATCGCCAAGGAGAACGTCGCCGTCCTCCAACGCCAGCTCGAAGAATCCAACGCCCGCTTCGACGTGGGCGAGATCACCCGCACCGACGTCGCCCAGTCGCAGGCGCGTCTCGCCGCGGCCAAGGCGGGCCTGTCGTCCGCGCAGGCGCAGCTGGAAGTCAGCCGCGCCGGTTACGCGGCCGTCGTCGGTCAGACCCCCGGCGAACTGGCGCCCGAGCCGACGCTGGCGGGCTTGCTGCCGGCGACCGTCGACCAGGCCTTCGAAGCCGCCCAGACGACCAACCCCGGCGTGACCTCGGCCCGCTACAATGAAGAGGCCGCCGCCGCCCGTGTCGCCGTGGCCAAGGCCGGCTATCGGCCGACCGTTTCGGCGCGGGCCTCGCTCGGCTACGCCGCCGACAAGCGCTCGGGCGTCGGCAGCCAGTTCGACGACTACGACCGCACCATCTCGGGCGCGATCACCGCCTCGATCCCGATCTTCACCGGCGGCCTGACGACCTCGCAGGTTCGCGCCGCGACCGAGCGTGAGAACGCCGCCCGCAGCGCCACCGAGGGGGCCAAGCGCACGGCCATCCAGCAGGTCTCCAACGCCTGGAGCAATCTCCTGGCCTCGCGCGCCAACCTGGTGTCCAACGAAGAGCAGGTGCGCGCCACGCGCATCGCCTTCGAAGGCGTGCGCCAGGAGCAGCAGGTCGGTCTGCGCACCACGCTGGACGTGCTGAACGCCCAGCTGGAGCTTTCCAACGCCGAACTGGCCCTGGTCGGCGCGCGCCGCGACGAATATGTCGCCAGCGCCGTCGTGCTCCAGGCCATGGGCCAACTGGGGGTGAGCAAGCTGTCGTCGACCACGACCGCCTACGATCCCAAGACCTCGTACGACCGCGTGACGCACAGCGTTGGCTGGGTTCCGTGGGAGCCGGTGGTGCAGGCGGTCGACAAGGTTGGCGCGCCGTCCGTCAAGGCCAAGGGCGGATCCAAGTAGACGCGAAGCCGCGTCGTTTCCGCCCACACCTTATCCTTAAGCTTGCTTAACCTGCGCAAGTCTGCACCATCGCGGACTAGCGTGCGGTAAGCGCGCAAGGATTCGTATCCCTTTACGACGGCCTCGCACATGTCCGATCAGAGCTCTCAAGAACCTACGATGGAGGAGATCCTCGCCTCCATCCGGCGCATCATCTCGGAGGATGATGGGCCTGCGGAGCCTGCCGCCGAGGAAGCACCGGCCGCGGAACTTGAGCCCGAGGCGGAACCGGCTCTCGAAGCCGCGCCGACGCTCGACGCCGAGCCGGTCGATGACGTTCTCGAGCTGACCGATCCGATCGCGCCCGAGGAGCCCCAGGGCGAGCCGGAACTGCCGCCGCTGGAGACTGTCGGAGACATCGACGTCTATTCGCCGCCGGCTCCCGCGCCCGAACCGGCGCCGAGCGCGCCGATCTTCGATCGCGACGAAGCGGCCGACAACCTGGTCGGCGACAGCGCCGCCTCCGCCGCCGCCAGCGCCTTCGGCAGTCTGAGCTCGGCCCTGCTGATGCCCAAGGACGGTCGGACGCTGGAGGATGTGGTGCGCGAACTGCTACGCCCGCTGCTCAAGGAATGGCTGGACCAGAACCTGCCGCGCATCGTCGAGACCAAGGTCGAGGAAGAAGTACAGCGGATCGCTCGCGGCCGCGTCTAAGCCCCCTCGATCTTCGAAAAATCGAGGCGGTCGCCAAGGCGGCCGCCTTTTTCGTTGCGAAATACCTCAGAAAACCAAGGCCCGCCGGTTTCGCGCCGGGGCCGCAGATGGCATATCCGCTCCGCCATGCTCGATAAGACCTTCGATCCCAAATCCGTCGAACCCCGCCTGTACGCCGCCTGGGAGGCCTCCGGGGCCTTCAAGCCAGCTGAGGATCCGAACGCCGAGCCGTTCGTCATCGTGATCCCGCCGCCGAACGTGACGGGCTCGCTGCACATCGGCCACGCGCTGAACAACACGCTGCAGGACGTGCTGACCCGCTTCCACCGCATGCGCGGCAAGGCCGCCCTTTGGCTGCCGGGCACCGATCACGCGGGCATCGCCACCCAGATGGTCGTCGAGCGCCAGCTGGCCGCCGCCGGCAATATCGGCCGCCGCGACATGGGCCGAGACGCCTTCGTCGAGAAGGTCTGGGAATGGAAGGCCGAGAGCGGCGGGGCCATCACCAACCAACTGCGCCGTCTCGGCGCCAGCTGCGACTGGTCGCGCGAGCGCTTCACCCTGGACGAGGGTCTGTCGGCCGCCGTCCGCAAGGTGTTCGTCCAGCTCTACAAGCAGAACCTGCTCTATCGCGACAAGCGCCTGGTCAACTGGGACCCGCAGTTCCAGACCGCCATCTCCGACCTTGAGGTCGAGCAGAAGGAGGTCGACGGCGCCTATTGGCACTTCGCCTATCCGCTGGCCGACGGCGTGACCTACCAGCACCCGATCGCCTTCGACGAGGAGGGCAAGCCCACCGAGTTCGAGACACGCGACTACATCGTTGTCGCGACGACGCGACCGGAGACCATGCTGGGCGACACCGGCGTGGCCGTGCATCCGGACGACGAGCGTTACAAGGGGCTGGTCGGCAAGTTCGTGACCCTGCCGATCGTCGGCCGCCGCATCCCGATCGTCGCCGACGACTACGCCGACCCGACCAAGGGCTCGGGCGCGGTGAAGATCACCCCTGCCCACGACTTCAACGACTTCGGCGTCGGCAAGCGCGCGGGCCTGGAAGCTATCAATATCCTGACCCCGGAAGCCAAGCTGAACGACTCCGTCCCGGCCGAGTTCGTCGGCATGGACCGCTTCGTCGCCCGCAAGGCCATCGTCGCCCGCGCCGAGGAAGAAGGCTGGTTGAAGGAGATCGAGAAGACCCGCCACATGGTCCCGCACGGCGACCGTTCGGGCGTGGTCATCGAGCCCTTCCTGACCGACCAGTGGTACGTCGACGCCAAGACCCTGGCCCAGCCGGCGCTGAAAGCGGTCGAGACCGGCGAGACTGTCTTCGAGCCCAGGCACTGGGAAAAGACCTACTTCGAATGGCTGCGCAACATCGAGCCGTGGTGCGTCTCGCGCCAGCTCTGGTGGGGCCACCGCATCCCGGCCTGGTTCGGGCCGGAAGGCTCGATCTTCGTCGAGGAGACGGAAGACGCGGCCTACGCCGCCGCTCGGGCCCAGTTCGGCGCCGACGTCGTCCTGAACCGCGACGAAGACGTCCTCGACACCTGGTTCTCCTCCGCCCTGTGGCCGTTCTCGACCCTGGGCTGGCCCGAGAAGACCGCCGACCTGGCCAAGTTCTACCCGACCAGCACCTTGGTGACGGGCTTCGACATCATCTTCTTCTGGGTCGCCCGGATGATGATGATGGGCATCCACTTCATGGGCGAGGCCCCGTTCAAGCAGGTGTTCATCAACGCCCTCGTCCGTGACGAGAAGGGCGCCAAGATGAGCAAGTCCAAGGGCAACGTGATGGATCCGCTGATCCTGATCGACGAGCTGGGCTGCGACGCGGTGCGCTTCACCCTGACGGCGATGTCGGGCCAGGCGCGCGACATCAAGCTCTCCAAGCAGCGCATCGAGGGCTACCGCAACTTCGGCACCAAGCTGTGGAACGCCTCGCGCTTCGCCCAGATGAACGAGTGCGTTCGTGTCGAGGGCTTCGATCCCGCGACGGTCGAGCAGCCGATCAACAAGTGGATCCGCGGCGAGACGGTCAAGACCGTGGCCGAGGTGACCAAGGCCCTGGAAGCCCCGTCGTTCGACGAGGCCGCCGGCGCTCTGTATCGCTTCGTCTGGAACGTGTTCTGTGACTGGTACCTGGAGCTGGCCAAGCCGATCCTGAACGGCGACGACGCGGCGGCCAAGGCCGAGACCCGCGCCACCGCCGCCTGGGCGCTGGACGTGATCCTCAAGCTCCTGCACCCGGTGATGCCGTTCATCACCGAGGAGTTGTGGGACAAGACCGCCGAGTTCGGTCCGGCTCGCGAGACCATGCTGATCTCGGCGAAGTGGCCCGAGCTTCCCGCCGAATGGATCGACGCCGAGGCCGAGGCCGAGATCGGCTGGCTGGTCGACACCGTCAGCGAGATCCGCTCGGTGCGCGCCGAGATGAACGTGCCTCCGGGCGCCAAGCCGCCGCTGACCCTGATCGGCGCCGGCGCGGAGACCAAGGCCCGCCTGGCCCGCCATCGCGACCTGCTGCTGACCCTGGCCCGTCTGGACAGCGCCCGCGAGGCCGACGCCCCTCCCGCCGGGGCGGTGCCCTTCGTGCTGGGCGAGGCGACCGGCGCCCTGGCCATCGCCGAGTTCATCGACCTCGCGGCCGAGAAGGCTCGCCTGACCAAGGAGATCGCCGGCCACGTCGGCGAGATCGAGAAGGTCGGCAAGAAGCTCGGCAATCCCGACTTCCTGGCCCGCGCCAAGGAAGAGGTCGTCGAGGAGAACCGCGAACGCCTGGCCGAGGCGCAGGCCGCCAAGGCCAAGCTCGAGGCGGCGCTGAACCGGCTGGAGTCGGTGGGATAGTGACGACCTCAACCTGCCTTCCTCGCCCTTGTGGCGAGGACCCATGGCGCGGCTAGGTTCGATTTTCAGAAGAGGGCGCGTCCATCGTGGGCGCGCCCTTTTTTGATGTCCGAGCGGCTAGAAGCTCAACGCCCCCGACGCCGTAACCCTCAGCGACCCATAACCCATAACCCCCGGATGCGGCGTCTCCAGCGGATGGCTGTGCGTCGCCGTGATCACCACCACCTTCGCGCCGGCCGCCTCGGCCGCGGCGATGCCGGCGGGGGCGTCCTCGAACACCAGACAGTCCTCGATCGCGTGGCTCAGGCGCTGGGCCGCCAGCAGGAAGCAATCGGGAGCGGGCTTGCCGCGCTCGACATCCTCGGCGGTGACCAGCACGGCGGGGATGGGCAGGCCGGCCGCCGCCAGTCGGACCTTGGCCAAGGCGCGCGGGGCCGAGGTGACGACGGCCCAGCGGTCGGCGGGCAGGGCGCTCAGGAAGGCGGCGGCCCCCTCGATGGCGTCGATCCCGTCCGTGTCGGCGATCTCGGCCTCCATCAGCCACCGGACCTCGGCGTCCTCGTCGACATCGGGGATGTTGAAGCTGCGCACCGTCTCGACGGCGCGCCGGCCGTGGATGCACTTGAACACCGCCTCGACGTCCAGACCGTGCCTGCGCGCCCAGACGCCCCAGACCCGCTCGCTGGCGACGATCGAGGTCAGGACCGTGCCGTCCATATCGAACAGGAAGGCGGCGAACTCGCGATCGGGAAACAGGAGAGATTGGGGCAATGCTACGCTCCGAACGAGAGGCAAGACGACGCCCGGTCATCCACCCTGGACGAGGCGGTGTCCAGGCCGCGTCACATGACCAAGGATTAACTGGGCCGGGTCGCGTCGGACTGGTCTTCTGCCATCGCTTGGCGATGGAACGCGACGATGAGAAACCTTGGTCTAGGATTGATCGCGCTGAGCCTTGTCGCCGGAGCCGCCAGGGCCGCGCCGGACCCCGTCGAGCGGGCCGATGCGATCGTCCGTCGCGCCATGGCCGAACAGCACATTCCCGGCCTGCAGATCGCCGTGGTCAAGGACGGCAAGATCGTCATGTCCCGCGCCTACGGCGTCGCCGACCTAGCTAAGCAGGCGCCGGTGACGCCGGGGACCGTTTTTCCGATCAATTCGATCACCAAGGCCTTCACGGGCGTGGCCGCCATGCGCGAGGTCGAGGCCGGACGACTGGACCTGGCCAAGCCCATCGGCGCCTACGTGCCAGACCTTCCGGAGGCCTGGCGTGGCGTCGAGGTCCGGCGGCTGCTCAGCCATACCTCGGGCTTGCCGAACTTCGACGACGGCGATGGCGACGGCGAGGCTGCCTGGGCGGCCGCCGTGGCCAAGCCGGTCAAGTTCCCGCCAGGCCAGCGGTTCGACTACAACCAGACCAACTACGCCCTGATCCAGATGGCCATCAACGGCCTGCGGGGCAGGGCGCCCGACGCCACCCTAGCCGGCGAGCAGATCGCCCTGGCCGGCATGAGCCGAACGGGCTGGGGCGACAGCCGCGACGCCGGGCCCGAGCGGGTCATCTCCTATGGCTACCGCAAGGCCACGCCGGATCAGCCGGTGGCGCGCGCCGAGATCTTCTCGCCGCTGCATCGCGCGGCGGCCGGCATGGTCAGCACGGCCAGCGACATGGCGCGATGGATGATCGCCGTGCAGGACGATACGCTGCTAAAGCCCGCGACCAGGACGGCGATGTGGACGCCGGTCGCCTATGCCGACGGCAAGCTCGGCCAGTGGGGCATGGGCTGGCTCGTTTTGGACCGGCCGGCGCACCGCGCCGTGGCCATGACCGGCGGCAGCCGCTCGGCGGTCTATCTCTATCCGGACGACAAGGTCGGGGTGGTGGTCCTGACCAACCTGGCCGGCTCGGCGCCCGAGGATCTGATCGACGAGATCGCCCAAGGCTTCATCCCGGGCATGTCCCTGACCGGCGTCTCGGCCCTGCGCGCGGCGCTGGCGGGACAGGAGCCGGCGGACCCCGCCGCGACGGTCGCGGCCTTCCGCGCCGCCCATCCCGGCTTCACCGCCGACGAGCACGAGCTGAACGACTGGGGCTATCGCCTGCTGGCCTTCGGCAAGCCGCGCTCGGCCCTGGCGGTGCTGAAGCTGACGGCGGATCTCAACCCGACCAGCGGCAACGCCTTCGACAGCCTGGGCGAGGCCTATGCGGCCAATGGCGACACGGCCTCGGCCATCGCCGCCTACGGCAAGTCGCTGGCGCTGGATCCTGGCAACAGGAACGCCGCGCAGTGGTTGAAACAGCTCAAGAGGCAGCCCGCCTAGGGCTGTAACTTATCAATGATCCCCTAGCGTCAAACGGACGTTTGCATCCGGCCGCCGACTGTGCTCTCTCCTCGACGAACGCGCTCGCTGAAAAAGGCGCGACATACCGGGAGAGTAAGCATCATGACCCAGGCCGCCCCCGCGTCCATTCCGTGGCCCGCCATGTCGGTCCAGCAGGCCTATGCGATGATCACCACGCCTGGCGGCCCAGGTGAGATGGAAGAGGTCGAGATCCGTGGCGTGAAGACCCGGGTCTGGAAGAACGCCCCGCCGACGCTGCGCGAGACCCTGATGATGGGCCGCACCCACGGCGACAGGATCTTCATGATCCACGAGGACGAGCGGGTCAGCTTCGAGGCCTTCTATCGCGCCGTGACGCACATGGCGGCCGAGCTGCAGGCCTTCGGCGTCCAGAAGGGCGATCGCGTCGCCATCGTCATGCGCAACCTGCCCGAATGGCCAGTCGCCTTCTATGCGGGCATGGTGCTGGGGGCGATCGTCACGCCGCTGAACGCCTGGTGGACCGGTCCCGAGCTGGAATACGGCCTGATCGACTCCGGCGCCCGGGTCGCCATCGTCGATGTCGAGCGCTACGAGCGTCTGGCCGAGCACCTGCACAACTGTCCGGACCTGCAGCGGGTCTATGTGAGCCGCTCGCCCGAGGAGATCTCTCACCCCTACGTCGTCCATCTGGAGACCGTGATCGGCGGACCCAACGACTGGGCGGCCCTGGCGGAAAAGCCGCTCCCGGCGGTCGCCCTGGGCGCGGACGACGACGCGACGATCTTCTACACCTCGGGCACCACGGGTAAGCCCAAGGGGGCGATCGCCACTCACCGCAACATCAACAGCAACATCTTCGCCGCCGCCGCCGCCTCGGCCCGCGCCTTCCTGCGCCGCGGCGAGGCGCCGCCCCAGCCCGATCCCAGCGCCCCGCAGAAGGGTTCGCTGCTGTCGGTGCCGTTCTTCCACGCCACGGGCTGCTTCGCGGTGCTCAACCCCTCGTTGTTCGCCGGCGCCAAGCTGGTGATGATGCGCAAGTGGGATCCGGAAAAGGCCATGCAGGTCATCCAGGACGAGCGCCTGACCCAGATGGGCGGCGTGCCGACCATCGCCTGGCAGATCATCGAGCATCCGAACCGCCACAAGTACGATCTCTCCTCGATCGAGAACGTCGCCTATGGCGGCGCGCCCTCGGCGCCGGAACTGGTGCGCAAGATCAAGGAGATCTGGCCCAAGTCCTCGCCCGGCAACGGCTGGGGCATGACCGAAACCTCGGCCACCGCGACCAGCAACTCGGCCGAGGACTATGAGAACCGCCCCGACAGCTGCGGTCCCGCCGTGCCGGTCACCGACCTGAAGATCATGACGGTAGACGCGCCGTACCGCGAGCTCCCGATCGGCGAGGTCGGCGAGCTGTGGTGCAAGGGCCCCCAGGTGGTGCGCGGCTATTGGAACAAGCCCGAGGCCACCGCCCAGACCTTTGTCGACGGCTGGGTGCGGACGGGCGATCTGGCCCGCCTCGACGCCGAGGGCTTCTGCTTCATCATCGACCGCGCCAAGGACATGCTGATCCGCGGCGGCGAAAACATCTACTGCATCGAGGTCGAGAACTGCCTCTACGACCACCCGGCGGTGATGGACGCGGCCCTGGTCGGCGTCCCGCACAAGACCCTCGGCGAAGAGCCGGCGGCGGTGGTCACGCTGAAGCCGGGCGCGCACGCGACCGAGGCCGAACTGCGCGCCTTCGTGGCCGACCGCCTGGCGGCCTTCAAGGTGCCGGTCAAGGTGGTGTTCTGGCACGAGACCCTGCCGCGCAACGCCAACGGCAAAATCATGAAGAATGAGCTGAAGAAGGTGTTCGTGGAGGGGTAGCGCCATGGTCCAGTCGAAGGCGGCTAGCGTGGACGACTTCATGCAGGAGGTCGCGCCCGAGCGTCGCCCCGCGCTGGACCGCCTCCGCGCGCTGTGCCTTGAACGCTTCGGCGCCGATAGCGAGGGAATGGCTTATGGCATGCCAGCCTACGGCGACCCGAAGGCGCCTTTCGTAGCCTTCAACAGTCAGAAGCAGTACGTCGCCGTCTATCCGGGGCGCGCGGCGCTCGACGCCTTCGCCGAGCGTCTGGCGGGCGTCGACCGCGGCGCTGGTTGCATGCGCTGGAGACGGCCGGAAGCCATCGACTTCGCGCTGATCGCTGACATCCTGGACCATGTCCGGGCCAGCGGCCGGGGCGGCTGCTGACCCTTGGACTGGCCGGGAGCGTCGGCTACGCGCTCACCGTCGGTCGCCGATGCGCCCAGGGCTGGGCCTCTTCCAACTGATAGGCCAGCGCCAGCAACGTCGCCTCGCCGCCCGCGCGCCCGGCGATCTGCACGCCCACGGGCAAGCCGTCCGCCGTCCAGTGCAGCGGCACGCTCATGGCCGGCGCTCCGGCCACGTTCTGCACGGGGGTGTAGCCGACATAGGCCATCAGCCGCGCCTGCAGCTCCTCGAACGAAACCCAGCCTGCGACATAGCCCAGCTCCACCGGCGGCTTGCCCAGCACCGGCGAGAGGATGACGTCGTACTTCGAAAGCCAGGCGTCATAGGCGCCGATGGTGGCGTTCAGGCGCTGAAGCGCGGCGGGGAGGGCGCCCTGCGGCAGCTTGCCGACCAGTTCGGCCATGCCCAGGGTGAACGGCTCCAGCACGCCGGCGTCGGGCTTGCGGCCCATGGCCTTGGTGACGCCCGCGACTAGCTCGGCCGCGCCGGAGGCCCACAGCACGGTGAAGTCCTGACCGAACTGAGCGCCGTCCATCGGCCAAGCCGTGGGCTCCACCCGGTGGCCCAGGTCCTTGAGCAGCTTGGCGGCGTTGTCGACGGCGGCTTGCACTTCCGGATCGGGCGCGAGGCCCGTGCCGCCGTTCATGACGAGGCCAACCTTCAGCTTCCGCTTGAGCGGCGCGGTCACCACGCCGATCGGCTTGAAGGGGGCGCCGGCGTCCGTGCGTTCGGTGGCGGCGAACAACGCCGCTGAGTCACGGACGCTGTGAGTGAGAGCGTGCGACACCGACAGGTCGATGCCTCGGCTGCTGGGTCGGTTGGGGATCATCCGCCCGCGCGAGGGCTTGAGGCCGAACAGGCCGCAATTGGCCGACGGGATGCGGATCGACCCGCCGCCGTCGCTGGCGTGGGCGATCGACACCATGCCCGAGGCCACGGCCGCCGCCGCACCGCCCGACGATCCGCCGGACGAGTGCTTGGTGTTCCACGGATTGCGCGTGGGCAGGAAGCCCATCGGCTCGGTCGTGGGCAGGAAGCCGTATTCCGGCGTGGCCGACTTGCCCAGGGTGACGAAGCCAGCTCCGTCGAAGGCGTCGACATAGCCCGTCTGAGCCGTATCGGGGCGGGCGCCGATGCTGGCGCGCGTGCCGTAACGCGTGGGCAGGCCCTTGTAGGGGTCCAGATCCTTGACCAGGAACGGCACGCCGGCGAACGGTCCGGAAACCTGACCGGATTTGGCCTTTTCCAACGCGCGCTCGAAGTCGGAGGCCACGAGGGCCTGGACCTGTGGCTGCAAGGTCTCGATCCGAGCGATCGCCGCCTCGACCAACTCGGCCGCGCTGACCTCCTTGCGGCGCACCCGGCCGGCCAGCTCGGTGGCGTCCGGCGTCCATGGGGCTGGCGCGCCGGTCGTTTTGGGCTTGGCGAAGGCCGAAGGGGCGGCCGCGATCGCGGCGGAGGCGGCCATGAGGCCGCGGCGGCTGAAACGCATGAATTTCCTCCCACAAGCCGGCGTCTTCCGCGCCGGTGATCGGTGTTCAGTTGAACCCGAAGAGACCTTGGCCGCAAGCCCGTGCTAGACGGTGTTTTCGAGTTCAGGAGGCCGCGTGGCTCGCAAGCGCATCGATCAATTGCTCGTCGAGCGGGGCGTCTTCGACAGTCGCGCCAAGGCCCGGGCGGCCGTGGAGGCCGGCGGCGTCTCGGTCGGCGGCAAGGTGATCGCCAAGCCCGCCGAGAGCGTCGACGAGGACGCCGAGATCATCGCCGAGGCGGCCCATCCGTGGGTGGGACGCGGCGCCCTGAAGCTGGTCCACGCGCTGGATCTGTGGCCGATCGCCGTAGAGGGGCGCACGGCCGTCGATGTCGGCGCCTCGACCGGCGGCTTCACCGAGGTGCTCCTGGACCGGGGGGCGGCCCAGGTGTTCGCGGTCGACGTCGGCCGCTACCAGCTACACGCAAGGCTGAAGGCCGATCCGCGCGTTACGGATCTGTCGGGTGTCGACGCCCGGGCGCTGGACGAAACCCTGATCCCGACCGCGCCGCAACTGGTGGTCAGCGACGTCAGCTTCATCTCCCTGGTCAAGGCCTTGCCGGCGGCCTTGGTTCTGGCGGCGCCTGGGGCAGATCTCGTCGCCCTGATCAAGCCGCAGTTCGAAGCCGGGCGAGACCATGTCGGCAAGGGCGGGCTGGTGAAGGACCCGGAGACCATCGCCCGTGTCGAGCGCGAGGTCGTCGACTTCCTGGAGAGCTCGGGGTGGTCCGTGAAGGGGCTGACCGAAAGCCCCATCGCCGGCGGCGACGGCCAGGTCGAGCGCCTGGTCTGGGCGGCCAAGGGCTGAAACGAAATCGGCCGCCCAGAGCGCGGGCGGCCGATCGTCTTCCACAAGAAAGCGGGTCGTTCAGTCGACCACTTGGTATTTGCCGTTGGCGTCCGGGCAGACGCGCACGAAGCGCTTTTGGACCCGGCCGTCCGGCAGGTAGATCGGGCTCTCGGCCAGGGTGCAGCCGTTGACGTCGGCCTGGGCGCGGTTGTCGACGCGATAGCCTTCGTGGCGCTCGTAGGTCCGCTCGTAATAGCTGTCGCGATCGGCGTCGCGACGGGCGTCCTCGTACGAGCCCGAGCGATAGGCCGGATCGTCGTTATAGGCGGCCGGCGGGGGCGGAGGAGGCGGGGGCGGCGCCGAGACGCGGCCGGACGTGCAGGCCGCCGAGTGTTTCCCGACATTGGCGCCGACCACCGCGCCGAGCAGGCCGCCCAGGACCGCGCCTTCGGTGCGCGCGCCCTTAGCCGCGACGCCGCTGCCGATCGCCGCGCCGATGCCGGCGCCGGCCAGGCCACCGCCCGTGCCGCGCTGCGTCGTCGAACGCTGGCAGGGGTCGTAGTAATAGCCCTGGCGATCATACGCGCCGCCATAGCTCGACGAGCCATAGGCCTGGGCCGAGGCCAGGGTCGGCGCCAGCACGCCGCAGACGAGGGCGGCGGTGACGCCCAGAACGGTCTTCATCTTGGAGGTCCTGCTCTTGGAGGCGTTCATGGTCATGAGAGAGCTTGTCATTTTGGGGGCGACCGCCGCCTTGGCGCCGATCGCCGGTCCGTTCGTTGCTCAACGAATGGCGCAGCCAAGATGAACGGCGCCTGACCGAGGTGTTCAGCTTCGTTCACGCGCGGTATGGACGGCTTTTGCGCGCCGGCGAAACGTGTCTTCGGCGTCGAAACGGATACGAAATGCGAGAACTGACGATCGACGCGGTCGGCGCCCAGGGCGACGGCCTCTCCCGCAACGCGGAGGGCAAGGGCGCGGTCTTCGTGCCGCTGACCCTGCCGGGCGAGCGGGTGCTGGCCAACCTCGAAGGCGCGCGCGGCGAGGTCGCCGAGATCCTGGCCGCCAGCCCCGACCGCGTCGTTCCACCGTGCCGCCACTTCGGCGCCTGCGGCGGCTGCGCCCTGCAGCACTGGGCGGGCGAGCCCTATCGCGCCTGGAAGGCCGAGCAGATCCGCATCCAGCTGTCGATGGAGGGCCTTGAGACCGAGATCCTGCCGACCTTCGCCGCGCCGCCGGCCTCGCGTCGTCGCGTCGCCCTGCATGCGCGCAAGGGGGGCAAGGGACGCCCGGCGGCTCTGGGCTTCAAGGCGCGCCGCTCCTGGAACCTCGTGCCGATCGAAGAGTGTCCGGTCACCGACCCGCGTATCGTCGCGGCCCTGCCGGCGCTGGCGCGCCTGGCCGAGCCCTTCCTAGAGCATCCGAAGTCCGCGCCGACCCTGCACGTGACCTTGACGGGAACGGGTCTGGACATCGACGTGACGGGCGTGGAGCGCAAGAGCGGTGGTCTCTCCGCCGACGCCCGCATGCGGGCGGCCATGGCGGCGAGCGAGGGAGATTTCGCGCGGGTCACCATGGCCGGGGAGATCGTCTACGGCGCGCGCCAGCCGCTGGTGAAGCTCGGGCCGGCGGTGGTCGCTCTGCCGCCGGGCGCCTTCCTGCAGGCCGTGCCGGCCGCCGAGCGCGCCATGGTCGACTTCGCCGTCGCCCAGGCCCAGGGCGCCGGCCGCATCGCCGATCTCTATTGCGGCGTCGGCACCTTCACTTTCCGTCTGGCCGAGATCGGGGCGGTGTACGCCGCCGAGATGAGCGCGCCGGCGATCGCCGCGCTGAAGGCGGCCATGGGTTCGACCCCCGGGCTGAAACCGATCCAGGTCGAGGCGCGTGACCTGGTGCGCCGGCCGGTGCTGAGCACGGAGCTGGCCAAGACCGACGTCGTCGTCATCGACCCGCCGCGCGCTGGCGCGGCCGAGCAGACGGTGGAGATCGCCAAGTCCAAGGTCGCCAAGGTGGTGGGCGTGTCCTGCAATCCGCAGACCTTCGCCAAGGACGCCCGCGTGCTGGTCGACGCCGGATTCCGCCTGGAAAAGGTGCTGCCAGTGGACCAGTTCGTCTGGTCGCCGCATATTGAACTCGTGGGTGTCTTTTCTCGCTGAGGCCGGCATGGACGAGCGACGAACCCGGACGGCTTTCGCAGGTGACGCCCTGGGCCAGCGCGCCAGGGCCGCGGTCAAGGCTGCCTGGTGGACGGCCGCCGGCGGCCTGGCGCGAAGCCTGACGCGGCCGACCGAGGGCCCGCAGGCTCGCCGCTTCCAGGCCAGCAGCGCGCCGCCCGCCAAGGACAGCTTGCGCCGCGCCTATCTCGAAGCCTTCGAGAAGGACGCCCGCGACGTCGCCGCCGGCCTCTATCCCGCCGTCGAGGACGGGCCCGGGCGTCCCTCGGCGGCTCTGCGGGAGGCCGCGGACTTCATCGTCGATGCTTTCGAGGTCGATCGCCGTCGGCGGCGCGGCGATGGCGCCGAGGTTCGCGATGCGGCGGATAGTCGAGCCTATCCAAACTATTATCGCCAGAACTTCCACTACCAGTCCGGCGGCTGGTTCACGGTCGAAAGCGCCCGGCGCTACGACGCCCAGGTCGAGGCGTTGTTCTCGGGAACGGCCGGAGCCATGCGGCGGCGAGGGCTTTCGCTGCTGGCCCGCCATTGGCGCGGGCGCGATCATCGGAGCGCCAAGATCGTCGATGTGGCTTGCGGTTCGGGCGCCTTCCTCAAGGATCTCAAGGCGGCGTTCCCGCGCGCGGCGATCGCGGGCCTGGACCTCTCCGAGGCCTATCTGGCGGAGGCCCGACGGCGCACGGGCGCGGGCGGGATCAAGGCCAATGCGGAAGTCTTGCCTTTTGCCGATTGTTCGTTGGACGCGGTGACTTGCGTCTATCTTTTCCACGAGCTGCCGCCGCGCGTGCGTCCCCTGGTCGCCGCCAGCCTGGCGCGGGCGCTGAAGCCAGGCGGCGTGCTCGTCATGGTCGACTCCGTGCAGCCGACCGACACCCCGGAGCTCGCCCGCCTGCTGGAGGCCTTCCCGGTCTATTTCCACGAACCCTATTACGGCAGCTACGCCGAGACCGACCTGACGGTCCTATTCGGCGAGGCTGGGCTGCGTTTGGTCGGCGAGGATCGGGCCTTCCTCACCAAGGCGCTGTTGCTGGAGAAGCCCGCGCCGTGAGTTGCGTCCGCCGCGCCGTCCGCTAAGCAAGGGACGGGGAGCGGGGGCGGCGGTTTGGCTTACGAAGCGAGACGACGGTACGAGGCGCTGGACGGCCTGCGCGGCGTCGCGGCCGTGGGCGTCATGCTCTACCACATCGGAAGTTGGACCGGCCGGCCCTGGCTGGTCCCGCACGGCTATCTCGCCGTCGACTTCTTCTTCTGCCTGTCGGGCTTCGTCCTGGCCCACGCCTACGGCCGACGCGAGATCGGTTGGCTGGGCTTCATGCGCCAGCGGCTGATCCGGCTGTGGCCGCTGATCGCGCTGACCATGTTGGCGGGCGCGACGGTGATCATCGAGCACCGCGAGCGCGTGCCCGGATGGTTGGGCCTCGGCCTTCTGATGATTCCCAGGGTGTGGGCCGACGAGATCGGCTTCTCGCCGCTTTTTCCTTTAAATCCGCCGGCTTGGTCTCTGTTCTTCGAGCTTGCGGTTGGAGCGATCTGGTTTCCGGTCCGGCGACTGGGCGTCATGGGCCACGTGCTGATGATCGTGCTGCTGGTTCCGGTCATGGCCTATGTCTGCCACGGCATGGGCGGGGTGCTGACCGGCTGGGACCGGGGCACGTTCGTCATCAGCTTTCTGAGGACCGTCTTCGCCTTCCTGCTGGGCTGGGGCTGCTATCGGATTCAGGGGTTCACGAGCCTTACGCTTCCCGCCTGGGTCCTGGCGTCGTTGCTGGCGGCCGTGATGAGTTTTCCGTGGACGCCCTTGAATTGGCTCTACGATTTCGTCTGCGTCGGTTTGGTTTTTCCGGTGATGGTCCTGGCCGGACGGCGCGATCCGGACGGCCTGGCGGGCGCGGCCTGCCGGATCTCGGGCGCGATCTCCTATCCGCTCTACGCCCTGCACTGGCTGGGCTGGGAGCTGATGCTGCGAGGATTCCGCGCGATCGGCGGCCACGGCTATCCGGTCGGCTTCGCGCTGGTGGCGATCCCGGTGATCGTGCTGGGCGCCTGGACGGTTCTGAAGCTCTATGACGAGCCGGTTCGGCGCCGTCTCCAGGCGCTGGCCCGTCGTCCCTAAAAATCGGAAACTCGATGTCGGCGGCCGGCCTGGTCCGCCGTCCTAGGAAGGAACGAGGACAGCCATGCTCTACGCCATACTCTGCTACAACTACGAGGACGTGGTCTGCGCCTGGTCCAAGGACGAGGAGGACGCCGTCATGGAAAAGCTGGGCGCCGTCCAGGAGCGTCTGGCGAAAGAGGGGCGGCTGGGCCCCGTCGCCCGGCTGATGCCGACGACGGCCGCCACCACCCTGCGCAAGGACCGCGATCCGCCGCTGGTGCTGGATGGCCCGTTCGCCGAGACCAAAGAGCAATTGCTGGGCTTCTACATCGTCGACTGCGAGTCGCTCGACGGCGCGCTGGGCATCGCCAAGGACCTGGGCAAGGCCAATCCGGGCGGCTCGTACGAGATCCGTCCGATCGCGCTGTTCCAGCCTGGAGCCGCCGGCGCGTGACCGATCTGGCCTGGATCGAGGGCGCGATCGTCGCCGCCCGGCCCCAGGCCATGGCGGCGCTGCTGCGCTATTTCCGCGACATGGATGCGGCCGAGGAGGCGTTCCAGGACGCCTGCCTGCGGGCGCTGAAGTCCTGGCCGCGCAACGGCCCGCCGCGCGACCCCGCCGCCTGGCTGATCCTGGTCGGCCGCAACGCCGCCATCGACGCCGTTCGCAAGACCAGCCGCCATACGCCGCTGCCGCCCGAGGAACTGCTGTCGAACCTCGAGGACGCCGAGGCCGACGCCGCCGAGCGGCTGGACGGATCGCACTATCGCGATGACGTCCTGCGGCTGCTCTTCATCTGCTGCCATCCGGACCTGCCGGCCACGCAGCAGATCGCTCTGGCCCTGCGGATCGTCTCGGGTCTTTCGGTCCGCGAGATCGCCCGCGCCTTCCTGGTCGGAGAGGCCGCGATGGAACAGCGGATCACCCGCGCCAAGGCCAGGATCGGGGCGGGCGAGGCTCCGTTCGAGGCCCCGGGTCCGGTCGAGCGGGCCGATCGCTTCGCCGCCGTGGCGGCGATGATCTACCTGGTCTTCAACGAGGGCTATTCGGCCGGCGGCAAGGCGGTCGAGGCCAAGGGCGGCCTGTGCGAAGAGGCGATCCGCCTGGCGAGGCTGCTGCTGCGCCTGTTCCCGGCCGAGCCGGAGATGATGGGGCTGACCGCGCTCCTCCTGCTGCAGCATGCGCGCTCGAACGCGCGCTTCGCCGCCGACGGCGCGGCCATCCTGCTAGAGGATCAGGATAGAAGTCTCTGGAATCACAAGATGATCGGCGAGGGGCTGGCGCTGATCGACAAGGCCATGCTCAAGCGCGCGCCCGGCCCCTATCAGGTGCAGGCCGCCATCGCCGCCCTGCATGCTCGCGCCGAAAGGCCGGAGGATACGGACTGGGCGGGCGTCGACCAGTTGTATGCGACGCTGGAGATCATGCAGCCCTCGCCAGTGGTCACCCTGAACCGCGCCGTGGCGACGGCCAAGGTGCGAGGTCCTGACGCGGCTCTGGCGATGATCGAGCCTCTGGCCGCGCGCCTGGATGGCTATTTCCACTTCCACGGCGCGCGCGGCGCCTTCCTGCTGCAGGCTGGACGCGGGGGCGAGGCGCGCCAGGCGTTCGACCGGGCGATCGCCCTGGCCAACACCGCCGCTGAGGCGGCCAGCATCCGCCAATATCTGGACCGGCTGACCGCCGAGGCTGAAAAAGCGCCGCTCTGATCCTGGCCGTCGCTCAGCTTTCCGCCGCCAAATAGGCGAGGCCATGTGGATGAAATGTTCTTGAAATGTTCCGTTCTCGCGAGCATGTTCAGGGCATGGCCGAGGCGACGAACATCAAGGGCGCGGTTCCCCGAGGGCGGGGCGCGCGCTCGAACCGGACGGGGCGTTTCGAGTCGGTCCAGCGCGAGGCGTTCGACGATGGCTGGGGCGAGGAGGAAGAACCTGGGCAGCTGAAGACCGAGCTGCAGCCGATGAAGTCTCGGACAATCATCGCCCGCAACCAGAGTCCGGATGTCGGCTTCGACCGCTCGATCAACCCCTACCGCGGATGCAGTCATGGCTGCATCTACTGCTACGCGCGGCCTAACCACGCCTATCTGGGTCTGTCGCCTGGGCTCGACTTCGAGAGCAAGATCTTCTTCAAGCCGCATGCGGGAGAGCTGCTGGAAAAGGAGTTGGCCAAGGCCAGCTACAAGCCCGCGACGATCCACATCGGCGGCGACACCGATCCTTACCAGCCTGACGAGAAGCAGCTGCGGGTGACGCGACAGGTGATCGAGACGCTGGAGCGCTACAGCCACCCGTTCACGATCATCACCAAGTCGGCCTTGATCCTGCGCGACCTGGACGTACTGAGCGCCATGGCGGCGCGAAAGCTGACCCGGGTGGCGATCTCGATCACGACCCTCGACCGGCGGCTGGCGCGCAGCATGGAACCTCGGGCGGCCACGCCCGGCAAGCGGATCGAGGCTGTGCGACGCCTGACCGAGGCGGGCGTGCCCGTCACCGTCATGTTCGCCCCGGCCATTCCCGGCCTCAACGACCACGAGGTCGAGGCCGTGCTGGAGGCTTCGGCCAAGGCCGGCGCGCGCGGCGCCGGCTATGTCGCCCTGCGGCTGCCGCGCGAGATCGCCCAGCTGTTCGAGGAGTGGCTGGAGAGCGACCATCCCGACCGGGCGCGCAAGGTGATGTCTCTGGTGCGCCAGATCCGCCAGGGCGAGACCTACCGTTCGGGCTGGGGCGAGCGAATGGTCGGGGACGGCCCCGTGGCCGAGGTGCTGCGCCAGCGTTTCCACCTAGCGGTGAAGAAGTTCGGCCTGGACCAGCCGTGGACGCCGCTCGACGCCAGCCAGTTCAAGCGACCGATGCTGGGCGGGGCGCAGATGGACCTGTTCGGTCCTTGACGGAGCCTATTGACCCTTGACCCCGCGCCGCCCTCTGGCGAAGCAGGATCATGATCTCCGTCGTGCTGCTTGCTTCCGAAGACTTGCCGGGCCTGGCCGCCCAGATGGCCATGCTGGTGCCCGCGGCCGTGGATGGTCTGGTCAAGGAGGTGATCCTGGCCGCGGGCGGCGAACCGGGGGACGAGCCGGGTGTCGAAGCCTTGGTCGAGGACAGTGGCGCGCGGCTGGTCCGGGTCGGCGGCGATGCGTCGGCGCGGCTTGCGGCCGGGGCGGCGGCGGCGCGGGGCGACTGGATCCTGACCCTGCGATCCGCGCCGATCCTGCGCGAGGGCTGGCGTGAGCCGGTCGAGAAGCATCTGGCGGGCGGCGGCGGAACGGCGGCGGTTCTTGCCATGCCTGGTGGTCTTCTCGGCAAGTGGTCGCCGCGTCTGCACGGCGTGCTGGTCAGGCGGCTGGACTGGCCGACGACGGGCGGCGACGAGCGCGCGCTGGCGAAGGCGCTGAAGGCGCGGCGGCTGGCCTACTAATCCCTTCCTCCCCGGCGAATGCCGGAGGGGCGGACCGAACGCCCTACGGCAGCCGGCTGACCAGTTCGCCGATCGAGGTGAGCTGCTGGACCTGCGCGTCGAGCCGGAAATCGACCAGACGCGCGCCGCTGGCCACGGCGTCCAGGGTGCGGGTCTCCGCGCCCATCAGCCGCCGATAGGTCCAGTAGCTGGCCATCACCTTCTCGACGTAGTTGCGGGTTTCCTGGGCGGGCAAGCTCTCGATCAGCAGCAGGCTGTCGCAGTCGGCGCCCAGCCGCTGCAGGGTGCGGTTCAGCGTGCCTGGACCGCCGTTATAGGCCGCGACGGCGCGCAGGATGTCGGGGCTCTGCAGACCTCGGTCCATCAGCCAGGTGAAGTAGTCCTGCCCGACGCGGAGGTTGAAGGCCGGATCGAACAGCGGGGTGGTGTCGGCCAGCAGCTTGTCGTCGCCGGCGGCGCGCGCGGCGGCGACCGGCATGACCTGCATCAGGCCCACGGCGCCGGCGTTGGAGACGGCCAGCGGATCGAAGCGGCTCTCCTGGCGCACCAGGGCGTAGACCAGGGCCTTGTCGATCGTGAAGCCGCCGATCGGCTCCAGCGCGGGCAGGGGATAGTCCTCGCCGCCCACGCGCCGGGTGGGCCGGCCGCCGGTCAGGGGCGCATTGGCGTTCAGCGCGAGGGCAAGGGCGTTCCAGTCGCCGCGCAGGCTTTCGGTGTCGGCCAGGGAAAGGCCGACGCGCAGTTCCTGGCCGGCTTCGCGCCACCGGCCGATCTGGGCCAGGGCGGCGGCCCGATGGGCGCGGGGATCGGCCTGCATCAGGCGGTTCAGGGAAGCGATGTCAGGACCCGCATAGGACGCGCGCGTGATCAGGGCGGCGATGGGGTCGTCGGTGTTGTCGGGCGGCGCGACCCCGGCCAAGGTGAGCTGTCGGGCGGCGATCATGCCGTAGAAGGTGTGCGGCGCCTCGGCGGCCTTGAGCAGAAGCTGTTGCGCGCGCGCTTCCTTGCCCAGCTGGCTCGCGGCCCTGGCCGCCCAGAACGCGCCGGCGGCGTGCAGCCATTCGTCCTGGTTGGGGTCTTCGGAGACCTGTTCGAAGAAGCCCTGGGCCCGGGCGGCGTCGCCCAGACGGAAGGCGGCCAGACCGGCGATCCATCGCTCTCCGCTGGCGATGGCCAGGGTCAGGGCGCCGCTGACGTCGCCGGAATAATAGGCCTCGCGCGCGGCGCGGCCCTTGTCGGCGGGCGGAGGGGCGGTCTCGTCGGCGACGAACAGGGTCGGGACCGGCGGCGCGGCGACTCGCTTTCCGGACGGCCGACGCTTGTTGGCCAGGGCGTAGATCCGCTCGGCGCCGGCCTCTTGGCCATATCGCATCAGCCAGCTGGTCAGTTCGTCGTAGCGAGCCGAATAGAGCGTCGGATGCATCAGCTTGGCGAAGGCCAGCCGGCCGGCCAGGCTGTGATCGTGGGTGTTGGCGTAGGCCGCCTCGGCCGCGTCGAAGTCGCCGCGATCGACGGCGGCGAAAGCGGCTCGATACGAGCGGATGTCGTCCTGAGACAGGGGCTCGAGCGCGCCGGCGTGGGCCGCCAAGGCGGTCACGCACAGGAAGAGGGCCGAAAACATGGCCAGAGGGCGAGCCCAAAGCTGCAAAGAAAACATCCGCGCCGCCCCCACAGGCGCGCGTCCCCGTTCCGACTGGTCGGCTAGACTTCTAGTGCGGCCTCTCGGGGCGATCAAGCCGCTCGGTCAGTGTCAAAAGGTCCTGCCAGGCCTTCTTTTTCTGGGCGGGCGTGCGCAGCAGGAAGGCCGGATGCAGGGTCGGCATGGCCGGCAGTTCGGTGGCCTTGTCGTCGGAGAGCCATTCGAACCAGCGGCCGCGCATCGACAGGATGCCTTCGTCGCGCTTCAGCATGGCCTTGGCCGAGGCACCGCCGGCCAGCAGCAGCATCTTCGGCTTCACCAGGGCGATGGCGCGTTCGACGAACGGGGCGCAGACGGCCTGCTCCTGGGGCGTGGGCGTGCGGTTGCCGGGGGGGCGCCAGAAAACGGTGTTGGTGATGAAGACCCGGCCCTCCAGACCAGCGGCCTTCAGCATGCGGTCCAGAAGTTTGCCGGCGCGGCCGACGAAGGGCTGGCCTTGGGCGTCCTCGTCGGCGCCGGGGCCTTCGCCGATGATCATCAAGGGGGCGTCGGCGACGCCGCGGTAGAACACCGCCTGCTTGGCCCCTTGGGTCTTCAAGGGGCAACCGTCGAACGCGGCGATGGCGGCGGCCAGGCTCTCCAGATCTCCGCAAGCCGCAGCCGCGGCCTTGGCGGCCGCGATCGCCGCGCCGACATCGGGAGCGCGCGTCGTCACCAGGCCGGGACGGGCGAGAGGAACGGGCGGCGGCGGTTGGCTCTTGGCGCGCAGCATCGCCGCGCCCTCGGCCAGGCGATCGATCGGCGCGTCGGCGTAAGAGACTTCGACACCAGCGTCGGCCCAGAAGGCCAGCAGGCTTTCGACGGCGCGTTGATCGACGGCGGGGCTCATGTCACCGTCTTAGAACGCGGCGAACAAAAGTGTGAGCGGTTTTGGCGTTCGTCGCCGGCGAATATAGGGTGGAACGCAGGCCTGACGCCGCCTTTACGTTGCGGCGCAGCAAAAAAGCGAAGTCAGGTGCTTGACCGCCACCGCGTCACGTTCGGATAAGCTCTGATTCAAACAGTCATAAGACGGGCCAAGGCGCCCAGCCGGGAGATCCCATGAGCGAAGACCTCGAACGCGAGTCGATGGAGTACGACGTCGTGATCGTCGGCGGCGGTCCCGCCGGGCTCTCGGCCGCGATCCGTCTCAAGCAGATGGCCGCCAAGGCCGGAACCGACATCTCCGTGGCCCTGCTGGAAAAGGGCTCCGAAGTCGGCGCGCATATCCTTTCGGGCGCGGTGATCGACCCCAAGGGCCTGGCCGAGCTGTTCCCCAACTGGAAGGAAGAAGGCGCGCCGCTGGAGACGCCGGTCACCAAGGACCGCTTCAAGCTGCTGGGACCGCAAGGCGAGCTCAGCTTGCCGATGTGGGCCATGCCGCCGTTCATGCACAACCACGGCTGCTACATCGCCTCCCTGGCCAACCTGACCCGTTGGCTGGCCGGCAAGGCCGAGGAACTGGGCGTCGAGATCTATCCAGGCTTCGCCGCCTCGGACCTCGTCTGGAACGCGGACGGTTCGGTCAAGGGCGTGGTCGTCGGTGTCGTCGGCATCGCCAAGGACGGCCATCACAAGCCGGACTACCAGCCGGGCATGGAGCTGCACGGCAAGTACGTGTTCATCGCCGAGGGCGTGCGCGGCTCGCTGGCCAAGCAGCTGATCGCCAAGTTCAACCTCGACGCGGGCAAGTCGCCGCAGAAGTACGGCATCGGCATCAAGGAGCTGTGGCAGGTCTCGCCCGAGAAGCACCAGCCTGGCCTGGCCGAGCACACCACCGGCTGGCCGCTGGACAACAAGACCGGCGGCGGCAGCTTCATGTACCACTTCGGCGACAACTACGTGGCCATCGGCTACGTCGTGCACCTGAACTACAAGAACCCCTGGCTGTCGCCGTTCGACGAGTTCCAGCGCTTCAAGCAGCATCCCACCGTGCGTCCGCACCTGGAGGGCGGCAAGCGCATCGCCTATGGCGCGCGCGCCATCACCGAGGGCGGCTATCAGTCCGTGCCGAAGCTGACTTTCCCGGGCGGGGCGCTGATCGGCTGCTCGGCGGGCTTCGTCAACGTGCCGCGCATCAAGGGCAGCCATAACGCCGTCAAGACCGGCATGCTGGCCGCCGAGGCCGCGTTCGAGGCCGTCCAGGCCGGCCGGGCCAGCGACGAGCTGACCGCCTACCAGGCGTCCTACGAGACGTCGTGGGTGGCCAAGGAGTTGAAGGTCGTCCGCAACGCCAAGCCGCTGCTGGGGAAGTTCGGCACCGCCCTGGGCGGCGCCTTCGGCATGCTGGACATGTGGACCAACCACCTGTTCGGCTTCTCGTTCTTCGGCACGATGAAGCACGACAAGACCGACGCGGCCTCGACGGGCCTGGCCAAGGACTACACGCCGATCGTCTATCCCAAGCCCGATGGCGTGATCAGCTTCGACAAGCTGTCGAGCGTGTTCCTGTCGGCCACCAACCACGAGGAAGACCAACCGGCGCACCTGAAGCTGAAGGATCCGTCGATCCCGATCGCGGTCAACCTGCCCAAGTACGGCGAGCCGGCGCGCCTCTATTGCCCGGCTGGCGTCTACGAGGTGCTCTATAACGAGCAAGGCCAGGACCCGCGCTTCCAGATCAACGCCCAGAACTGCGTCCACTGCAAAACCTGCGACATCAAGGATCCGTCGCAGAATATCGTCTGGACCACGCCGGAAGGCGGCGGCGGTCCGAACTATCCGAACATGTGACGAGGGCGGCCCTCGCGTCTCCAGAGCCTCCCGGTCCCGGCCGGGAGGCTTTTTGTTGCGGACCGTCCCGAAACCTCCGAGGGTGCGGGAATGACGCGTATCAAAGTCCTTCTCGCCTGTGTTTCGGCTTCCGTCCTGGCCGCGTGCGCCGGGACCCCTCGCGAGATCCACATGCGCGGACCGGTCGCGCTGGGCTCGCCGCTGTTCGACACGCGCACGCCCTACGGTCAGTTCCTGGCGGGGCAGGCGGCGCTGAGGGACGGGCAGTCCAAGCAGGCGGCCACCTATTTCGACACCGCGGCGGCGCTGGGCGAGGATCCCGGCGTGCTGGGCGAGCGCTCCTTCACGGCCCTGCTTCTGGCCGGCGACATCACCCGCGCCGCGGCCGCGGCGCCCACCGCCGCCGACACGAATGAGGCCGTCAAGCGGCTGAGCGTGCTGACCCGCGTCGTCGAGGCGATCGCGATCGGCGACGGCAAGGCGGCCCAGGCGCTGCTGAAGACCTCGCCGCCGGGGTTCCCGCACCAGCAGGCCGCGGCCTTGCTGGCCCCTTGGGCGGCCGCCCTGGCCGGCGACAAGGAGGGCGCGGTCGTCCAGCCGACCCTGCGAAACGACAAGCTGGTGCAGTTCTTCGGCCAGCAGGGCCAGGCGCGGCTTCTCGAGCGCGCCAAGCGCTATGACGAGGCCGAGACCGACTACAAGGCCCTGACCGCCAACGCGACGACGGCCAGCATCTTCACCTTGGACTACGGGGCGTTCCTGGAGCGTCGCAAGCGCCATGACGACGCCGTGGCGCTTTACGACGCAGCGCTTCGCGCCGCGCCGAACGATCTGGGTCTTCAGCGCGCCCGCACCCGGGCGGCTTCGAAGGGAGCGCCGCCGGCCGCGCCCACCATCCGCCAAGGCGCGGCCGAGGGGCTGGTGGCCTGCGCGGCGACCTTCGCCGGCGAGCGGCAGATCCAGTTCGCCCAGGCCTATCTGCGCCTGGCCCTGCGGCTTGACCCCAGCCGCGACGAGGCCTGGGTGCTGCTGGGCGACCTGCTGAACCAGAACGAAGATCCCAAGGGCGCGATCGAGGCCTATGGCCGCGTCCCGCCGACCTCGACGCATTATGTCTCGGCCCAGAGCAAGTCTGCCTGGGCTTGGAACGATCTCGGCGACAAGGCCAAGGCGCTCGAGGTGGCCAAGGCCGCCGCCACCGCCGCGCCGAACGACCGTGACGCCCAGGTGGCCTTGGCCGACCTGCTGCGCGCGGGCGGCCAATGGAGCGAGTCGGTGGCGGTGCTGGACCCGATCATCGCCCGCGAGGCCGCCGCGCCCGACTGGCGCCTGCTCTATCTGCGCGCCGTGGCCCTGGAGCAGGCCAGCCGCTGGCCCGAGGCCGAGCGCGACCTGCAGGCGGCGCTGAAGGTCAATCCCGACGAGCCCGAACTGCTGAACTTCCTGGGCTACTCCTGGATCGATCGCGGGGAGCATCTTCCCGAAGCCCTGACCATGGTCCAGAAGGCCGTCGACGCCCGGCCGCAGTCCGGGGCCATGCTCGACTCGCTGGGGTGGGCCTATTTCCGGCTGGGCGACTACAAGGCCGCGGTCGAGAAGCTCGAGGCCGCCGTCGAGCTGGAGCCGGGCGATCCGGACGTGAACGGCCATCTGGGCGACGCCTACTGGAAGGTCGGGCGCAAGACCGAGGCGGCCTTCCAATGGCGGCGCGTGCTGAGCCTGGAGCCCGACGACAAGCAGAAGGCCGACGCCGAGGCCAAGCTGAAGAACGGCTTGGAGCCCGCGGCGGCGGCCAAGTCGACGGTCGCGAACAACTGAGCTATCGGGGCGAGCGTCCCGTCAATCCGAGCCTAGAGATCCATGCGGCTTTCCGCCTTCGCGCCCGCCAAGGTCAATCTGTTCCTGCACGTGGGCGGGCCGGACGCCGAGGGCTATCACCCGATCTCCAGCCTGATGGTTTTCGCCGACGTGGGCGACGCGGTGATGATCCAGCCCAGCGACGCGCCGGCCTTCGAGACCTCCGGGCCGTTCGGCGCGGGCGTTCCGGCGGGCGACGACAATCTGGTCCTCCGCGCCGCGCGAGCGTTCCACGCCAGGCTCGGCGGGCCCGTGCCGCCGTATCGCCTGATCCTGGACAAGCGCCTGCCGATCGCCGCGGGGCTGGGAGGAGGCTCGAGCGACGCCGGCGCGGTTCTCAAGCTCTTGCGCGACGCCTTGGCGCCCCAGTTCACGGACGATGATCTGGAGCCGCTGGCCGCGAGCCTCGGCGCCGATGGCGCCGCCTGCTTGCGGGCCACAGCCTTGATGGCCGAGGGGCGAGGGGAGATCCTGTCGCCGGCGCCGGCCTTGCCGCCTCTGCACGCGGTTCTGGTCAATCCCGGCGTCCCGTCGCCGACGGGGGCGGTCTATCGCGCCTACGACGGGGCCGTGCATCCGGGCGGCGCCGAGCGTCCCTTCATGCCGGCCGAGCTGGAGACCGCCGAGGAGGTGGCTGGCTGGCTGGCCGTCGCCACGCGAAACGATCTCGAAGCGCCCGCCGTGGCGTTGCAGCCCCTGATCGGCGAAGCGCTGGACGTCCTGCGCGACGGCCCAGAAAGTCTTCTCGTCCGGATGTCCGGCTCGGGCGCGACCTGCTTCGCGCTCTGCGCGGGCGACATCGAGGCCGAGGGGCTGGCCGAGCGCGTCGAGGCCATCCGGCCGGACTGGTGGGTGCGGCGCTGCCGCCTGAGCTAGGAGTGGAACGCATGAAGCGTCGTGACATGCTGACCGTCCTGGGCGGCCTGGCCGCCGCGCCGGGCCTGGCGTCGGCCCAGATCCTGAACCTGACCCCCGCGCCGATCGTGCCGGGGCCAGGTGATGTGATGGTGACGCTGGAGACCGGCCTTGGCCCGATCATCATCGCGTTGAAGGTTCGGCAGGCCCCGCTGACCGTCGCCAACTTCCTGCGCTATGTCGATGAGAAGCGCTATGACGGGGCCAGCTTCTGGCGTTCCGCCAAGGCCAACAGTCCGGTGGACTACGGCCTGATCGAGGGTGGGCTACAGGGCGACACGCGCAAGCTGCTTCCGCCAATCGCGCACGAACCCACCAGCCAGACGGGCCTGCGTCACGTCGACGGGACGGTGTCACTGGCCCGCAGGGCGCCTGGCACGGGCGATTCCGATTTCTTCATCTGCGTGGGCGAGGCGCCCTACCTGGACGCCAATCCGGCCGGGGAGGGCGACAATGTCGGCTTCGCGGCGTTCGGGCAGGTGATCAAGGGCATGGAGGTGGTCCACAAGATCCTGAACCTGCCCACGCCGGGCGAGGCGACCAACCCGGTGATGAAGGGCCAGATGCTGGATCCGCCCGTGCCGATCGTCACGGCGCGGCGGGTCTAGGACGTGAAATCCCTCTCTTAGAGAGAGGGATCTTACTCGGCGTCCGCAACGGGTGGGTAGGGCGTCCGAATATCGATCCGTCCTGATCCGCGGACCCTGATCCGCGGACAAAGAGAAAGGGCGCGGAGGTTGCCCTCCGCGCCCCTGAGCTCCCGACGGTGCGCCAGCCTTAGCTGTGGTAGGCGCGTTCGCCGTGTTCCGAGATATCCAGGCCTTCTTCCTCGGCTTCCGGCGAAGCCTTCAGGCCGATGATCAGCTTAATCACGAAGAAGACGATCACCGAAGCGACCAGCGACCAGACGATCGTGACGCCGACGCCCTTCAGTTGGGCCATCACTTGCGTGCCCATGCTGTAGACGGCGTTGTCGCAGGTCGAGATGTCGCCGTCCTTGGCGCAGCTGGTGTAGTCGACGATGCCGGCGCCGCCCCAGGCGGGGTTGACCAGGAAGCCGGTGCCGATGGCGCCGACGATGCCGCCGATGCCGTGGATGCCGAAGGCGTCCAGGCTGTCGTCGTACTTCAGGGCGTTCTTCACGACCGAGCAGAAGAAGATGCAGATCGGCGAGACGACCAGACCCAGGATCACCGAGCCCATCGGACCGGCGAAGCCGGCCGCCGGGGTGACGGCGACGAGGCCGGCGACGATGCCCGAGGCCAGGCCCAGGGCCGACGGCTTACCGCGAGTGGCCCATTCGACGATGATCCACGACAGGCCGGCGGCCGCGGTGGCGACGAAGGTGTTGATCATGGCCAGCGAGGCGTAGCCGTTCGACTCGAGGTTCGAACCAGCGTTGAAGCCGAACCAGCCCACCCACAGCAGGCCAGCGCCGACCAGGGTCAGGGTCAACGAGTGCGGGGGCATCGGCTCCTTGCCGAAGCCTTGGCGCTTGCCGAGGATCAGGGCGCCGACCAGGGCGGCGATACCCGCGTTGATGTGGACGACGGTGCCACCGGCGAAGTCCAGGGCGCCGAAGCCCCAGATCAGGCCCGACTTGATCGGCGCGGTCGGAGCCGTGGCGATCGCGTCGGGACCCGGCCACCACCAGACCATGTGGGCCATCGGATAGTACGACAGCAGCGGCCACAGGACGGCGAAGGCGACGATGGCGGCGAACTTCATGCGCTCGACCAGCGAACCGACCACCAGGGCGGCGGTGATGGCCGCGAAGGTCGACTGGAAGGCGATGAAGGTGAACTCGGGGATCACCACGCCGGTCGAGAAGGTCGCGACGTTGCTGGCGGGGGTCACATCCTTCAGGAACAGCCGGCCGAGGCCGCCGACGAAGGTGTCGAGGCCGCCGCCATCGGTGAAGGCGAAGCTGTAGCCCCACAGAACCCAGGCGACGAAACCGATGATGGCCACGGTCGAGACCTGCATCATGACCGACAGCATGTTCTTGGCGCGCACCAGGCCGCCGTAGAACAGGGCCAGACCCGGCAGGATCATCAGCAGGACCAGCAGCGAGGAGGTCAGCATCCACGCGTTGTCGCCCTTGTCGTTCTTGTCGACGATGGCGGGCGCGGGAGCCTCGGCGGCGGCGGGCGTGGCGGCCGGAGCCGGCGCAGCCTCGGCGGGCGCGGCGGTCGTGGCGGCGGCCGGCGTGGGCGCGACGTCCTGGGCGAAGGCGGTCGCCCCCAGCGGAGCCCCCGCGATGGTCGCGGCGAGCAAGAGCCCGGCCAGCGGTTTAAAGGTGAGTTTCATCGTCGGTATCCCCTTGTTCCCGATTACAGCGCGGCCGAGCCGGTTTCGCCGGTGCGGATGCGGACGGCTTCCTCGACATTGAGGACGAAGATCTTGCCGTCGCCGATCTTGCCGGTGGCGGCGGCGGCCTTGACGGCCTCGATCGCCTTGGCGGCCGACGCATCGTCGACGACCGCTTCCAACTTCACCTTCGGCACGAAGTTCACCTGGTACTCGGCCCCCCGGTAAATCTCGGTCTGGCCCTTCTGGCGGCCGTAGCCCTTCACTTCCGACACCGTCAGACCTTCGACGCCGGCGGCGACGAGCGCTTCGCGCACCTCGTCCAGCTTGAAGGGTTTGACGACCGCTATGATCAGTTTCATCCGCCTTGCTCCGGCCCGCCGCGACGCGGGCTTGTTTGCTTGGTTGCAGGAAGCGAGATCGCCCCCGGTGTGATCACCGCCGACGCCGCACATCATGCGCTGCATCGTTTCCCCGGCCCGGCCACGCTATCGGCGACGGTTCGGTGACGGCGCGCGGCGACAAGGTTTTGGAAAGGAAATAGGCAAGGCGCCTAAATTCTGGGCGAGGCGCATCGCGACTGCGTCATAAAGCGGCGATTTCGCCCGACGGGAGGGCTCTGGTTTGCAGCGGGGCTCTTGTCCTAGGTTGGCGGAATCCCCAGGGGCCAACACCGGAGCTCGCAGACATGCCGCCCATCGTCCTGAAGATCGCGCCGTGGCTGATGCTGGTGGCGTCCAACGTCTTCATGACGTTCGCCTGGTACGGCCACCTGAAGCACAAGAGTCTGGCCCTGCCGGTGGCGATATTGTCCAGCTGGATGATCGCGCTTCCTGAATACATGCTCGCCGTTCCGGCAAATCGCCTTGGAAGCGCCACGTATTCGACGGCCCAGCTCAAGACCGGGCAAGAGGCGATCACCTTGATCGTCTTCACGCTGTTTTCGTATTTCTATCTGGGAGAAGCGATCCGCTGGACGACCTTGGCGGGTTTCGGCCTGATCGTCTGTGGCGCGGCGCTGGTGTTCTTTTCTCGCGGCTAGAAATGGAGATCACGAGGGCGTGATCGCGGAACCGAGTCCGGGGTCCGGGCGTACACCGCTCGAACCGAGAGGAACTCGACCATGAACACCAAGCGCCTCCTGACCGCCGCCGCCGCCATCGCCCTGATGGCTGGCGCCGCCCACGCCCAGACCGCCGCCGCTCCGGCGCCCGCCGCGCAGGCGCCGGCCGCCGCCTCGCCCGTCGTGGCCAAGGGCGACCTGATCGAAACCGCCACGGCCTCGGGCCAGTTCTCGACCTTCCTGAAGGCCGTCTCGGCCGTGAACTTGACCAGCGTCCTGAAGACCAATCAGAACCTGACTCTGTTCGCCCCGACCGACGCGGCCTTCGCGGCGCTGCCGGCCGGCGAGCTGGAAAAGCTGATGCTGCCGGAAAACGGCCCGATGCTGCAGAAGGTGCTGACCTACCACCTGATCAACGCCAAGGTGGACTCCACCAAGATCAAGGGCGCCAAGGGCGAGGTGAAGAGCGTCGAAGGCTCGTCGCTGATGCTGGACGGCAGCGGGACGACGCCGATGGTCGACAACGCCGCCATTGTTCAGGCCGACGTGATGGCCAGCAACGGCGTGCTGCACGTGGTGGATAAGGTCCTGCTGCCCAAGGACGTGCCGGCCCTGCAGGCCGCCGCGGCGTCCACGCCGGCCGCGACGGACGCCGCCGCGACCATGAACGTCGCCGCCAACGAGCAGGTCTCGCCGCCCGCGCCGCCCGAGCAAGCGGGCGCCCAGACCCCGACTACAACGGCCCCGGCCGCGACCAATCCGACCCCCGCGACGCCGGCGACCTCGACCGACATGGCCGCCGATCCGGCCGCTTCGCCCTCGGCCACGGCCGCGCCGGCCGCCGGGGTGAACACCGCCGGGACGGTTCCGGTGTCGTCGCAGTCGCCCGAGGCCCAGGCTTCGCTGAAGGCCGGCGATCCGAACGTCGTCTCCAACGGCCCGGTGGCCGACACACCGGAGAACCGGGCCAAGTACGGCAAGCCGATGTCGAACGCCGGCAAGCGCACCGCGCCCAAGGGAAACTAGTCGCGGACCTGGCCTCAACGGTCAGGACATCGCTTGAAGCACCGGTCGGCGGGCCCTATGGTCCGCCGACTTTTTTCTAGGCCTGCTTCGATTGATGTCGCGCGAAAAACCCAAGTCCTTCCAAAGCCTGATCCTGACGCTCCACGACTATTGGAGCCGGCAGGGTTGCATCATCCTGCAGCCGCATGACGTGGAGGTGGGGGCAGGGACCCTGCACCCGGCCACGGTGTTGCGCGCCCTGGGCCCCAAGCCGTGGAACGCGGCCTATGTGCAGCCCTCGCGCCGTCCGGGCGACGGCCGCTATGGCGAGAACCCCAACCGCCTGCAGCACTACTATCAGTACCAGGTGATCCTGAAGCCGAACCCCGAGAACATGCAGGACCTGTATCTCGGCTCGCTGGAGGCGATCGGCCTGGATCTGCGCACCCACGACATCCGCTTCGTCGAGGACGACTGGGAAAACCCGACCGTCGGCGCCTGGGGCCTGGGCTGGGAAGTCTGGTGCGACGGCATGGAAGTGTCGCAGTACACCTACTTCCAGCAGGTCGGCGGCCTGGACGTCTCGCCGGTGGCCGGCGAGCTGACCTACGGTCTGGAACGCCTAGCCATGTACGTGTTCGGCGTCGACAACGTCTACGACCTGCCGTTCAACGACCCGGATTCGCCACTGGGCGCGACCACCTATGGCGACGTGTTCCTCGAGAACGAACGCCAGCAGTCGGAAGCCAACTTCCATGGCTACGACGTCGCCGTGCTCAAGCAGCAGTTCGAGCAGATGGAAGAGCAGGTGCCGCTGATGCTGGCCCGCTCGTACCAGGGCAAGGCGCTCGTCCTGCCCGCCTACGACATGGTCCTGAAGGCCAGCCACCTCTTCAACCTGATGAACGCCCGCGGCGCGATCGCCGTCGCCGAGCGCGCCAGCTACATCGGCCGCATCCGCGACCTTTGTAAGCTG
>NZ_DATFAV010000241.1:0-33262 GCF_035254145.1 Caulobacter sp. | reverse complement strand
GCCTGGCCCAGGCCGAGATTCCGGCCTGGGGCGACGTCGAGACCAGCTTCGCCGAGCTGATCGCCCGCGTCGACCGCGCCATCGCCTTTGTCGAGGGCCTCGAACCGGCCGCCTTCGAGGGCGCGGAGACCCGCGAGGTTTCCCTGACCCGCCGGGGCGAGACCCACGTCTTCAACGCCGTCGACTATCTGCAAGGCCAGGCGATCCCGAACTTCTACTTCCACCTCGCCACCGCCTACGCGATCCTGCGCCACAACGGGGTCGAGATCGGCAAGCGCGACTTCCTGGGAACCGCGTAACCGCTTCTTCAGCCTTCCCAATTCAACCGCCTTCCTCGCCCTCGTGGCGAGACCCATGGTGGGGCCAGGCTCGGTTCTGGTCAGCAGGTTCCGCCGTCGTGGTCGCCCTCTATTTCGGCGCTGCGCAGCCTGAGCGATGGGCCCCAGGCACAAGGCTTGGGGAGGCGGGTTTTGGTTCGACGGATCAGCAGTCGCCCCTGACTGTGGACTCCTCGCGCTTTTTCAGCCATAAGCCCCGGCTTCCGGCGCTTTATCAGCAGCGCCTCCACCGTCACGACCCCGGCCTGGTAGCCCAGGATCCATCCGGACGAGGACGGCGAGGACCCCCGTCGACGTGATCGTCCACGGGGGCTGATGGCGTTTGGAGCCGAGTTTTAACCCAGGGTTCGACATGTTCGACGGCCTTACAGAGCGACTTTCCGGCGTCTTCGAACGCCTCGGCGGTCGTGGCGTGCTGTCCGAAAAGGACATCGACGAGGCGCTGCGCGAGGTTCGCGTCGCCCTGCTCGAGGCCGACGTCGCCCTGCCGGTCGTCAAGGACTTCATCAGCAAGGCCAAGGAGCTGGCGTCGGGCGAGGCGGTCATCCGCTCGGTCAAGCCGGCCGACCAGGTGGTCAAGATCGTCTATGACGGCCTGGTGGACATGCTGGGCGGCGACGTTCCGACCGGCCTGAACCTGGCCTTGAACCCGCCGTCGGTGATCCTGATGGCCGGCCTGCAGGGCTCGGGCAAGACCACCACCACCGGCAAGCTGGCCCTGCGCCTGTCCAAGGCCGAGCGCAAGAAGGTGCTGGTCGCCTCGCTCGACACCCGCCGCCCGGCCGCCATGGAACAGCTGGCGACCCTGGCCAAGCAGGTCGAGGTCGAAAGCCTGCCGATCGTTCCCGGCCAGAGCGCCCAGGACATCGCCAAGCGCGCGATGACCGCCGCCAAGCTGGGCGGCTACGATGTCCTGATCCTCGACACCGCCGGCCGCACCACGCTGGACGAGGCGATGATGAGCGAGGCGGCCGAGATCGCCCGCATCGCCAACCCGACCGAAACCATCCTGGTCGCCGACAGCCTGACCGGCCAGGACGCCGTGCGCACGGCCAAGGCGTTCCACGAGCGCCTGCCGCTCACGGGCCTTATCCTGACCCGCGCCGACGGCGACGGCCGCGGCGGCGCGGCGCTGTCGATGCGCCACGTCACCGGCCTGCCGATCAAGTTCCTTGGCGCCGGCGAAAAGATCGACCAGCTGGACGTGTTCGACGCCCGCCGTGTCGCCGGCCGCATCCTGGGCCAGGGCGACGTCGTGGCCTTGGTCGAGAGGGCCGCCGCCGACCTCGACCAGGCCGAAGCCGAGCGCATGGCCAAGAAGCTGGCCAAGGGCAAGTTCGACCTCGACGACCTGTCGGCCCAGCTGTCCCAGATGCAGAAGATGGGCGGCATGGAAGGCATCATGGGCCTGCTGCCGGGCGTCCAGAAGGTCAAGAAGCAGATCGCCGAGAGCGGCATCGACGACAAGGTCTTCCGTCGCCAGCAGGCGATCATCAGCTCGATGACCAAGGAAGAGCGCAAGAAGCCCGACATCCTGGCCGCCTCGCGCAAGCGTCGCATCGCGGCGGGCTCGGGCGTCGACGTCGCCGAGATCAACCGTCTGCTGAAGCAGCACCGCCAGATGGCCGACATGTTCAAGGCCATGTCGAAGGATGGCGGCAAGGGCCTGGCCCGCATGGCCCAGATGATGGGCGGCGGCGACATGGCCCGTCTCAAGAACATGGGCGGGGGGAAGATACCCCAGCCCGATCCCAATGCAGCGGGGGGCCAAGGCCTCTCGGGGCTGCCCGGTCTGCCGGGCCTCGGGAGTGGCGGCGACGCCAAGCCCAACCCTCTCTCCGGCCTGGGCCTGCCCGGCTTCAACCCGTTCAAGAAATAGAACCTAGACCAAGGACTACCTCAAATGCTGAAGATCCGTCTCGCCCGTGGCGGCGCCAAGAAGCGTCCGTACTATTCGATCGTCATCGCCGACAGCCACTCGCCGCGCGATGGCCGCTTCATCGAGAAGGTCGGCACCTACAACCCGCTCCTCAAGAAGGACGACCCGGCGCGCGTGACGCTGAAGGTCGAGTCGATCCAGGAGTGGCTGAAGAAGGGCGCTCAGCCGTCGGACCGCGTCGCGCGCTTCCTGGCCGCCCAAGGCCTGACCACCTGGGCCCACGGCAACAACCCGCAAAAGGGCGAACCGGGCAAGAAGGCCAAGGAACGCACCGCCGAGCGCGCTCAGCGCGAAGAGGACCGCAAGCAAGCCGAAGCCGACGCCAAGGTCGCCGCCGCCGAAGCCGCTGAAGCCGCCAAGGTCGCCGCCGCTGAAGCCGCCGCCGCCGCGGCCGCCGCCCCGGCCGTCGAAGAAGCTCCGGCTGAAGAAGCCCCCGCCGCCGAAGTCGCCGCTGAAGAGGCCCCCGCTGCTGAAGCGGCCGCTGAAGCTCCGGCTGAAGAAGCCTCGGAAGGCTAATCAGGGTTCCAGCGCCGCCGTCTCTCTCGGGGCGGCGGCGCGACTCTGTCCGGACCATGGCCCCCTCTCCCGAAGATCCGATGATCCTGGTCGGCCGCGTGGCCGGCGGCTTCGGCGTGCGCGGCGAGGTGCGGATTTCGACCTATACCGAAGACCCGATGAGCATCGCGGCCTTCAAGACGCTGAAGCGCCAGGACGGCTCGGTCGCGCTGACCATCGTTTCGGCTCGCAAGACCAAGGACGGCGTCGTCTGCCGTTGTCCGGGTGTCGAGACCAAGGAAGCCGCCGACGCCCTGCGCGGCCTGCGTCTCTACGTCCCCCGCTCGGCCTTGCCCGAGCCGGACGAGGATGAGTTCTACCTGACCGACCTGGTCGGCCTTTCCGTCCGCCATATCCAGACCGACGTCCTACTGGGCCGCGTGAAGAGCGTGCAGAACTTCGGCGCCGGCGATATTCTCGAGATCACGCCGGACCTCGGCGGCCCCACCTGGTACCTGCCCTTCACGCGAGCCGCGGTTCCCGAGGTCAAGATCGCCGAAGGCCTGATCCTGGCCGACCCGCCCGCCTTGGTGGGCGAGCAGGAAGGGCCTTCTGAAGAAGAGTCGGTCGAAGACTGATTTGCCGCCAAGGGAGCGCCCGGTGACGTCCGACGGAAAGTGGCGGGTCACCGCCTCGCGCTATGTGCACAGGGATCAATGGATCAGCCTGCGGGCCGACGATTGCGTGACCGACGAGGGCGCGGTGGTCGCGCCCTATTACGTGCTGGAATACCGTGACTGGGTCGAGGTGGTGGCGTTGGACGCGGCCGACAATGTCCTGCTGATCAAGCAGTACCGCCACGGCCTGGGCGACTTTTCGACCGAACTTCCGGCGGGCGGCATGGATTCCGGCGAGACCGATCCCGTCGCCGCCGCGCGACGGGAGCTTCTGGAGGAGGCCGGCTGCGCGGGCGACTTGACGCTGATCGGAGAGAGTCGGCCCAACGCCGGCACCCACACCAACCGCGTCCACATCGTCCTGGCGCGAGACGTCGTCCGCGTCGGCCAGCCGAAAGACGATCCGAGCGAGCGCATCGAGTCGTTCTGGGTCTCGGCCGCCGAGGCGCTGCGCATGGCCCTGGCCGGCGAGATCACCGTGGGGATGCAGGCCGCGTCCCTGCTGCGGGGTCTGGCCGCCGCGGGCGTGGCCCGGATCGAGCCGGCCTGACGCCTACTTCCGCACCCGCATCAGGCATTCCTGGGCCACCGAGGCCAGGAGCTTGCCGTCCTTGCTGAACATCTGGCCGCGCACCAGACCGCGGCCCTGCGAGGCGCTGGGGCTGTCCTGAGCGAACAGGGTCCATTCGTTGAAGTCGAACGGATGGTGGAACCACATGGCGTGGTCCAGGCTGGCGCCCTGCAGGCCCGGCGTCGTCCAGATCAGTCCGTGCGGACGCAGGGCGCTTTCCATGAAGGCCATGTCCGAAGCGTAGGCCAGGGCCGCCTGCTGCATCTTGACGTCGTCGCCCAGCGGAGCCTTGGCGCGCATCCAAACGTTCTTGGTCCCCGACTTCTTGACCGGAGCGACCGGGTTCTGCGGGTCGACCCAGCGCACGTCCACGGGGCGCGGCTTGCCGGCCATGGCCAGCATCTTCGGATGGATCTGCTCGCCGAGGCTCTTGAGGAACTCGACCTCGGTCCGCAGGCTTTCGGGATCGGGCGCGTCGGGCATGTCCGACTGGTGCTCAAAGCCGTCTTCCGGCGTCTGGAACGAGCAGGCCAGGTTGAAGATCTGCTCGCCATGCTGGATCGCGGCGACCCGGCGGGTGGTGAAGGTGCCGCCGTCGCGGGCCCGCTCGACGTCGTAGAGCACCGGCGCGTTCACGTCGCCCGGACGGATGAAGTAGGCGTGCAGCGAGTGGCAGACGCGATCGGGCACGGTCTTGTACGCGGCCAGAAGCGCCTGGGCGATCACTAGGCCGCCGAAGATGCGCGGGAAGCCGTCATTCGGGCTCGTGCCGCGGAACAGGTTCACCTCGATCGGTTCGAGGTCGAGGATGTCGGCGAGGTTCTCGGTCGTCTGCATGACGCAGTGCGATAAGCGCGGTTCGGCGCCGCCGCAAGTCATCACCTTGCGTCCAGCGGTCGCGGCGCCCATCGTTACGGCGATGTCCCGCGCCCCACCCATCGTCCACCACCCCGCCTTCCGCGCCGAGATGCCCGCGGGTCACCGGTTCCCGATGGACAAGTTCTCGCGCCTGGCCAGCCTGCTGGAGGCCGAGGGCGTGCCGGGGAACGAGGGCTTCGTGCGGCCCGAACCGGCCGACGTCGAGACGCTGCGGCTGGTTCACTCGGAGGACTACGTCCGGGGCGTGATCGAGCTCTCTCTTCCGGCCGACGTGGTCAGACGGATCGGCATGCCCAATACCGACAGCGTCGCGACGCGGGCCCGGGCCGCGACCGGCGGCACGATCCTGGCCGCGCGCCTGGCGCTGGCGCAGGGGATCGCCTGCAACACCGCCGGCGGGAGCCATCACGCCTTCGCCGACGGCGGCGCGGGATTTTGCGTGTTCAACGACGTGGCGGTCGCGGCGCGGCGCCTGCAGGCGGAAGGTCTGGTGGGTCAGGTTCTGGTCGTCGATCTCGACGTTCACCAAGGCGACGGCACGGCGCGCATCTTCGAGGGCGATCCCAGCGTCTTCACCGTCTCGATGCACGCCGAGAAGAACTACCCGCACCGCAAGGCGACGAGCGATCTCGATGTCGAGCTGGCCGACGGCACGGGCGACGAGGCCTATCTGCGGAAGCTGGAGGAGATCCTGCCGGCGCTGCTTTCCAGCGTCCGGCCGGACATCGTCTTCTTCAATGCGGGGGTCGATCCGCACGCGGACGACAAGCTGGGGCGGCTGTCGCTGTCCGACGAGGGTCTTGGGCGACGGGAGGCCTATGTCCTGGGCGCTTGTCTTGCTCTTGGGATCCCCGTGGTCGGGGTCATCGGCGGCGGCTACGACGCGGATATCGATCGTCTTGCGGCCCGCCACGCCATCCTGCATCGGACGGCGAAAAGTCTTTGGTCTTCAGAGGTCTAGGGTCTTGGAAATCTGGTCTGTCGCCATCTCCGTCGAGGCGGCCCGAAGGGCGGCCTGACGGAGGTTACGCGGCGATCACTTAGAGGCTCGAGGCGAGCGAACCGGCGATGATGACGAGCGGCAGAACCGCCAGGACGAGCGTAGCGAAGCCGGCGATGGCGTTGGTCTTCATGGTCATGGTCTTGATCCCTTTTTTGTCCGGCCGCCCCGTCGGCGTCCGGTGATCAGGGATATAGGCTCTGACTCGGGTTAAGGCACGTTACCCTTGCTTCATGACGCCGATTTAAGAAACTTTGTCGCACCCGTTCCGCATTACAGAGGATTAATGCAGTCGCAAAATTCAGTTTCCTGAGAAACTTTATTCTCCAGGGAGGGGCGCAACGAAGCCGCCGCATTTACTCTTCGCTGGGCGCCACCAGGAACAGCCCGCGCATCGTGGCGATCGGGGCCGAGCGGGTCTCCTGCCAGGCTTCGACATGGACGTTGGCGATCCGCCTGCCCAGCTTCTTGATGCTGGCGCGGGCGTAGGTGGTCAGGGGCCGGCCCGAGCGCAGGTACTCGATCGAGACGTCGATGGTGCGCGGCTGGCGCGTCATCGGCGCGGCGGCCGACAACTGGGCCAGGGCCGTCATCTCCATGAAGGCGCCTAGCACGCCGCCATGGATGGCCGGCAGCATCGGGTTGCCGACGATGTGCTGGGCGAAGGGCAGGATGGCGGTCATCTCGTCGCCGGCCAGTTCGGCGCGCACGCCCAGGAACCGGGCGTAGGGGATGGAATCCAGCATCGAGACCAGGCGGCTGTCGGCGTCGCTCATTGGTCGACTCCTCCGGTCTTGGCGCTCGGCTGGCGCGAGGGCTTGAGGTTGGCGCCTGGTTTCTTGCCGGCGCTAGAGTCGAGCATGAAGGCCGCCTGAGCGGTGGCGACCGGATCCTCTGGATCGCGGTCGTAGGCGACGGCGCGGACGAAGGCCACCGAACGGGTCAGCTTGTAGCAATGGGCGCGGGCCAGCACGTCCAGGCCGGGCTCGGCAGGGCGCATGTAGTCGATGCGCAGGTCCAGGGTGGCGATCGAGGTCCAGGCCTCCAGGGCCGCGTGCACCGCCTGGCCGCTGGCGTGGTCGAGCAGGGTGGTGACCACTCCGCCGGCGATGACGCCCGTCTCGGGATCGCCGACGATCTCTGGACGGTACGGGACCTTCAGGACGGCGGTCGCGTCGCCGATCTCCAGGGTGGAGAAGCCCAGGGCTCGAGCCTGGGGGCTGCCTTCGTTCATCGCCGTGGCGATGAGCCGGGTCTGTTCTTTGTGACTGTCTGGATCGCTCATGGGGATAGGCTTAGCGCTTTCCGCGTTGTCATATCCAGCCGTGATCAAGCCCGAAGCGCTTCTCTGTCCCCGGCCGGCCGGTCTCTATTGCCCGCCGGGAGACTTCTACATCGACCCCGTCCGCCCCGTGGGCCGGGCGGTGATCACCCACGGTCATTCCGATCATGCCCGCGCTGGCCACGGGCTCGCCGTCGCCACGCCCGAGACCCTGGCGATCATGGCCGTCCGCTACGGCGAGGACTTCGCCGGTCGCCGCGAGGCCGTGGCCTATGGCGAAACCTATGCGCGCGACGGGGTCGAGGTGACGCTGGTCCCGGCCGGCCATGTGCTGGGTTCGGCCCAGGCGGTGGTGCGCTGGAAGGGCCTGACCATGGTGGTCTCGGGCGACTACAAGCGCCGCCGCGACCCGACCTGCGCGCGGTTCGAGCCGGTTCCCTGCGATGTGTTCATCACCGAGGCGACCTTTGGCCTGCCGGTCTTCCGCCATCCCGACGACGCCGGGGAGATCCGCAGCCTGTTGGCGTCGGTCGAGCAGTTCCCCGATCGTTGTCACATCGTCGGCGCCTACGCTCTGGGCAAGGCCCAGCGCGTGATCAGCCTGCTGCGCGAGGCGGGCTGGGACAGGCCGATCTTCGTGCACGGCGCCCTGGAGCGGCTGAACGTCCTCTACGAGGCGCATGGCGTGGAGCTTGGCGTGCTCACGCCGGCGACGTCCTCCGGCTCCAAGGACACCTTCGCAGGACAGATCATCATCGCCCCGCCCAGCGCCATGGCCGACCGCTGGTCGCGGCGCTTTCCCGAACCCGTGGACTGTTTCGCCTCTGGCTGGATGCGCGTGCGGGCCAGGGCCCGTCAGCGCGGGGTCGAGCTGCCGCTGATCCTGTCCGACCACGCCGACTGGGACGAATTGACGGCGACCTTGTCGGAGCTGCGCCCCGGCGAGGTGTGGATCACCCACGGCCGTGAAGAGGCGCTGGAGCGGTGGTGCGAGCTGGAAGGCCTCCCCGCTCGGGCGCTCAGGCTGGTCGGCTATGACGAGGAAGAAGGCGAATAGCTATCGGGCGCCGCGCCGACGTACCGCGCGCGCGGCCGGATCAGGCGTCCCGTCTGCAACTGCTCAATGGCATGCGCTGCCCAGCCGGCGCTTCTGGCCGTGGCGAACAGGATGAAGGGCGCGTCCGGCGGGAGCTTCAGGGTCCGGGCCAAGGTCACCAGGGCGAAATCGATGTTCGGCGCCTGACCGGTCGCCGCCTCGGTCGCCGCTCGCAGGTCGGCCAGTAGCGGCGAAATTTCGAACGCTCCCAGCAAGGCCGCCGCGCGGGGATCGCCATCGGGATAGAGCGGATGACCAAACCCCGGCATGGCGGCGCCGCGCGCCAGACGGGCGGACACCGCGTGCTTCGGGTCCCGACGCTCGGCCTCCTCGACGAAGGCCTCCACCCGGGCGGCCATGCCGCCGTGCAGGGGTCCGGACAGGGCCGCCAGCCCCGCCAGGCAGGCCGCCGACAGCGACGCGCCCGTCGAGGCCGCAACGCGAGCGGCGAAGGTCGAGGCGTTCAGTTCGTGATCGGCGAGCAGCACCAGGGCGCGGCGGACGAGGTCGGCGCCCTCGGCGTCCAGGCCCCAGGCGGCGGCGAAGCGGGCATGGGCGGGGCCTTCGCCAGCCCCAGATTCGGGAAACGGGCCGGTGGCGGCGTCGACGACGGCTTCCAGCAGGTCGGCGGCCTCCATGGCCAGGGCCAGGGGCGCGCGGCCTCGCGCCGGCGGTTCATGCCCTGCCCGGGCGGCCAGGGCCAGAAACAGGCGGCCGCGCGCGCCGTCGGCGGGCGGCGGTTCTGGGCGATGCGACGATTTCAGCGCCGCCCCATGACCGCCGCGCAGCAGTCGGGCGACATTTTCCAGGCTCAAGCCCTGCTCGGCCAGGTTCACGGCGTCGCGACCACGATACCAGAGGCGTCCCCCCGCCACCGTCGTGATCGCCGAGGCCAGCACGGGCTCGCCCCAGGCGATCGCCTCGGCGGCGACGTCGGCCGCGCGCCGGCCGCGCGCCTTCTTCTGGGCCAGGGCCGCGACGTCCGAGGCGCGATAGAGGCTGCGGCGCGGATCCCGGGGATGGGCGGCCGCCTCGATCCGGCCTCGGCTGACGTAGGCGTAGAGCGTCTGCGGCCGGATCCCGAGCCGCTCCAGTACCTGATCCGCTTCGAGCCAGTCGGTCATATAGGTTGATTATATTGATCAAGATTGACGATCAAGCTGGACGCGAGCCTTTTCGCCAAGAAAGGAGACCGCATATGTCCGAGGGTCTTGAGGGCGTTGTCGCCGCCCGCACCGTTCTGTCAGATGTCGACGGCGCCAGGGGCCGTCTGGTGATCCGGGGTTACGCCGTCGAGGATCTCGCGGGCCGCACCCGCTACGAGGAAGCCGCCCATCTGCTGTTCGACGGCTTTTTCGAAGACGCGCCCTCCGACCTGGCGCCGGCTCTGGGCGAGGCTCGTGTGCGCGCCTTCGCCGAGGTGGCCGCGCTTGATGAAGGCCTGGCCCGGCGCGATCCAGTGGAGGCCATGCGCGCGCTCTTGGCCCGCCTGCCCGACGGCGACGACTTGGCGACCGCCCTGCTGCTGATCGCGGCCCCCGCCGTCTTCACCCCCGCCGTGTTGCGCGTGGCCAAGGGCGAGAGCCCCGTCGCGCCAGATCCGGCCTTGTCGCACGCCGCCGACATCCTGCGCATGACGCGCGGAACACCGGCGACCGAGGCCGAGGCCATGGCGTTGGACGCCTATCTGGTTACGGTCTGCGACCACGGCCTGAACGCCTCGACCTTTGCCGCCCGGGTCGTGGCCTCGACACGCGCGGGCCTGACCTCGGCGGTGCTGGTGGGACTGTCGGCGCTGAAAGGTCCGCTGCACGGCGGCGCGCCGGGGCCGGTGATCGAGATGCTGGACGAGATCGCAACGCCCGCGAACGCTCGCCCGTGGCTGGAGAGGGCCCTGGCGCGCGGCGACCGATTGATGGGCTTTGGCCATCGCATCTACCGCGTCCGAGACCCGCGCGCCGACGCCCTGAAGGCGGCCGTGCGCAAGCTGGCGTCGGCGTCGGGCGGCTTGCCCGGCCGTCTGGTTTTCGCCGAGGCGGTCGAGCAGGCGGCCCTGGAAATCCTGCGGGAACACAAGCCGGATCGGCCGCTGGACACCAATGTCGAATTCTACACCGCCCTGCTGCTGGAGGCCTTGGGCCTGCCGCCGTCCAGCTTCACCTGCGTCTTCGCCATGGGGCGCGTCGCCGGCTGGCTGGCCCACGCCCGCGAACAACTGGCCGGCGGCCGCCTGATCCGCCCGCAGTCGGTCTATGTGGGGCCGGAGCCCAGGATAGCGGCCTGACCGTCGCGAGTCGTTCGCGCTGGGGCTGGGCCGGCGGCCTTGCTAAAAGGCGGCCATGTCCCCAGCCGCCGCCTCCCCCGAAGTCCGCGCCGCCACTCGACGGGTCGCCCTGCTGTCGGTCGCGACAGCGGCGATCCTGATCCTGGTCAAGGCGGCTGCTTGGCTGGCCAGCGGCTCGGTCGCGATCCTGGCTTCGCTGTCGGACTCGGCGCTGGATCTCGTGGCCTCGCTGATCACCGTCTACGCCGTGCGCTACGCGGCCGAGCCGCCGGACGCCGAGCACCGCTTCGGCCACGGCAAGGCCGAGGCTTTCTCCAGCCTGATGCAGGGCGGCCTGGTCTTCGCTTCGGGCGCCCTGATCGGACGCGAGGCGATCAACGCGCTGCTGCATCCGCGCCCCGTCGAGCACGGCCTGGCCGGCGTGGCCGTGATGCTGGTGTCGATCGGCCTGACCCTGGCGCTGATCACCGCCCAGACCCGCGTCGTGAAGGCCAGCGGCTCGATCGCCATCTCCGGCGACCGCGCTCACTATGCGGCCGACCTCGCCTCGAACGCGGTGGCCCTGGTCGGGGTCGGCGCGGCCGCCTGGCTGGGCCTGCCCTGGCTCGACGCCGCGGCCGGCCTGGTGGTGGCGCTGTGGCTGATCTGGGGCGCGATCGGTGTGTTCCGCGAGGCCTCGGCCCAGCTGATGGACCGCGAACTGCCCGAGGACGAGCGTGCGCGCATCGTCGAGCTCGCCACGGTGGATCCGCGCGTCCTGGGCGTCCACCAGTTGCGCACGCGGGCCTCCGGTCCCTACGTCCACATGCAGATGCACGCCGACCTGGCCGCCGAGATCTCGCTGGCCGAGGCGCACACGATCATGGTCGCCGCCGAGAACCGCCTGCTGGAGGCCTTCCCCTCGGCCGACATCATCATCCATCCCGACCCCCGGGGCCTGGCCGAGAAGCACGGTGGCGTCTTCGCCGAGAGCGTCGAGGGTTGAGTTTTCGGGGCGGAGCGGTACGGAACTCCGCATGAACGACGCCCTCGCCCATCTGCCCCGCGCTTTCGCCGGCAAGACCGTGCTGGTTCTCGGCGACGTGATGCTGGACCGCTTCGTCTATGGCGCGGTCGACCGCATCTCGCCCGAGGCGCCGGTGCCGGTGATCGCGGTCGAGAAGGAAACGGCGATGTTGGGCGGGGCGGGCAATGTCGCGCGCAACGTGGCGGCCCTCGGCGCGAAGGCCGTCCTGATCGGCCTGATCGGCGGGGACGACGCGGGCGCCGCCCTGAACGGCATGATCGACGCCGAGACCGGGCTCGAGGCCGAACTGATCGTGGATCCGAGCCGGCGCACGACCGAGAAGGTCCGCTACATTTCCGGCTCCCACCAGATGCTGCGAGTCGATCGCGAGGATCGCACGTCCGGCGACGGCGTGGCGCTGCTGGCGGCGTTCAAGGCCCGCCTGCCGATGGCCGACGTCGTGGTGCTGTCCGACTACGCCAAGGGCGTGCTGACCGACGCGGTGGCGCGCGAGGCGATCGCCGCGGCCCGGGCGGCCGGCAAGCCGGTGATCGTCGATCCCAAGAGCCGCGACTTCGCCCGATACGACGGCGCGACCCTGATCAAGCCGAACCGCAAGGAAGCCGCCGAGGCGACCGGCATCGTCGACAACAGCGACGCGGCCTCCGAAGACGCCGGCGCGGCGATCCTGGCCATGGCGCCGACCCTGGACGCCGCTCTGATCACGCGGGGCGGAGCCGGCATGACCCTGGCGGTTCGCGGCCAGGCGCCGGTTCATCTCCCAGCGACGGCCGTGGAGGTGTTCGATGTTTCCGGAGCCGGCGACACCGTGGCCGCGACCCTGGCCCTGGCTATCGCCGCTGGCGCGAGTCTGGCCGACGCGGCCCATCTCGCCAACCTCGCGGGCGGGCTGGTCGTCGCCAAGCTGGGCACCGACGTCGTCACCGCCGCGGAGCTCACCGCCCGGGCCGGCTCGAACCAGGGCGAGCCTGGAGAGATCAAGATCGCGACCCTCGACCAGGCCCGTGAGATCGTCGAGGGATGGCGCGCGCGGGGCTTGAAGGTCGGCTTCACAAACGGTTGCTTTGATTTGCTGCACCCCGGCCACGTCTCCCTGCTGTCGCAGGCCAAGTCGGCTTGCGACCGGTTGATCGTCGGCCTCAACACCGACGCTTCGGTCTCCAAGCTGAAGGGCCCGACCCGGCCGGTGCAGAAGGAGCAGGGCCGCGCGACGGTGTTGGCCTCGCTGTCCTCGGTGGATCTGGTGGTGCTGTTCGACGAGGACACGCCGCTGGAGCTGATCAAGGCGTTCCGACCGGATGTGCTGGTCAAGGGCGCGGACTACACGGTCGAGACCGTGGTCGGCTCGGACATCGTCCTCGGCTACGGGGGCGAGGTCGTCCTGGCGCAGCTGAAACAGGGCCAGAGCACCACGGCGCTGATTGGTCGCATGAACGGCCAGGCTTGATCGAAATCGCCGCGCAAAAGGCTGGTTTTCCTGACTAATCGCGGTTCAGCAATCTCTTGTTAAGCAAAGCGGCGCATCGCTCTTTCGATGCAGCCTGAGCGCACCTGGGCATGAGCGTCGAACGCACCCTTCACCACTTTCCCCTCGATCCCGCCTCGCGGCAGGTGCGATTGGCGCTGGGCGAAAAGCGGCTGCCGTTCGTCGAGGTGCAGGTTCGATATTGGGAAGCGCCGCCCGAGTTCGCGGCCCTCAATCCATCGGGCCTGACGCCGGTCCTGGTCGAGACCCGCAACGAACGCACCCTGACCGCCTGCGAGACTCGGGCCATTCTCGAGCACATCGAGGAGAGCGAGCCGGAGCCGCCGCTATTGGGTCGCGATCCGGCCGAGCGCGCCGAGGCCCGCCGGCTGCTGCAGTGGTTCGACCGCAAGTTCGACAACGAGGTGAACGGCTTCCTCCTCCACGAAAAGATGGAGAAGCGGCTGCTGCGCATGGGGGCGCCGGATCTGGCGGCCCTGCGCCAGGGACGCGAGGCGTTGCGCATGCACCTGGGCTATATCGACGGCCTGCTGCAGACCCGCGACTGGCTGGCTGGCCGACGGATGAGTCTCGCCGATTTCGCCGCCGCCGCGCACCTGTCGGTCATCGATTATTTCGGTGACGTGCCGTGGAAAGACTTCCCGACGGCCAAGACCTGGTACATGAAATTGAAGTCGAGGCCGGCCTTCCGGCCGATCCTGGCCGACCGCTGGCCTGGCCTCGCGCCGGCCGCGCACTATGACGACCTCGATTTCTGAGCTTTCTCCCCCAAAAGACTTTGGTGCGATCAAGGACGAGATCCGCGCCGAGGCTCTGAGCCTGGGCTTCTCGACCTGCGGCTTCGCCGACGCGGCCGCCGCCTGGCCCAATGGCGACTGGTTGAAGGCCTTCGTCGAGGCCGAGCGCCACGGCGACATGGGCTGGATGGAGGAGACGCTGGAGCGGCGGTCCCATCCCACCGCCATGTGGACCGAGGCGAAGTCGGCGGTGGTGCTGGGCGTCAACTACGGTCCCGACATCGATCCCCTGGAACAGCTGGCGCGTACAGACAATGCCGCGATCTCTGTCTACGCCCAGGGCGACGACTATCACGACCTGGTCAAGAAGCGGCTGAAGGTGCTGGCCGGCTGGATGCATCGCCGGTTCGGGAACGACGTGAAGGTCTTCGTCGACACCGCGCCGCTCATGGAAAAGCCATTGGCCCAGCGCGCCGGCCTGGGCTGGCAGGGCAAGCACACCAACCTGGTCTCGCGACAGTTCGGCTCCTGGCTGTTCCTGGGCAGCGTGCTGACGACTTTGGAACTGCCGCCGGACGCCCCGGAGATCGATCACTGCGGCAAGTGCAGCGCCTGCCTGGACATCTGTCCGACCAACGCCTTTCCGGCTCCGCGCCAACTGGATGCGCGACGCTGCATCTCGTACCTGACGATCGAGCTTTCGGGGCCGATCCCTACCGAGTTCCGGGCGGCCCTGGGCAATCGCATCTATGGCTGCGACGACTGCCTGGCGGTCTGTCCGTGGAACAAGTTCGCGACGCTGTCGAACGAGGCCAAGCTGCAGGCGCGGGCGGCGCTGAAGCAGCCATCGCTCGCCGAACTGGCGCGCCTGGACGACGCCGAGTTCAGGGCTTTCTTCTCGAAGAACCCGATCAAGCGGATCGGACGAGACCGCTTCGTGCGCAACGTGCTGTACGCGATCGGCAATAGCGGCGACGCTGGTCTGATGGCGGTGGTCGAACCGCTGCTGAGGGATCCCGCGCCGGTGGTGCGTGGCGCGGCGGCCTGGGCCGCGCGGCGGCTGGTCGGAGAGGCCGCGGCGGCTTTGCGGGGCGTCGAGGACGATCCGGACGTGCTGGTCGAATGGGAAATCCTCCCCCCAGCGGGGGAAGTGTCGCCGTAGGCGACGGAGGGGGAAGAAACCGGATAGTCCGAACTTCCCCCTCCGGCCTGCGGCCGCCTCCCCCCTCTAGGGGGAGGATTTAGAGTTAGGCCTTCAGGGCGGCTTCCACGGCCGCGCGGGCGGCGGCGCCCAGGTCGGAACGCTTCAGGGCCAGGGCGACGTTCGCCTTCAGCAGGCCGATCTTGTCGCCGCAGTCGTGGGTCACGCCGTCATAGACATAGGCGTGGAAAGGCTGCTGCTGCATCAGCTTGGCCATCGAGTCGGTGAGCTGGATCTCGTTGCCCGCGCCCTTCTCCTGGCTGGCCAACAGGCCGAAGATCTCGGGCTGCAGGATGTAGCGACCGGCGATCGACCAGTTCGAGGGCGCCGTGCCTTGGGGGGGCTTCTCGACCATGCCGGTCATGGTGGCGACGCGGCCGTCGACCTTGCCCGGCGCGACGATGCCGTACTTGTGGGTCTCGCTGGCCGGCACTTCCTCGACGCCGATCACATTGCCGCCGCCGACCTTGTTGTAGACCTCGATCAGTTGGCTGAGCGCCGACGGCTGGGCGTCGACGATCACGTCGGGCAGCATCACCGCGAACGGCTCGTCCCCGATGATCTCGCGAGCGCACCAGACGGCGTGGCCCAGGCCCAGCGGGGCCATCTGGCGCACGAAGCTCATCTCGCCCGGCTTGGGCAGTTCGTCCCGCAGTTGCTTGAGGATGTCGGTCTTGCCCTTGGCCTCCAGCTGGGCCTCCAGCTCGACCTGGTGGTCGAAATAGTCCTCGATCGCGCCCTTGGAGCGACCGGTGACGAAGACGAAGTGTTCGATACCCGCCTTGCGGCCTTCCTCGACGATGTAGGACAGGATGGGACGGTCGACGACGTTCAAAAGCTCCTTCGGCGTGGTCTTCGTCCCAGGCAGGACGCGGGTGCCCAGGCCGGCGACGGGAAGGACGGCTTTACGAACGGGTTTCATGAGCGGCTCGTCTGCTGTTGGGAGGCCGTTTCTAGAAAAGCTGGCCGGTGAAAGCCACCACTGTTCCGTGAAATCGTTGGCATATCGGGTAAGAGGTGGAATGCCGCGCGGTCCGTGCTAGCTGAACGGCCAGTTTCGCTGAGGTTTCCCATGCTCCGTCGCGCCCTGCTTTTCATCCTCGCCGCCGCAGGCCTGACCCTCGCCGCCTGCGGTCCCGGCAAGCAGGCGCAGGAGAACCTGGCCGCCGCCGACGCCTTCATGGCCAAGAACGCCAAGGAGCCCGGCGTCGTGACCCTGCCGCAGGGCCTGCAGTACAAGGTGGTGCGCGAAGGTCCCCCGGGCGGCCTGCATCCGACCGCCGCCGACGAGGTCAAGGTTCACTATGAGGGCAAGCTGCTGGACGGCACGGTGTTCGACTCGAGCTATGAGCGCGGCGTGCCGGCCGTGTTCCCGCTGGACGGCCTGGTGCCGGCCTGGGTCATTGGCCTGCAGCGGATGAAGCCAGGCGACGAATGGATCCTCTACGTGCCGCCGGCGCTCGGCTATGGCGCACAGGACAAGGGCCCGATCCCCGGCAACAGCGTGATGATCTTCCGCATCGAACTGCTGGACGTGAACCGGATCGGGCCGGGCAAGCCGAAGGAATAGGCGAATCTGCGCCCCTTCTGGGGGAGTTGTCGCGGAGCGACTGAGGGGGCTAACGCGGCTTGCGTCCAGCTTGCCCCCTCCGGCCCTCTGGGCCACCTCCCCCAAAGGGGGATGAGAGTTCGGTTTAGACCACCCGCGGCGGGTAACCGCTCTCGCGCAGGGCGTCCATGACCTCCTGGGTGTGCTGGGCGTCGCGGGTTTCGATGGTGATGTCGAACTCCGCGCCCTTGGCGGGGACGTCCAGGGCCAGGCGGTTGTGGTTCACCTCGATGATGTTGGCGCCCATGGTCCCGATCACGGAGGCCACGGTCGACAGCAGGCCCGGGCGGTCGTCCCCGATGATCCGCAGGGAGGCCAGGCGCTGGGCGCGGACCAGTTCGCGGGTCAGCACCGAGGCCAGAAGCCGCGTGTCGATGTTGCCGCCGCACAGGATCAGGCCGCACTTCTTGCCGCGGAAACGCTCCGGATAGGCCAGCAGAGCCGCCAACGAGGCCGCGCCGGCCCCCTCGGCGATGGTTTTCTCGACGTTGCAGTACAGCGAGACGGCCTGCTCCAGGTGCGGCTCTTCCAGCAGCAGCACGTCGTCGATCAGCGGGCGCACGACGCCATAGGTCAGGTCGCCGACCTGCTTGACCGCAACCCCTTCCGCGATCGTCTGGCCGCCGCAGTGAGCGGCGACGCCGCGCATGCGGGCGGTGAACGACGGATACATGGCTGGCTCGCAGCCGACGATGCGGATGTTCGGATTGATCGCCTTGGCCGCCGTGGCCACGCCGCTGATCAGGCCGCCGCCGCCGATCGGCACCGGCAGGATCTCCAGGTCCGGCGCGTCCTCGAGCATTTCCAGGGCGATCGTGCCCTGGCCGGCCATGATGTCGTAGTCGTCGAACGGGTGGACGAAGGTCAGGCCTTGTTCGTCGCGCAGCTTGCGCGCGTGAGCATTGGCGTCGTCATAGGTCTCGCCCTCGATGATCACCGTCGCGCCAAAGTCGCGGGTGTGCTGCACCTTCACGAAGGGCGTGGTGCGGGGCATGACGATGGTCACCGGCACGCCCAGACGAGCGCCATGATAGGCTAGGCCCTGAGCGTGGTTGCCGGCGCTGGCGGCGATGACGCCCTTGGCCTTCTCGGCCTCCGACAGCAGCATCAGCTTGTTCAGGGCGCCGCGCTCCTTGTAGGCGGCGGTGAACTGCAGGTTCTCGAACTTCACCCACACCTCGGCGCCGGTGATCTTCGACAGCGTCTTGGAGTGGCGGCAGGGCGTCCGCTCGATCTGACCCTTCAGGCGGCCGGCGGCGGCTTGGATGGCGGCGAGGTCGAGGGTCATCGGATCAGCACTCTGTCGCGGCGAAGAACGAGCCGTGGCGGGGCCTCTAGCACGGCCAAGCCATCCGGGCACACCCTTTAGGGCGTCGTTTCGAGGAGCTTTTCGATCGCCGCCCAGGCTTCCGGCTCGGTCAGCATCGGCGCGTGGCCGACCGCCGGGACCTCGACATAGGCCATGTGAGGCGCGGCGGCGCGCATGCGATCGGCGATGGCCGGGTCGATCAGGTCCGAGATTCCGCCACGCACCAGCAGCAGCGGCCGGTCCTTCGCCAGGGCCCGGAACAGCGGATACATGTCCGGCGGCGCGAGGGCTTGGCCGCCTTCGGCCTGGGTCTTGGCCGCGGCTTCCGCCGCCGCTTTGATCGGGGCCGAGATGTCGGGATCATAGGCGAGGACGAAGGCGCCGCCCTTCTCGTCGAACAGGCGGCGGGCGAAGACGTCCCAGTCCTCGGGGCCGTAGCTCGGGAAGGCCGCTTCGTTGATCGCCTTGGCGTAGGCGACGGCGTCGGCCCAAGTCTCGAAGCGGCTGGCCATACCGGTATAGCCGGCGATCCGGGCCAGTCCCACGGGCGACAGTTCGGGGCCGACGTCGTTCAACACCGCCGCCGCGATCGCCTCGGGCGCGATCGAGGTCAGCACCATGGTGATCAGCCCGCCCATGCTGGTGCCGACGAACACCGCCCGCTCGATCCCGGCCGCCGCCAACAGCGAAACGACGTCGGCGGCGTAGGTTCCCGGATGGTAGTTCATCGGGTTCGGGTCGCGGGCCGACAGGCCCCGGCCGCGCACGTCGACCGCCAGCACCCGGCGGCCCGTGGCGGCGATGCGCGGCGCCAGGTCCTCGAAATCGCGGGCGTTGCGGGTCAGGCCGTGAATGCAGATCACCGGCAGCTTCCGAACTTCGCCGACGGGCGCGTGGTCCCGCGCGTGCAGAGGCAGGCCTTCGGGCGAGGTCCAGAAGAAGTCGGTGAAGCTCACAATTAGGCCTCGTAGGTGAAGGGAGACTCGATCTGCGCCAGCAGCGGGGCGGCGTTGTCGCGGTCGTTGGCGGTGATCTCGCCGACCGGCATCGGCCAATCGATGCCGATGGCCGGGTCGCTCCAGCGCACCGCGCCCTCGGCCTGCGGGGCGTAGTAGTCGGTCACCTTATAGAGCACCTCGCAGGCGTCGGTCAGGGTGACGTAGCCGTGGGCGAAGCCCTTGGGCACCAAGAGCTGCTGGCGGTTCTCGGCCGAGAGCTCCGCGCCCACCCACTGGCCATAGGTCGGCGAGCCCTTCCGGATGTCGACCGCCACGTCGAAGATCGACCCCACCACGCAGCGCAGCAGCTTGTCCTGGGCGTGCGGCGGCTTCTGGTAGTGCAGGCCGCGTTGGATGCCGCGCGTGGTCGAGCGGACGTGGTTGTCCTGCACGAAGGCGGCCTTGAACCCGGCTTCCTCCAGCGCCGACTGGCGGAAGGTCTCGGAAAACCAGCCGCGCTCATCGCCATGGCGCGCGGGCGTGATAAGCAGCACTTCGGGGATCGCCAGCGGCGTGATCTTCATGACGCGTATTTTGCCTTGAGAAACGAACTGGCCACGGATGCCGCCTGAAGCGACCGAAAACAAGAGCCAGGAGAACCGGGCCCCGACGGTGACCGTGGTGATCGTCTCCTATCAGAGCGGTCCGACGCTGGAGCCGTGTCTGGCGCGGCTGGCGGCCCAGACCTTCCGTGACTTCGAGACGATCCTGATCGACAACGCCTCGACCGACGGCGCGCCGCAGGCGGCGGCCAAGGCCAATCCCTGGGTCGATTTCGTCGAGGCGGGCGCCAACCTGGGCTTCGCGGCCGGTAACAACCTGGCCGCCCGCCGCGCCAGGGGCCGCTGGCTCGTCCTGCTCAATCCCGACGCCTACGCCGAGCCCGATTGGCTGGAAGAGTTGATGGCCGGCGTCGCGCGCCATCCGACCGTGAAGAGTTTCGCCTCGCTGCAACTCTCGGCCGACCGGCCGGGCCTGCTGGATGGGGCCGGCGACAACGTCACCAGCGCGGGCATACCGTTCCGGGGCGGGTATGGCCGCAAGCCGCCGGCGGTGTTGCCCGAGGGCGAGGTGTTCTCGGCCTGCGGCGCGGCCATGCTGATCGACCGCCAGCTGTTCCTGGATGTGGGCGGCTTCGACGAGCGCTATTTCTGCTACTGCGAGGACGTCGACCTGGGCTACCGCCTGCGCCTCTACGGCCAGCCGACCCTGCTGCTGCCCAAGGCCAAGGTCGCCCACGTGGGCTCGGCCAGCACGGGTGTGCGGTCGGACTTCTCGATCTTCCACGGCTCGCGCAATCGAGTCTGGACCTTCCTGAAGAACACGCCCGGCTGGCTGTTCCCGCTCACCCTGCCGCTGCATGTGGCGGTGACGGCGGGCCTGCTGTTGCTGCACTGGCGGCGCGGCGATGTCGCGCCGGCGATCCGGGGGATAAAGGCGGCCCTGAAGCGCGAGGATCTGAACCAGGTGCTGGCCGATCGCCGCGCGATCCAGGCCAAGCGCAAGGCCTCGCCCGGCGCGATCCTGCGGGTCATGTCGATCGACCCAGCGGCGTTCGTGGGACGGCGCTTCGTCATCAGGAAGTGGAAAGGTCCTCGATCAGCCGGCGCATGAAGGCCGCGCCGCGCTGCATCTGGCTGATCTCGACATATTCGTCGGGCTGGTGAGCCTGGTCGATCGAGCCCGGGCCGCAGATCACGGTCGAGAAGCCCGCGCCCTGGAACTGCCCGGCCTCGGCGGCGTAGGGCACGACGCGGGCCGGACCATTGTCGCCGGTCAGCTTGCGGGCGAACGCCTCGGCGACGCCGTTCTCCTCGGGCGCGAAGGCCGGGGTCAGCGAGCGGCGCTCGATCTTGACGCCGCCCTCGGGGGCCTTGGCCTTGATCTCGGCGTCCATTCGGTCCGCCGCCGCGAAGAAGTCGGTCAGCAGCGCCATCGGATCCTGGCCGGCCGGGGTGCGCAGGTCGAACAAGAACTTGCACTCGCGGGCCAGGATGTTGCCGGCCGTGCCGCCGTTGACCATGCCGACGGTCAGGGTCGCGCCCTTGGGGGTGAACGGCGAGTTGGGATCGGCCTCGCGCTCCAGCTTTTCCGAAAGCGCGACCAGCATCGCCATCAGCTTGATCGCCGCCATATTGGCCGAGACGCCCAGGTGGGTAAGGCTGGAATGGGCTTCGCGGCCGGTGACGGTGACCGTGAAGGTGGCGATGCCCTTGTGGCCGCGTACGGCGACCATGTCGGTGGGCTCGCCGACGACCACCAGGGCGGGCTTGGGAACCTCGGTGGCGATCACCTCGATCATGTCCGGCGCGCCCAGGCAGCCGACCTCCTCGTCATAGGAGAAGGCCAGGTGGACGGGCTTGCTGAGCGTCGCCTTGGCCAGGTCCGGCGCGGCGGCCAGGGCCAGCGCCAGGAAGCCCTTCATGTCGCAGGTCCCTCGGCCATAGAGGCGGCCGTCGCGCTCGGTCAGAACCCACGGGTCACTGGACCAGGGCTGGCCATCGACCGGCACGACGTCGGTATGGCCGGAAAGGACGATCCCGCCTTCGACCGCCGGGCCGATGGTGGCCATCAGGTTCGATTTGGTTCCGTCCGCGTTCGGCACGCGTCGCGAGGGGACCCCGAGACGGGCCAGATAGCCCTCGACCCACTGGATCAGCTCCAGGTTCGACCGGCGCGAGGTGGTGTCGAAGGCCACCAGCTTGGCCAGCAGTTCGATCGCGCGATCAGACAAGACTTCGGAGGAGGAAATCATGGTGCGAACCCTAGACCCGTTCTATCCGGGACGCCTACCCGGCTCGGTGTCCATGACGGCCATTGGTCTTCGGCGGGGCATGGTCGTGCCGAAACCGTTTCTCCCGAGGCGCCTGACGAGTGATTTCGTGCGCTCTCGGCTTTTCTTGGCGGCCGCGGTTCTCTAGAGGGAGCGGACCATGATCCTGACCCTCTCCTGCCCCGACCAGCGCGGCATCGTCGCCAAGGTGTCCGCCTTCCTCTACGAGCGCGGCTGCAACATCCTCGACGCCCAGCAGTTCGATGACCAAGAGACCGGCCAGTTCTTCATGCGCGTGGTCTTCGACGCCGACGGCGCGGATCGCACAGCCCTGCGCGGCGAATTCAGCGCCCTGGCCGACGGCCTGAAGATGAAGTGGACCCTGCGCGATCGCGCCGAGCGTTATCGCGTGCTGCTGCTGGCCAGCAAGTTCGACCACTGCCTGGCCGACCTCGTCTATCGCTGGCGGATCGGCGAGCTGCCGATGGACATCACCGGCGTGATGTCCAACCACCCGGCCGAAACCTACGCCCATATCGACCTTTCGGACCTGCCCTTCCATCACCTGCCGGTGACCAAGGAGACCAAGTTCGAGCAGGAGGCCGAGCTCTGGAAGCTGATCCAGGCGACCCAGACCGACATCGTCGTCCTCGCCCGCTACATGCAGGTGCTGTCCGACGGCCTGTCGGCCAAGCTGCAGGGTCGCTGCATCAACATCCACCACTCTTTCCTGCCGGGGTTCAAGGGCGCCAAGCCCTATCATCAGGCTCATGCGCGCGGCGTGAAACTGATCGGGGCCAGCGCCCACTACGTGACCGGCGACCTCGACGAGGGTCCGATCATCGAGCAGGACGTCGAGCGCATCAGCCATCGCGACACGCCGGAAGACCTTGTCCGCAAGGGTCGTGACATCGAACGCCGCGTACTGGCGCGGGCCCTGCGCTACCGCCTGGAGGACCGGGTGCTGCTCAACGGCCGCAAGACCGTGGTGTTCACCGACTAGCCTTCGACTGTTGCAAGTACACTAAAAACTGGAGTACGGGCTGGCTCCCGGAGCCTTTCGCGCCGCGAAAGGCTCGATCTTTGTGTTTGGAGCGCGCTGACGCGCTCTGAGGACCGAGGGCTATCCAGCGCATGTCGCAGCAGAATCTCCGCGTGATGGTGACCGGTGGGGCGGGTTTCATCGGCTCGGCCGTGTGCCGCCACCTGGCCGGCCAGAACGACGTCGCGATCCTCAACTTCGACAAGCTGACCTACGCCGCCTCGCCGGCCAGCCTGGCCGTGCTGGAGGGCAAGGCCGACTACCAGTTCGTCCAGGGTGACGTCGCCGACGCGGCGGCCGTCGCGGGGACGATCAAGGCGTTTCGGCCCAATGTGATCATGCACCTGGCCGCAGAGAGCCATGTCGATCGCTCGATCACCGGCCCCGGCGACTTCGTCCAGACCAATATCGTCGGCACCTACGTCATGCTGCAGGCGGCGCTGGAACATTGGCGCGGCCTTGACGGCGCCGAGAAGGACGCCTTCCGCTTCCACCACATCTCGACCGACGAGGTGTTCGGCAGCCTGGGCGCCGAGGGCCTGTTCAGCGAGACCACGCCCTACGATCCGCGCTCGCCCTACTCGGCCTCCAAGGCCTCTTCCGATCACCTGGCCCGGGCCTGGTGGCACACCTACGGCCTGCCGGTGGTGGTCTCCAACTGCTCGAACAACTACGGGCCCTATCACTTCCCCGAGAAGCTGATCCCGCTGGTCACGCTGAACGCCCTGGAGGGCAAGCCGCTGCCGGTCTACGGCCAGGGCGACAATGTCCGCGACTGGCTGCACGTCGAGGATCACGCCCGCGCCCTGCACCTGATCGCCACCAGGGGCGTTCCGGGCGAGAGCTACAATGTCGGCGGCCGCAACGAGCGGACCAACCTGCAGGTGGTCGAGGCGATCTGCGACGTCCTCGACGAGCTGCGCCCGATGGCTGGCCGGAGCCGCCGCGACCTGATCACCTTCGTCGCCGATCGTCCGGGCCACGACGCCCGCTACGCCATCGACGCGACCAAGCTGGAGACCGAACTGGGCTGGAAGGCCCAGGAGACTTTCGACACCGGCCTGCGCAGGACCATCCAGTGGTACCTGGACAACGAGGCCTGGTGGCGTCCGCTGCGCGAACGCTACGCCGGCCAGCGTCTGGGCCTGAAGACCGCCTGATGTCACGCATCGCCCTTTTCGGCGCCAACGGTCAGCTGGGTTCGGACCTCGTCGCCCTCGCGGGCCAGCGTGGCCTCGACCTCGTGCCGGTGACTCGCGGACAGCTCGACGCGGCCGATCCCGGGGCGAGCTTCGAGGGTCTTTTCTTCGACGTCGCCATCAACTGCGTGGCCGTCACGCGCGTCGATGACTGCGAGAACGACCCAGGCCCCGCGGTGGCGATCAACGCCCACTTCGCCGGTCGCCTGGCCAAGGCTTGCGCGGCCCGGGGGGCTCGGCTGGTGCAGGTCTCGACCGACTATGTCTATGGCGGCCAGGCCGAACGCGAACCGCTATTGGAAGAGATCGGCCGCGCGCCGGTCAATGTCTATGGCGCGACCAAGGCCCTGGGCGAGGACCTGGCCCGGCTGGAGCATGACGACGTCATTGTCGCTCGTGTCGCCTCGCTGTTCGGTGTGGCGGGGGCCAGCGGCAAGGGCGGCAATTTCGTCGAGACCATGATCCGCCTGGGCAAGGAGCGCGGCCGCCTGACCGTGGTCGACGACCAGATGATGTCGCCGACCGCCTCGTGGGACGCCGGCGCGGCGATCCTGGATCTGATCGAGGCGCGCGCCCCGGCCGGTGTCTATCACGTCGTCAATTCGGGCGCGGCCAGCTGGTGGGATTTCGCGCGGCGTATCATCGAGAAGACCGGAATCGCCGCCGAAGTGGCTCCGATCCCGACCGAGTCGTTTCCGACCCCCGCGCGCCGGCCGCCTTACAGCGTGCTGTCCAACGCCAAGCTCTCGGCCGCCATCGGCCGTACGCCGCGGCACTGGACCGATGCGCTCGACCGCTATCTCCACGCCAAGGGTCATGTCTGAGCCGCGGCGCCTAAAATCCTCCAAGATCATCGCGTTGAAACGCCGACCCCGGAGCGAAAGCGCTCACGCTCCCCGGAATTCCGCTCTAGGTTTGGCCGTCAGGACTGAGAAGAAGACGTAATGAAGGGCATCATCCTCGCGGGCGGATCGGGCACGCGCCTCCATCCCGTGACCCTGGCGATCAGCAAGCAGCTGCTGCCGGTCTTCGACAAACCCATGATCTACTATCCGCTGTCGGTCCTGATGATGGCCGGCGTGCGCGATGTCCTGATCATCTCCACGCCCCGCGACCTGCCGCTGTTCGAGGGCCTCCTGGGGGACGGCGCGCGCTGGGGGATCAACATCACCTATGCGGAGCAGGCCAATCCCAATGGCCTGGCCGAGGCCTACCGGATTGGCGCCGCGTTCGTCGGGGGCGAACCGAGCGTGCTGGTCCTGGGCGACAATCTCTTCTACGGCGCGGGTCTTGGCCGCATCCTTCAGGGCGCCAAGGAGCGTTCGAAGAGCGGGGCCAGCGTGTTCGCCTACTTCGTCAACGATCCGCAGCGCTACGGGGTCGTGGAGTTCGATGCGGCCGGCAAGGCCATCTCCATCGAGGAAAAGCCGCAGAAGCCGCGCTCGAACTGGGCGGTCACCGGGCTCTACATGTACGACAATCGCGTCGTCGACTTCGCCCGCGACCTCAAGCCCTCGGCGCGTGGCGAGCTGGAGATCACCGACATCAACCGTCTCTATCTGGAAGCGGGCGACCTTTCGGTGGAACGGATGGGCCGGGGCTTCGCCTGGCTGGACACGGGTACGCATGACAGCCTGCTGGAGGCCTCGGAGTTCGTCCGTACGCTGGAGCACCGGCAAGGCCTGAAGATCGGTTGCGTCGAGGAGGTCGCCCACCAGAACGGCTGGATCTCGTCCGAGCAGTTGCTGGGCCTGGCGCATGACCTGAAGAACTCGCCCTACGGCGCCTATCTGAAGATGCTCGCTTCGCAGGGCTGATCCGAGCCCCCACTACGACCACGAGCGGCTGGAAAAACCTCTCTCCCTCGGCGACAGTCCAACGCTGTCACAAGAAGCGTTTCGGGGAGGCCCCGTGTCCAAGAAGATGATCCTCGCCGCCGTGGCGGCGACGCTGCTGGCCGTTCCGGCCGCTCCGGCCTTGGCGCGTTCGGCCCCGGTCGCCGAGGCGCCCGCGCCGGTCAAGATCGACAAGGTGCGGATCGACGCGGCGCTCAAGGCCATGGTTGACAGCGGCCGGGCCGTCGGGGTCTCGGCCCTGATCTGGAAGGACGGGCAGGAGCGCTACTTCGGGACCGCCGGCATGGCCGACCGCGAAGGCGGCAAGCCGATGCGCCGCGACACCCTGGTGCAGATCTTCTCGATGACCAAGCCGGTCACGGGCGTGGCGCTGATGCAGCTGTGGGAGCAGGGCAAGTTCGGCCTGGACGATCCGCTGTCGCGCTACCTGCCCGAATTCGCCGACATGAAGGTCATGGACGCTCAGGGCGCGACCCGTCCGGCCGCCCGCCCGATCGTGATCCGCGACATCATGCGCCACACGGCGGGCTTCTCGTATGGCGGGACCGCCACGCCGGCCGACGCCGCGTTCTCGGCCGCCGATCCGTTGAACCTGAAGAACGACCTGAGTGAGTTTGGCCGCCGCCTGGCGACCGCGCCGCTGCTGTTCGATCCCGGCTCGGAATGGAGTTACAGCGCCGCGGTCGACGTCCAGGCGCTGCTGGTCGAGAAGCTGTCGGACCAGCCGTTCGAGGCCTATGTGAAGGCGCACATCCTCGATCCGCTGGGCATGAAGGAAACGGCCTGGACCCAGCCCGAGAGCGCCTTCACCCGCCTGGCGGCCACCTACAACAAGGGACCGGACGGCAAGCTGATGCGTCAGGACGACGCCGAGACCCGGAGCTTGAACTTCGATCCGAGCCGACGTCTGACCATGGGCGGGGCCGGCTTGGCGGCCTCCATCGACGACTACGCGCGTTTCTCGCGCATGCTGCTGGGCGAGGGAGCGCTGGATGGGGTCCGCATCCTCAAGCCGTCGACCGTACGCCTGATGGCCACCGATCATCTGGACGCCCGCGTGACCGAGCGTCGCTGGCTGCCCAGCAAGGGCACGGTGGGCTTTGGCCTCGACTTCACCGTCCGCAAGAGCCAGCCGCAGACGGCGGCCGAGAACCGCGGCGCGGTCGGTGAGTTCTTCTGGGACGGCCGTGAAACCACCCTGTTCTGGGTGGACCCGGTCAACCACCTGACGGCCGTCTTCTTCGTCCAGACCTATCCGTTCGACGCCACGCTGCACCACGATTTCCGAGCGGCCGTGTACGGGCCCAACTATCTGGGGCCGAAGGGCGACTAGAGCGCGTTAGGTTTAAGTGTGAGCGTTAAACCGCTCGAACGCGCTCTAAGGACAGGCTCTAGGGCTTCGGCTGGGCGGCGAGATTCCCCGGTCGCGAAGCGCAGCCCTTCAAGGTTTCACCGTCGACCGTGACTTCCGCGAAATAGTCGTAGCGACGATCGGACATGCCATCGGAGCATTCGCCGGGGATCAGGCGCAGCACGAGGCGATGTTCGCCCATGGGCGCATCGAAGACGCCCACCTCGCCCTCGACCCTTGTGTCGAGCCTTGCGGTGGTCGCGTCAGGGTGGTCGGGTCGCGCGAGGGTCATGACGCTCGCGCGAACCTTGACGCTCCAGAACGGCTCGGTCCCGAGGACGTCGAAATCGCCGGAATAGTCCGCCGCCATCGCGGTCGGCGCATCGGCCGGCGGTCCGGCGGGCTCGGTCGAACCCATGGGCGAGCGCCCGCAGGCCGTTATCAACAGGACGGCGACGATCGGGACGGTGGCGCGCATGTCTTTGGCTATCCCGTTTGAGGCGCGGTGAGGCTAGACTCGGCGGCGATGAATCGGAACCCGCGCCCCACCTTCCTGGAGTTCTTCGCCGGCGGGGGCATGGCCCGCGTGGGGTTGGGGGATGGCTGGACCTGCGCCTTCGCCAACGACTTCGATCCTGTCAAGGCGGCGACCTATCAGGCCAATTTCGACGACGGCGAAGGCCACTTCCATCAGGGCGACGTCTTCGCCCTCACCGTCGACGCCCTGCCGACGGCGGACCTGGCCTGGGCCTCGAGCCCCTGCCAGGATTTCAGCCTGGCGGGCGCCCGCGCCGGCCTGGCGGGCGGCAAGTCCTCGGCCTTTTTCGGTTTCTGGACCTTGATGCGGGCGATGGCGGCCCAGGGTCGGGCGCCATCGGTGATCGTCATCGAGAACGTGGTCGGCTTGCTGACCTCGCATCACGGCGACGACTTCACCGCCCTGTGCGGGGCGCTCAGCGAGGAGGGCTACCGCTTCGGGGCGCTGGAGATCGATGCTTCGGCCTTCGTTCCGCAGTCACGGCCCCGGGTCTTCGTCATCGCCACTCGCCTGCCGACCGAGAGCCTCGAAGGGCCGAGCGCGTTCCATACCCGCGCCGTGCGCGAGGCCGCCGCCCGGCTGCCCGAAGACCTGCGGGCCCATTGGATCTGGTGGGGCGTTCCATCCCCGCCGCTGCGCAACACCGACCTCGCCGCCCTGCTTGAGCCTGACGCCGTCGTGTCCTGGAACCCGCCTGAGCGCACCGAAGGTCTTCTGGCCCTGATGGCGCCGGCTCACCGCCAGGCGGTCGAGGCGCGGGTGAGGGCCGGCGGGCGTTCCGTCGGCGCGGTCTTCCGGCGGATGCGCGCCGGGGAGCAGCGCGCCGAGGTGCGGTTCGACGGTCTGGCGGGATGCCTGCGCACGCCGCGCGGCGGCTCGTCGCGCCAGACCCTGCTGGTCATCGAGAACGGCGAGATCCGATCGCGGCTCGTGACCCCGCGAGAGGGCGCTCGACTGATGGGCCTGCCGGACTCCTATCGCTTGCCTCCGTCGCAGACGGCGGGCCTTCAGGTCGTCGGCGACGGCGTGGCCGCGCCGGTCGTCAGATGGCTGGCCGATAAACTCCTCGAGCCGCTCGTCTATAGCAAAACTGCAAGCCTCGCCGCCGAATGACCCCCTGACAGGTGGAATTTGCGGGTCTAGGGTGCGCCGCTTTCCGCAACCCAAGGCTCCGAGGTGCTCCGATGGACGACGCTTCCTCCCTCTATGACGCCGCGCGCTTCAAGCGCGTCGGTCGCGGCAAGGTCTATGACTCGATCATCGACACGATCGGCGACACGCCGCTGGTGCGCCTGCCCCGGTTGTCGGCCGAGCTGAAGCCGAAGGCCGAGGTCCTGGCCAAGCTGGAGTTCTTCAATCCGATCGCCTCGGTCAAGGACCGGATCGGCGTCTCGATGGTCGAGTCGCTGGAGGCGCAGGGGATCCTGAAGCCCGGCGCGACGATCATCGAGCCGACCAGCGGCAACACCGGCATCGCCCTGGCCTTCGTGGCGGCGGCCAAGGGCTACAAGCTGATCCTGGTCATGCCCGAGAGCATGTCGATCGAGCGCCGCAAGATGCTGCTGCTGCTCGGCGCCAAGCTTGAGCTCACACCGGCGGAAAAGGGCATGCGCGGCGCGGTCGCTCGCGCCCAGGAGCTGATCGAAGCCACCCCTGGCTCGGTCATGCCGCAGCAGTTCGAGAACAGCGCCAATCCGCTGATCCACCGGGTCTCGACCGCCGAGGAGATCTGGAACGACACCGCTGGCGCGGTCGACGCCGTGGTCTCGGGCGTCGGCACCGGCGGCACGATCACCGGCGTCGGCCAGGCCCTCAAGGCCCGCAAGCCCTCGCTGAAGATGGTGGCCGTGGAACCCGAGGCCTCGGCCGTGCTGTCGGGCGGCGCGCCGGGTCCGCACAAGATCCAGGGCATCGGCGCAGGCTTCGTGCCGGACGTGCTCGATCGCGGCGTGATCGACGAGATCGTCCAGGTCAGCAACGACGACGCCTTCGCCATGGCCCGCCGCGCGGCGGCGATCGAAGGCTTGCCGGTCGGCATCAGCTCGGGCGCGGCCCTGACGGCCGCCTTCGACCTGGCGCTCCGCGACGAGTACAAGGGCAAGACGATCGTGACGATCATCCCCAGCTTCGCCGAGCGCTATCTCTCGACGGCGCTGTTCGAGGGGCTTTGAGGCCGGCGGGCGCTTGACCGACGTCTACGACAAGGAAAAGCGCTCGGCCGTCATGGCCAGAGTCAGGAGCAAGGACACCTCGCCCGAGCGGGCGGTGCGCCGCATCCTGACCGCCCTTGGCGCGCGCTATCGCCTGCATCGCAAGGACCTGCCCGGCAGCCCGGATCTGGTCATGCCGGGTCGGAGGCTGGCCTTCTTCGTCCACGGCTGCTTCTGGCACGGCCACGACTGCGCGCGCGGCGCGCGGGTGCCGAAGGCCAATCGCGACTATTGGCTGGCCAAGGTGGCGCGCAACAAGGCGCGGGACGCCAGGGTCGCAGAGGCCCTGCGAACCGAGGGCTGGACCGTCGAAACCATCTGGGAATGCGAATTGAAGGACGAGAACGCCTTGAGGGCCCGGCTCGGCGAGGTTCTGGAACGGTTTCCAAAACGGGGTTGAGCGCGCTCGGCGGCGACGCTGGCCTCTAGCCGCCTCGTTGCGCCACGGTCTTCGTCTGGGCTTCGCGCAGGGGGCTCGATGGCGTCTTGGCCAGGGCCATGTACAGCTCGGCCGGATCGATGGGCTTGGACACATGCGCGTTCATGCCGGCGTCGAGGCAGTCCTCCCAGTCGCGGACGGTCGCCGAGGCGGTGACGGCGATCACCGGCACGTCCCGGTTGGGGCCGACGCTGGTCCTCAGAAGCCGCGTGGCCGCCCGGCCGTCCATGCCGGGCATGTAGACGTCCATCAACACCGCGTCGAACACTTCGGCCCTCAGCAGTTCGAGCGCTTCCTCGGCCGACTCCGCGAGGGTGGCGTGGACGCCGAAAGGCTGCAGGACCAGCTCGAGGGCTCGGCGGTTGACGACGTGGTCATCGACGACCAGCACCCTCATGCCGGCGATCTCCGGCGCTTCTGCGGCGCCCGTCGGCGTTTCCGCGGCTTCCAGCGTCGCGGTCAGGGTGAAGCGCGCGCCCTTGCCCGCCGGGCTGCTCGCGCAAAGATCCCCGCCCATCAGGCGCGCCAGCTCCCGGCTGATCACCAGGCCAAGCCCGGATCCGCCATGCTGGCGGACCACGGCCTCGTCGAGCTGTTCGAACGGAGCGAACAGGCGCGGAAGCGCGGCTTCGGGAATGCCGGGGCCCGTGTCCACGACATCGATCGACAGCAGGATGACCGCGCCGTCCGTCTCGGCGCGCAGAGTGACGGTGATCTCGCCCCGCGTCGTGAACTTCAGGGCGTTGGAAAGCAGATTGTTGAGCACCTGCTTCAGCCGCATGGCGTCTCCGGTCACCCAGCGCGGCAGGGTCGCCGCGCCCCGCGTGCGCAGGCGCAGGCCCTTGCGCGCGGCTTCGGGCCGCCAGAGCCGCAGGGTGTCGGCGATCGTCTGACGCAGGTTGAAGGCCGACCTGTCGACCGACATCCGGCCCGCCTCGAGCCGCGAGAAATCCAGCAGGTCGTTCAACAGCGTCCGCATCAGTCCGCCGGCGTCTGCGATCAGTTGGGCCTGGATCTTCGAACCGGCCTCGGGGACGTCGCCGTGCAGGCGCGCGGCGCCGGCCAGAATGGCGCTGATCGGCGTGCGCAGTTCATGGCTGATCATCGCGACGAAGGCCGACTTGGCCGCCACCGCTTCCTCGGCCTCGTAGCGACGGCGCTCGGCCTCTTCCTTGGCGTCGGCCTCGGCCTTGAGGGCGGTGTGAAGGGTGCGCGCCGCCACGGTGACGGCGGCGATCAGCAGCAGAGCCCCGAACCATAGGGCGTTGGCCAGAGGCGCGCCGGGATTGGCCGAGCGGGCGACGAGCGGGACGATGAGCAGATAGACCACATAGGGCGCGGCCGCCGAGAAGACGGCCGAGCGCTGGCTGCCATTGATCACCACCACGTTCAGCAAGGCGCCGGCCAGCAGCATTCCGCCGAGCGTCGGCGCGAAGCGCGCTTGCGAGGCGAACAGCGGCAAGGCCACGACGCCGAACACCGCCGAGGTCAGGAAGGGCGCCGCCGTGACGGTCAGTCGTCGCCAAAGCGCCTGGGTCCGTTCGGATCGGCCTTGGGTCCAGGTGTGGAACCATAGCTCGGCCCCCTGCAGGCCGGCGTAGAGCGCCGCCCAAACCCATACCCATGGCAGCCTGATATAGACGTCGAGGATCAGGGCGATGGCGACGGTGGCGATCAGGCGCAGATAGGTGTTCGCGCGTCGCGAAGCGATCGTGCGCGCCACGTCTCTCTTCTCCACCATCGCGCTCATTTGGCGCTGTTCCCCCGAACCGAGCCCAACTGGGTTTCGACCCTCGAGCTTAGCCGTTAAGGGCTAAGAGGATGTGAAAAGAAGCACGTTTCATCAATGGTTTGGCGTAGATTGGGCCGGGCGCGGGTCCTCGCCGGCGCGGGTCAGGCGTCGCTAGTCCCGGGGCGCGGCCCAAATGCGCGGACAAGGGCCGACGGATCGACGCCATCGAGCTCAAGGCGTTTGACCCGCGCCGTTTCGCCGGACGCGAGCCTCACGGCAGAGCGTGGAATCTTCAGGGTCTTGGCGAGAAAGGCCACCAAGGCGGCGTTGGCCGCGCCATCCACCGGCGGGCTGGCGACGCGGACCTTCAGGAAGGCGCGGCCGTCCGCGTCCACCGCCCAGCCGTCGACGGCGTCCCGCCCGCCGCGCGGCGTCAGGCGAACGGCCAGGACCTCAGCCAAAGGGGCCGATCAGAGCGGCCTCGAGGGCCGGCAGGATGAAGATCTGAACGCCGCGCAGCAGCAGCAGCACGATGATCGGGCTGATGTCCACGCCGCCGATCGCGGGAATGATCTTGCGGAAGGGGCGCAGGATCGGATCGGTGATCCGGTCCAGGAAGCTGGCGACGTTGTAGACGAACTCGTTGCGGCGATTGATGACCTCGAACGCGAACAGCCAGCTGAGGATCGCCGAGATCACGATGGCCCACCAGAGCAGGTCCACCAGGGCGTTGATGATGAAGAAGACGAGATGGATGATCGGGGCCATGGTTTTTCCGTCGATGCGCCTGAGCTTCTTGCCGCGCCTGGAGGGTGCTGACAAGGCGCTGTGATAACCCCGCTTGACGTCCGGCCTCTGTCGCCGTATCTCCGCCGCTCCTTGGGGCCGTAGCTCAGATGGTAGAGCGCCTCGTTCGCAATGAGGAGGTCAGGGGTTCGATTCCCCTCGGCTCCACCAAGGATTCTATCTAAATAATTGTTTTTGCTTAGCAAAAGGCAGTGGCCCGCTGAGCAACCCCACGAATTTCCCCTCACTTTTCTCGTGCTTCAATGACACCGTCTGCGTTGCAGTGGTGCACGATGGGACAGGTTCCTTTTACAATAGTCGGGCAGCAGAACCGGCCAGCGCCCTACCACCTCGCATCCGGCAAAGCCGATAAGTTGGGGGCGGCCAGATGTTTTCGCCGAACCAGTC
>NZ_DATFAV010000240.1:0-3305 GCF_035254145.1 Caulobacter sp. | reverse complement strand
GGTCGTTGATCGTGATCGGCGCCGAGCCCGACGGGCCTCCCATGCACTTCTGCAGGCCGGCCGTGACGATGTCGGCCCGCCAGGCGTCGACCGGAACGCTCATCCCCCCCAGGGTGGCGGTGGCGTCGACATAGAGCAGGGCGTCGTGGCGTCGGCAGATCTCGCCGATGGCCTCGATCGGCTGGGCCATGGTGGTCGAGGTGTCGCCGTGCACGCAGGCGACCAGGCGCGGCTTCACGCGCGCCACCGCGTCCTCCACGGCCTGCGGATCGACCACCGTTCCCCACGGCGCCTCGACGAAGGTGACCTTGGCGTCGCAGCGCTCGGCGATCTCGGCCAGCAGCAGGCCAAAGCGGCCGGCGTTGACCACCACCACGTCGTCGCCGGGGCTGAGCGTCGAGACCAGCGCCGCCTCGATCCCCGCGCGCGAAGTGCCGTCGACCACGAAGGTCCAGCGGTTCTCCGTCTGGAACACGCCGCGATACAGCGCCATGACCTCGTTCATGTAGCTGGTGAATTCGGGATCGAACTGGCCCAGCAACTGCACCGACATGGCCCGCAGCACCCGCGGGTGCACGTTGATCGGTCCGGGCCCCATCAGCAGGCGGGCGGGGTGGTCGAGTTCTTTGAAGATTTCAGTCATGCGCGTTCGCGTCGTTCTAGCTTGTCGATGAAATGGAGCATGGCCTTAGCGGCCAGGGCGCAGTCGGCCTCGGTGACGGCCTCGGCCGGGTTGTGGCTGATCCCGCCCTCGCAACGGACGAACAGCATGGCGACGGGGCAGAGATCGGCCATCACCATGGCGTCGTGGCCGGCCCCCGAGGGCAGGCGGCGCGGGGGCTGGGACAGGTCGGCGAGCGCCTCTTCCAGCAGGCCCATCAGAGACGGATCGCAAGGACTCTCGGCCAGGGCCTGCATCAGGTGGATCTCGGCCTTCAGGCCCCGGGCGCCGGCGATGGCGTGGATCTCGGCGCAGATCGCGTCGACCGCCGCATCGCGCGTGGCCGAGGTTTCGGCGCGGATGTCCATCGAGAACTCGATCGCGCCGGGAATGACGTTGAACGCGCCGGGCAGGGCGGTCATGCGGCCGACCGTGCCGACCAGGCCGTCGGTTCCGGCGCGGCAGATGCGCTCCAGGGCCAGCACGCACTCGGCTGCGGCGGGACCAGGATCCTTGCGCAGGCCCATCGGCGTCGTGCCGGCGTGCCCGGCCGCGCCGATGATCTTCACCATCAGCCGCTTCTGGGCGGCGATGGCGGTGACGACGCCCAGCGCCAGGCCTTCGGCCTCCAGCACCGGGCCCTGCTCGATATGCGCCTCCAGGAAGGCCAGGACCTCTTCCGGCTTGCGGGCGGCGAGCGCGATGTTCGCCGGATCGCCACCGAACGCGGTCAGGGCCTCGGCCACCGAAACGCCGTCGGCGTCCTTCATCTCCAGCGCCGCCGGATCGAGCGCGCCGGCCATGGCGCGGCTGCAGCTCATCGAGGCCGGGAAGCGCGAACCTTCCTCGTCGCCGAACGCCACCACCTCGACGGCGAAGGGCGGGCGGCGTCCAGCGCGATGCAGCGCCTCGACCACGTCGATCCCCAGCATGATCCCCAGCGGCCCGTCATAGCGGCCGCCGTTCCTGACGCTGTCGATGTGAGAGCCGATGATCAGAGCTTTGGCGCCCGGGAGCGCGCCCTCATAGCGACCGATCAGATTGGCGGCGGCGTCACGACGCACGCTCATGCCGGCGTCCGTCATCCAGCGGGTCAGCATCTCCAGCGCCGCCTCGTGGGCGGGTGTCAGGAACCGTCGCGTCAGTTGGCCCTCGACCTCGCTGTATGGCGAAACGCCCAAGGCGTCGCAGCGCGCCTTGGCCCGAACGCCGAAATCGAAATCCGCTGACACGTCCGCTTTCGCCTCCATCCCGCGACCCTAGCAGGCTGCGCCCGCCGATCTTCGCCGACAAGCGCCATCACGGAAGGTTCCCGCTCAGGCGCCCGCACGCGCGCCATGTCGAGATGGCGGCGCCTCCCCTTAAGTCATAATTTTCTTACTTGAGGAAGGGCGCGCCTGCCCGTGCCTTTCCGGCGCTGGGAGGATGCGGCGTTTCGGGCGGAAGGCTCCGACTCAGAAAAGAAGGGCAATGGTCGTCAAGGAAATGGAGTTTCGAATTCCCGATGTGGTAACGTTAGGTTATTGGATGAAAGGTGAACTTCAAAGACATGTGTAGTTTCAATATTTCTCAGCTAGATCCCCTCGACAGTGAGCAAGGTTATAATCCTGATGCTCAGAGCGCCTATCTGAATCGCGTGAGTTCGATCGTGCCTGGCATGCCGGGCGAGGTTCTATTGGAGTGGTTCCAGCAGAATCCAGGCAAGGCGGCGACTTGGGCGTTTCTGGATCTGCCCGCTCTGACCTGGAGCCCGCGGCTCTGTACGCCTGCTACGCTGCCCGGTGCGGAGATCATGCGCGGCGGAGCCAGCCAGTTCCAGCGATTGACGAAAGAGGCCCCGATATTCCGGCGGCTTGTCCATATGCAGGTTACAAGGGATCTCGCCTGGAAGAATGCGCCGATCCTGCTTGAGACGGCTAATCTGACCTTCCTGTCGCCGCCGCCCGAGTGGCTGCAAACGCCTCTGCATCTCGTCGAAGGCTACCACCGCTTCGTGACCCTGTGGTCCATCAGAGATCAGCTCGACCCCGGCAGTCCGCACCGGTTCTGGGTGGGATCCTGAGGTCAGGCTCCCATCCAGGCGTCGAGATCCTTCAGCGCCCGCAGGCTCATCAGTCGCTTCTTGGCGCGGCCGCGTTCCTTGAGCGGGATCTTCTTGCCGTCCTCGTCGACCTTGGGCGTTTCCAGCGGCGGCAGCAGGCCGTAGTTGATGTTCATCGGCTGGAAGCTGCCTGGACCGGCGCCGCCTTCCAGGTGGCCGCCGGTGATGTGCTCGACCAGGGCGCCGAGCGCGGTGGTCGGCGGCGGGGCGTCGATCGGCGCGCCCTTGCGGTCGGCGGCGGCGAAACGACCGGTCAGCAGGCCCATGGCCGCGCTCTCGACATAGCCCTCGACCCCGGTGACCTGGCCGGCGAAGCGCAGGCGCGGCTGGGCCTTCATGCGCAGCGACCTGTCCAGCAGCTTGGGCGAGTTGATGAAGGTGTTGCGGTGCAGACCGCCCAGGCGGGCGAACTGGGCGTTCTCCAGACCCGGGATCATCCGGAAGGTCTCGGCCTGGACCCCATGCTTGAGCTTGGTCTGGAAGCCGACCATGTTCCGCAGCGTGCCCAGGGCGTTGTCCTGGCGTAGCTGGACGATGGCGTAG
>NZ_DATFAV010000239.1:0-27504 GCF_035254145.1 Caulobacter sp. | reverse complement strand
TGGCGGCGGCCAGCGCGTGGACGGAATGGCCCCGGCCATATCCCTCCGCCACCGAATTTCCTCCAGCACCGATGGACCAGCCACCGAGCGCGAGGCCAATCGTCTGATCGACGTTGGCGGCCCTGAGCGCATCCTTGAAGTTATGCCTCATTGAATGGAAGCAGGTCTTGGGTCCGGCGGCCCCTGCGGTTTGGAGGAAGCGCGAGAACCACTTCGAAAAGGGGTCGGAATAATAGCCGGTCGAAGAGGGACGCAGATCGGGAAAAAGCCGTCCTGAGCCGCTGCTTCGCTGTCTGGCGACGTAATCGAGGAATCCGGCATCGATCAGCATCGGATGGACAGGGACCAGCCTTTCGCTCGCCCGGGTCTTCAGCCGCTTCCTCCCGCGCGCCATGGGATCGGGCCGCACGTGAAAGCACGCCACTCCATCGACCTCCTGAACGTCCACGAGGTCGAGCTGGCAGATTTCGTTCAATCTCATTCCGGCGAAAAGCCCGATGAGCGGAACCCAGTATCTCCCGCGCTGGGGGCGGGAGGGTCCGGGCTCGGCGTAGCCCGGGCCGTCGTTCTGGCAACCCGTATAGATCGGCGCGTGGAAGATGCGCTGTAGCTGAACGTTGGAGAATGGCGAGCGCTTGTCCTGAGCGCGAACGGGGTCAGCGACCTTCAGGCCACGCATCGGATTTTTGGCGATTAGCCCCTCGTTGACGGCGAAGTTCATCACCGTGGACAGGCGATTTAGGTAGGCGTTTATCGTCGCCGGGCCGAGCGTCGACGCCAGCTTCTTCCGTTTGGCCATCTCGGCGGCTTGGACGATCCCGAGCTTTGGAAAGCGCTTGGTCGGGTTGGACGGCAACCACCGAAGCGTTTCGAGCAGCCGCCGACAATCCTCGCGGTTGATATCCCCAATAGGCCGGTCGAGATCGATGATCTCGCCGATGACCTCGAACGTGTTCCGATATGCGAGGACCGTTTTCGGCGACCGGGTCTTCGATGGGTCGCTCTGATGCAGCTCGACCACCTGCCTGAGCGTCTTTTCCGAACCGGCAGACGCCGTATCGCGGATCGTCGGGTGGACGTGGACCGCATCGTTATCGAAACGCGCGACCGAAGGCGCCAGCCCTTCCGCGCGCCTCAGCATCTCTTCGAACTGTCCCGCGACGAGCCGAGCCTCCCGGATCGCGTCTTCCCATCGGCTCGTCGCCAAGGACCGCCAGAAATGGGTCCGTCCGACCGATTGGCGGAGTGCTCTGGGCACCCGCATTCGAAGATAGAAGACCCTTCCTCGAACGATCAGGCCCGGGACGTTCCGAGACGATCTCACGCCGGTTTGACGCCGACGCGCGTCAGGCGGTGGATTCACGTTCTGAGCGTGATTGTGAACCACACTGTGGCGCCAGTCTTCACGACCTAAACGCTTTGAATTTTCAGATATTTTTGCACGTTTCGGTGCGCGATTGTGAACCACATTGGTGTCGCAAACGGCAGGAGACAGCTCAGTTGGAGCGTCCGGCGCGTGACCTAAAGTATTGAATCCACAAATGGAAACGGCCGCTCCCTTTAGGGACGCGGCCGTTTTGGTGGAGCTAAGCGGAGTCGAACCGCTGACCTCTTGAATGCCATTCAAGCGCTCTACCAGCTGAGCTATAGCCCCAAGTTTTTCGAAGGCCACCTGGCGGTAACTCTCGGAAATCCTTAGTCTCTTCGGCGTTTCGACTGGTGTCGCTCCCCGAAGAGGCGCGGAACCTAGTCCGGGATTTTTTTGGGATCAAGTCTTCCTGCGAACTTTTTTCGAGAAAAATGTCGCAGCCCCAAAAACGCCTGTGGAAAGCCGGTTTCGGCGAACCGAAACCGGCTTTCGCTGGATCAGTCGTCGTCGCCCTCGCCGGGGAGGCCTTCGATCTCGTCGTCGAGGTTGTCGTCCTCGTCCTCGTCCTCCAGGAACGGAACGTCGTCGGCCTCATCCTCGGCCAGATCCTCGTCCTCGGCGAAATCGACGCCAAGATCGCCGTCGCCGGCAGGCGAAGCCACGCCCGGCTCGGAGTCCTCGTCATCGGTCTCGACGACGTCGGCCTCGACGGCCTCGTCGATCTCCGGCGTTTCGTCGACCTCGTCCTCGAAGCCATCAGGCTCCTTGGGCGCGACGGGCTCCTTCTCGTCGTCGGCGTCATAGTCCGGCGTGATGGCGCGGGCGCGGACGCGGCGCGACTTCAGAGCCTCCTCCGGATCGAACTGCTCACCACATTTGGGGCAGACGGCCGGGCGGCGGTTGAGGTCATAGAACTTCGATTGGCAGTTGGGGCAGATTTGTTTTGCGCCCAAGTCGGGATTGGCCAAGTGGCGACCCTTTGATCCTGATGGGAAAAGCGGCGGGTGACTTGCCATGACCGAGGGCCGCTGTCAAAAGCAAACCCCTTCGCGCAAACCACCAAATACTAAGGAGCCGGTTTCGGCATGGCGGCGGTTGGACTGAAGAGCGCTCCTGGAGGCGCTCTGCGAGGGATCGTGCGGGCTCCGGGCGACAAGTCCATTTCGCATCGGGCGATGATCCTTGGCGCGCTGGCGACGGGAACCACGACGGTCGAGGGGCTGCTCGAAGGCGACGACGTTCTGGCCACCGCGCGCGCCATGCAGGCCTTTGGCGCTCGTGTGGAGCGCGAGGGTGTCGGTCGTTGGCGTATCGAGGGCCATGGCGGCTTCTCCGAGCCGACCGACGTGATCGATTGCGGCAACGCGGGCACGGGCGTGCGTCTGATCATGGGCGCGGCCGCGGGATTCGCCATGTGCGCCACCTTCACCGGCGACAGCTCGCTGCGAAGCCGTCCCATGAGCCGCGTCCTCGAACCCCTGGCGCGCATGGGCGCGACCTGGCTCGGGCGCGACAAGGGCCGTTTGCCGCTGACGTTGAAGGGCGGCGGCCTGCGGGGATTGAACTACACCCTGCCGATGGCTTCGGCCCAGGTGAAGTCGGCCGTACTGCTGGCGGGTCTGCACGCCGAGGGCGGCGTCGAGGTCATCGAGCCGGAAGCCACGCGAGACCATACCGAGCGGATGCTCCGTGCGTTCGGGGCCGAGGTGATCGTCGAGGACCGTGTCGTCGGCGACAAGACCTTCCGACACATCCGCCTGCCGGAGGGCCAGAAGCTCACCGGAACCCGTGTCGCCGTCCCGGGCGATCCGTCCTCGGCGGCCTTCCCCCTGGTGGCGGGCCTGTTGGTTCCGGGTTCGGAAGTGACGGTAGAGGGCGTGATGCTCAACGAACTGCGCACGGGCCTGTTCACGACCTTGCAGGAGATGGGCGCGGATCTCGTCATCTCGAACCGGCGCGTCTCGAGCGGCGAGGAGGTCGGCGACGTCACCGCCCGCCATTCCAAGCTCAAGGGCGTCGTCGTGCCGCCGGAGCGGGCTCCGGCCATGATCGACGAATATCCGATCCTGGCGATCGCCGCCGCCTTCGCCGAGGGCGACACGATCATGCGCGGCGTCGGTGAGATGCGCGTGAAGGAAAGCGACCGGATCGCCCTGACGGCGGCGGGCCTCGAGGCCTGCGGCGTCGACGTGGAGGAAGAGCCCGAGGGTTTCATCGTCCATGGGACCGGCCAGCCGCCGCGTGGCGGCGCCACGGTCGAAACCCATGGCGACCATCGGATCGCCATGAGCCACCTGATCCTGGGCATGGCCGCCCTGGCCCCCGTCGCCGTCGACGAGCCGGGCATGATCGCCACCAGCTTCCCGGGCTTCGCCGAGCTGATGCGGGGCCTGGGCGCGACCCTGGCGGACGCCTGACGTGGCGGGCTTCGTCATCGCCGTCGATGGCCCGGCCGCCTCGGGCAAGGGCACCATCGCCGGGCGCCTGGCGGCGCTCTACGGCTACGCCCTGCTGGACACCGGCCTGCTGTATCGAGCCGTCGGCGTCGGCGTGCTCGCCGGGGCGGGAGACCTGGACGACCCGATCGCGGCCGAGGGCGTGGCGCGCGCCCTGGACCTCTCGGACCTGGACCGCGCCGAGGTGCGGACCCGGGCCGCCGGTGAGGCCGCCAGCCGCGTGGCCGTCCATCCCGGCGTTCGGGCGGCGTTGTTCGATCTGCAGCGTGATTTCACCCGGCGGGAGCCCGGCGCGGTGCTGGACGGGCGTGATATCGGCACGGTCATCGCCCCCGGCGCGCCCGCCAAGCTGTACGTCACCGCGCGTCCCGAGATCCGAGCCGAACGGCGCTGGAAGCAGCTGACGAGCCAGGGCGAGACGGTGGCGTTCGAGGATATCCTGGCCGACATCCACAAGCGTGACGCGCGCGACGGCGGCCGCAAGGACGCGCCGATGACGCAGGCTGAAGACGCCGTCTTGCTCGATACGTCGGAAATGACTATAGAGCAGGCCTTCGATGCGGCCCGCCGTATCGTCGAGGACGCGCGCGCTCACCACCGGCTTTAGCCGGAAGGGCAAATCCACCGCCGACCTCGCCGCGATAGAGAGAACATCGCGGGACCGCAGACAACCCACTTCATCCGGAATCCCGAGAACCGCTTTTCCCAGCGGCGCTCCTTGCAGGGCTTCCCCCAACCTAGAGACTAAACATCAGCATGGCTGACGATATGAGCTTCAACCCGACGCGCGACGATTTCGAAGCGCTGCTGAACGACTCGATGGGCGGCCGCGATTTCGCGGAAGGCACCGTCGTCAAAGGCAAGGTCGTCGGGATCGAAAAGGACTTCGCGATCATCGACGTCGGTCTGAAGACCGAAGGTCGCGTCCAGCTGAAGGAATTCGGCGTCGACGAGAACGGCAAGGCCACGGTCAAGGCCGGCGACACCGTCGAAGTGTTCCTCGAACGCCTCGAAAACGCCATGGGCGAAGCGGTCATCAGCCGCGAAAAGGCCAAGCGCGAAGAAGCCTGGACCCGTCTGGAAGGCGTCTACGCCCGCAACGAACCCGTCATGGGCGCGATCGTCGGTCGCGTGAAGGGCGGCTTCACCGTCGACCTGGGCGGCGCCTCGGCCTTCCTGCCGGGCTCGCAAGTCGACATCCGTCCGGTCCGCGACGTCGGCCCGCTGATGGGCAAGGAACAGCCCTTCGCCATCCTGAAGATGGACCGTCCGCGCGGCAACATCGTCGTCTCGCGTCGCGCCATCCTGGAAGAAGCCCGCGCCGAGCAGCGCACCGAACTGGTGTCGCAGCTGCAAGAGGGTGAAATCCGCGAAGGCGTCGTCAAGAACATCACCGACTACGGTGCGTTCGTCGACTTGGGCGGCATCGACGGCCTGCTGCACGTCACCGACATGAGCTGGAAGCGCGTCAACCACCCGAGCCAAGTGCTCGCCGTGGGCGACACCGTGAAGGTCCAGATCGTCAAGATCAACCCGGACACCCAGCGCATCAGCCTCGGCATGAAGCAGCTGCAGTCGGATCCGTGGGATGGCGTTGAAGCCAAGTACCCGGTCGGCGCCAAGTTCACGGGCCGCATCACCAACATCACCGACTACGGCGCCTTCGTGGAGCTGGAAGCCGGCGTTGAAGGCCTGGTGCACGTCTCGGAAATGTCCTGGACCAAGAAGAACGTCCACCCCGGCAAGATCGTCTCGACCTCGCAGGAAGTCGACGTGGTCGTGCTGGACGTCGATCCGTCCAAGCGCCGCGTTTCGCTGGGCCTGAAGCAGGCCCTGGCCAACCCGTGGGAAGCCTTCCTGGAAGCTCACCCGGTCGGCTCGACCGTCGAAGGCGAAGTCAAGAACGCGACCGAATTCGGTCTGTTCATCGGCCTCGACAACGACATCGACGGCATGGTGCACCTGTCGGACATCGACTGGAGCGCCCCGGGCGAAGAAGCCATGGCTCGCTACAAGAAGGGCGACCTGGTCAAGGCGAAGGTTCTCGACGTCGACGTCGAGAAGGAACGCATCTCGCTGGGCATCAAGCAACTGGCCGGCGACCCGATGTCGGGCGACACCTATCGCAAGAACCAGACCGTGACCGTCACCGTCACGGAAGTCACCTCGGGCGGCATCGAAGTCCGCTTCGGTGAAGACGACGCTCCGATGTCGGCCTTCATCCGCAAGTCGGACCTGTCGCGCGATCGTCAGGAACAGCGTCCGGAGCGCTTCGCCGTGGGTGACCGCGTCGACGCCCAGATCACCAACATCGACAAGGCCGCGCGCCGCGTCTCGTTGTCGATCAAGTCGCTGGAAATGGCCGAAGAGAAGGAAGCCATCGAGCAGTTCGGCTCGTCGGACTCCGGCGCTTCGCTGGGCGACATCCTGGGTGCGGCTCTGCGCGAGCGCGCCACCAAGGAATAGGCTTCGCTCCATTGGAGTTGAGGTTGGCGGCGGCCGGAGCGATCCGGCCGCCGTTTTCTTTGGCGAGAACGCCGACTGCGGCGCGATTTCGGGACGGAATGGCGGACGGCCTTGATTGACGTGTTTGAGCCCGTTCTCGGCGGCCTGCCGCTGTCGAGACCGCTTCCGCGTCGGCCGACGACAAGGCCAGCCAAGGTGGTTGGCCGTCGGGGCGCGTTCTGATCACCCGCGCGCCGAGACGTTCGCGAAGCTCGCGTTAACCGAACCTCGTTCGTGAATCTCACGCAACCCCTTGAAGACTCAGCCATCGTTGGGCAAAGGTCCGCTCGCGCCTTGTTACTCCCGAGGGCGTTCCGGGGATATCGATGATCAAGTCTGAACTCATCGCCAGGCTCGCGAATGAAAATCCGCACCTGACGCAGAAGGACGTCGAACGCGTGGTCGGCGTGATCCTGGAACGCATGATCGGCGCGCTGGAGGACGGCGGCCGAGTGGAGTTGCGTGGCTTCGGGGCCCTGTCGGTGCGGTCTCGCCCGGCCCGCACCGGTCGTAATCCGCGCACCGGCGAGGCGGTGGACGTCCGCGCCAAGCACGTGCCGTTCTTCAAGAGCGGCAAGGAACTTCGCGCGCGCCTGAACGCCGACGACGAATAGGCCTTCCGGCCAAGCTTGACCCCGCGCCGCGAACACCCTCAGCCTCTCCGTGAAGTCGAAGAGGCGAGGAGACCGTCATGAGCGTCGTCAAGGAGTTCCGCGAGTTTATCGCCCGCGGCAACGTCATCGATCTGGCCGTCGGCGTGATCATCGGCGCGGCGTTCAACAGCATCGTCAAGAGCCTGGTCGACCAGGTCGTCATGCCGCCGATCGGCCTGCTGACGGGCGGCCTGGATTTTTCCAAGCTGGAATGGGTGCTTCGCCCCGAAGACCCGGCGACCGAAGCGGTCGAGAAGGTGGCGATCCAGTACGGCGCCTTCATCAACACCGTGATCCAGTTCCTGATCGTCGCGATCGTGGTGTTCCTGCTGGTCAAGCTGGTCAACAACATCCGCCGCCAGGACGCCGAGGATCCCGCGCCCGCCGCGCCGCCCGCGCCGACGCCCGAGGAAAAGCTGCTGACCGAGATCCGCGACCTGCTGGCGGCGAAGCCCTAGCCAAGCGCGCTGATCGCCGCCCGGGCCGCCGCCTGGCCGGTCAGCCAGGCCCCGTGGGCGGTGGAGAACGCGTCTGGGCTGCACGCCTCGCCGGCGAAGAACAATCGCTGGTCCACGGGAGCGGCCAGCCGCGCGCGATCACCGGCGCGGCCCGGCAGGGCGTGGGAATAGGAGCCGCCGGCGAACGGATCGGCGGCCCAGGCCGTCTCGGCCAGGACGTGAACGCGTGAGCGAATCCCGCCGCCATAGATCGAGACCAGCTCCTCGATGGCGAAGGCGGTCGCCGCGCCGGGACCCTGGCCTTCCAGAGCGCGGGCGTGCGCGCCGCCCAGGAACGCCTCGATGATCGGCCGGCCCGACGGTCGCAAGTGATAGGCCCCCGTCGCCGTGCGGTTGGGATCGCCATAGACCTGGGCCTCGGCGGGAAACGCCTCTGGCTCGTCGACTCGCAGGAAAACCTTGTCGGCGAGACCGAGCGGCAACCCTTCGGCCGCCGCCAGCTTTTCGGGGAGCTCGGGCGCGAAGCGAAGGGTTCCTGACGCCAGGATCGCGGTGGGAACGCAGATGATCGCGGCGCGTGCGCCGATCGGGCCCAGCGCCGTCTCCAGCGTCAGCCGCGGGCCGTCGTGGCGGATCACCTCGACCGCGCAGCCAAGGCGAACGCCATGGGAGGGCGCTCCGCCGACAAGAGCCGCGCCATAGCCCCCCGCGACGCGCCAGTTCACGTCGGTGTCCTCGTAGGCCGCATAGTCATGCAGCGACACCTGATCGAACGCCGCGCCGTTGTAGAAGGTGCTGTAGGCGTTCAGCAGAGGGTTCCAGCGGCTTGTCGAATCCAGCAGATCGGCCGCCGGACGGTCTGGACCGCCGTCATGCGCGGCCGCCTCCAGCCGCGCGTCGAGGGCCAGAAAGGCCTCTCCGAACTGGGCGCGCTCCTGGCGGCTGAAGCTTGGACTATCGGCGACGTTGGCCCAGGGCGGGGGCGTCTTGTCGATCGTCAGTCCCATCGCCTCGAAGCGCGCCACCAGTGGGTTCTGGTCCGCCGAATGGAGCCATTCGCAGCCCAGGTCGAGCGGGCCGACGGGCGAGGTCAGGGTATGGGCCCGCCCGCCGAGGCGATCACGCGCTTCCAGCAGAAGGCTCGAAAGCCGGCTGGCCGCGACCGTCTCGGCCGCGGCCAAACCCGCGGCCCCCGCGCCCACGATTGCGATGTCGACCTCATGCATGCGGCTTCAACCGTGACCGACGGACTGGGTTCCCGTCACTTGCCGAGCGTCGGGCTGTCCAGGTCCAGCTTCGCGGCGGGAATGACGGTTGCGTTCGGCGCGGCCTTTGCCAGATCCTCGCCCATCGCCTTGGCGTCGCCCGCCACGATCACGCTCATCTGTGCGGGATCGAGTTTGGTCTTGGCGAAGGCCTGGACCTCCTCCGGCGTCACGGCTTCGACCTTGGCGGCGTAGGTCTGGATCTCGGTCAGCGGCACGCCATAGACAGCCAGGTTGCCCAGGATATTGGCCAAGCCCTCGGACGTACCCAGGTCGCGCCCGAAATTGCCCACCAGGACCGACTTGCGCGCCGTCAATTCGCTGGCGCTCGCGGGTTCCGCGGCCAGGCGGGTCAACTCGGCGCGGGTCAGGGTGACGACTTCGCCAGCCGAGGGGTTCTTGGTCTGGACCCGGGCCGAGAAGCCGCCGAAGCGGCCTTGCGGCGTCAGGCTGGAGCCCGCGCCATACGACAGGCCGCGCTTGATCCGAATCTCTTGGTTCAGGCGCGAGGAAAAGCCCACGCCCAGCACGGTGTTGGCGACGATGCCCTGATAGTAGTTGGGATCGGTCCGCGTGATGGCCGGCTTGGCCAGGACGACGGCGGCCTGGCCCGTGCCCGGCAAGTCGATGACGACGTTCCTGGGCTGATAGCCGGTGGGCGCGGCGGGAGGCGCGGGCGGCGGCGAGGCCGGCTTCTTCCAGCCGCCGAACGCCTTCTCGGCCAAGGCGAAGCCGGCCTCGGGCGTCAGGTTGCCGGTCAGCACCAGCACCGCGTTGTCGGGACGCCAGTAGGCCGCGTGGGTCTTGGCCAGATCCGCTCGCTTGATCTTCGGCAGCGAACCCGGCGTGCCGCCCGCGACATGGCCATAGGCCGAACCGGCGTACAGCACTGGCGCCGTGGCGAAGCCGGCGAGGCTGCCGGGACGTTGGAACGAGACCGACAGCCCATCCAGGGTCTCGGCGCGCACGCGGTCCAGTTCGGCCGTCGAGAAGGCGGGATTCTCGGCCACGTCGGCCATCACCGCCATGGCGGGAGCGGCGTTGTTGGCCGTGACGCTCAGGGTCAGGGAAGCGGCCTCCCAACCGGATCCGGCCTCGAGGTCCGCGCCCAGGGCCTCGATCTCGCGCGCGACCTGGGTGGCCGAGCGGGTGGCGGTGCCCTCGGTCAGCAGCTCCGCCGTCAGGCTGGACGCGCCAGCCAGGCCGGCGGGATCGGAGCTGGCGCCGCCACGCACGGTCAGGTCGGCGGTGATCAGCGGCAGGTCGCTGGACTTGGCGACGATGACTCGAAGGCCATTGGCCAGGGTCCTTTCAGCCGGGGTTGGCAGAACAGCGGCGACCGGCGCGGCGACCGGCGGCGGCGCCTGGCGTTCGGCCTCGGGCGCCAGCGTCGTGACCGGCCCGTCGTACTTCACCGAGGCGACCTTGGGGATTGGCGGCGTGGCGTCCTTCTCGCCCGCGGGGCGGTCCTTTTCGGGCAGGTAGCGGATCACGGTGCGGCGATCGTCGGCCAGATAGGTCTTGGCCACGCGCTGGATATCGGCGGCGGTGACGGCCTGTAGCTTGGCAAGGCTGGTGTTGGCGACCGCGGCGTCGCCCTCAGTCGCCAGGGCGTAGCCGAGGGCGAAGCCGCGACCGTCGATCTCCTCGCGGCGGCGCACGGCGTCGGCCAGCAGGCCAGCCTTGGCCTCGGCCAGTTCGGCGGGGGTGACCATGCCGTCGCGAACGCGGGCGACCTGGGCGCGCAGGGCGGTCTCGCCCTGCTGCACCGTCTTGCCGCCGGCCATGATCGCGCCGACGTAGAACAGGCCCGGCTGGGCGTTGTTGGGAGCGCTGGAGAACACCGACTGGGCGATCTTCTGTTCGTAGACCAGGCTGTCGTAGAGGCGCGAGGACTTGCCGGCCGAGAGGATGGCGTCCAGCACGGTCAAGGCCGGCGCGTCCTTGTCGGCCGCGGCCGGCGCCAGCCAGGTGATCGCCAGGGCCGGCAGCGGCACGTTGGGGCCGTAGGTGTTGACCGTCTTGGGGCCGGAGCGGCCCGGCTCAGCGACCGAGACCTTCGGGATGTCGCCCGCCGGCTTGGCGATCGGGCCGAAATACTGGTCGATCATCGCATCCAGCTTGGCTTGGTCGAAGTTGCCGACGACGATCAAGGCGGCGTTGTCGGGCCGGTAATAGGTCTGGTGGAAGGCGCGCACGTCGTCGACGGTCGCCGCGTCCAGTTCCTCGATCGAGCCGATGCCCGGGCGCTGGTAGGGGTGGGTCGTGAACGACTGCTGCGGGATCGAGAGGGCGAAGAACCGGCCGTAGGGATCGGCCAGGACGCGCTGGCGAAGCTCCTCCTTCACGACGTCGCGCTCGGAAGCGAAGACGGCCTCGTCGATGACCAGCGACTTCAGGCGGTCGGCCTCGGCCCACAATAGCCGTTCAAGATGATTGGCCGGGGCGACTTCGTAGTAGTTGGTGAAATCGTCCCAGGTCGAGGCGTTGTTGAAGCCGCCCACATCCTCGGTCAGGCGGTCCAGCGTCTCGCTGGGCATGTTGCGCGTCGCCTTGAACATCAGGTGTTCGAAGAGGTGCGCGAAGCCGGAGCGACCGCGGGGGTCGTCCTTCGAGCCCACGCCGTACCAGACCTGCACCGACACGTTCGGCGTCGTGGCGTCGCGCGAGGTGAAGACTTTCATGCCGTTGGCCAGCACGCGTTGCTGGTAGGCGATCGGCGGCGCCTTGATGGTCGCGACCGGGACGACCTTCTTCCCCGCGGCGGTCGCCGGTCTCGCCTTGGGCGTGGCGGGCGTCGCCGCATACGCCACGGGAGACAGCGCCGACGTGGAAAGGGCGGCCGCCACGAGGGCGAGCTTGGCGGTGCGGATCATGCGAGGAGGTCTCCTGAACAGTCGCCCCCGACCCTATCACCGTCGATTTCCAGATAAACCTTACCGACCTGTCATTTGCATGGAACAGAAGCGCGACATCGCCGTTAAGAGCTGTCGTCTCGCCCCCTGATCCGACAGGTCGCGAGCTCGGGGGACCACTTGTCTGAGAATCTGCTTCGCGACCGTCTGCGCGCGGTCACTTCCAAGAGCCATGCTGGCCTGGACGCCCTGGCCGCCGCCTTGGATCTCGAGACGAGAGCGGGCTATTGCGCCTTTCTATCCGCCTCGGCCGCGGCGCTGGCGCCGCTGGAATTGGCTTTGGAGCTGGCTGGGGTCGAAGGATGGCTCGCGGACTGGCCGCATCGCGCGCGTCGCGCCGCGCTCGCACGGGATCTCTCCGCCCTGGGGCTGCCCCAGCCTCGTCTCCTGACCTCGACGATTCCATCGGCCGCTTTCGGCGCGGGCGTTCTTTATGTGCTCGAAGGCTCCAGACTGGGCGCCAGGTTCCTGGCCCGCCAGGTGCGGCGCGCCGATCCCCAGGCGCCTCTCGCCTATTTGACCCATGGCGAAGGCCAGGATCTTTGGCGATCGTTCCTGACTTGGCTGGAAGCGCAACCTAAAGTCGGGTGGCGGACAGACGAGTCCGAAGCCGGCGCGCGATATGGGTTCCAATGTTTCTCGGCCGCGTTCGAGACCGTCTTTCCGCCTGGAGGTCTGAATGTCCGAGCCGGCGTCCATGCCCGGGTTTGAGGTCGATCTGACGAACTGCGATCGCGAACCGATCCATGTTCTCGGCGCGGTGCAGCCCTTCGGCTTTCTGTTGGCGGTCAATACCGACTGGCTCATCGCTCACGCCTCGACCTCGACCCTGCGCTATCTTGGCGTCCCGGCTGCGGACCTGCTGGGAAAGCCGCTAACCCAGGTCATGAGCGGTCACGCCATCCACGCCGTCCGCGGGCGTCTGCAGATCATGCGCGGCGCCGACGCCATCGAGCGGATGTTCGGCCTGCCGCTGGTGGACGGCGGCGAGGATTTCGATCTGGCGCTCCACTATTCGGGTCGCTTGCTGATCATCGAGGCCGAGCCCAGCCAGGCCGAGGCCTTGATCGAGGCGGCCTCGGCCGTGCGCTCGATGACCACCCGCATCGCGGCGCGCCCGACTTTCGAGGACTTCTGTCACGAGGCCGCGCGTCAGGTGCGCGCGCTGACGGAGTTCGACCGCGTCATGGTCTATCGTTTCGCGCACGACGGCGCTGGCGAGGTGATCGCGGAGTCGGTGCGACCAGGCATCGGCTCGTTTCTGGGACAACGCTATCCCGCCTCGGATATCCCGGTGCAGGCTCGCGCCCTCTACGAACGCAGCTGGCTGCGGATCATCGCCGACGTCGACGCGGAGGTTTCGCCCATCGTTCCGCAGGTGAGCGTCGCGGGCGAGCCCGTGGATCTGTCGATGAGCATGCTCAGAGCGGTCTCGCCGATCCATATCGAATATCTTCGCAACATGGGCGTGGCGGCCTCGCTGTCGATTTCGATCCTGCGAGACGGCAAGCTCTGGGGCCTCTTCGCCTGCCACCACTACGCCCCCAAGCACATCAGCTACGAACGGCGCACCGCGGCGGAGCTGTTCGGCCAGCTGTTTTCGCTGACTCTGGAAAGTCGGGAGCGGAAGATGGAAGCGCGCCGCCAGGCCGAGGCCCGCGCGCTGCACGATCGAATGATGGCCTCGGTGGTGGGCTCGCCCCAGGGGGCGGACGGCCTGAGCCCGTACCTCGACGACCTTTGCCGGCTTGTCCATTGCGACGGCATGGCGCTGTGGCTGGAAGGGCGGCTGACGTTGCGCGACTCCACGCCCGACGCCAGCAACGTCCACGCCTTGATCCGGGTGCTGGGCGAGAAGAACACCCACAGCGTTTTCGCCACGGACGAGATCGCCTCCGTCCTGCCATCCGCGGCGTCCTGGGCCGGCAAGGCGGCGGGCATGATGGCCGTGCCGTTGTCGCGCACGCCGCGGGACTATCTGATCTTTTTCCGGAAGGAGGAGGCCCAGACGGTCGTCTGGGCCGGCAAGCCCGCCAAGCTGGCGCAGGTGGGGCCTCTCGGCGAGCGTCTGACGCCACGCAAGAGTTTCGAGGCTTGGGAGGAGACCGTCAGAGGCCATAGTCGGCCTTGGACCCAGGTGGAACGGTTCCTGGCCGAAAGCATGCGTGTCAGCTTGCTGGAGATCGTCTTCAGGCTGACCGATCTGGCCGACGAGGAGCGCCAGCGCGCCAACCAGCGCCAGGAGCTCCTGATCGCCGAGCTCAATCACCGGGTGCGCAACATCCTGGGCCTGATCCGCGGCCTGATCAGCCAGAGCCGATCGGGCGTCTCGACCGTCGAGGAGTTCGCCGAGGTGGTGGGAGGCCGGGTTCAAGCCCTGGCGCGCGCTCACGACCAGATCACGCGTCACCAGTGGGGGCCGGGCGCGCTCAGCGACCTGATCACGGCCGAGGCCGAGGCCTATCTTTCGGCCAGGGCCGAGCGGGTGCGGTTGACGGGCGCGGCGACGGCGCTGGCGCCGGACGCGTTCTCGATCCTGTCGCTGGTGATCCACGAGCTGATGACCAACTCGGCCAAGTATGGCGCGCTTTGCGATCAGCGCGGCCATGTGACGGTCGATTGGGAACGCGACGCCCGAGGCGACCTGATCATCGACTGGCGCGAGCATGACGGCCCGCCAGTGAAGCCGCCCACGCGGCGCGGCTTCGGTTCGACCATCATCGAGCACTCCATCCCCCACGACCTCGACGGGGAAGTGACGCTGGACTACCGGCCCGAAGGCCTCCAGGCGCGGATCCGGATCCCGGCGCGCTATGTCACCACCGAGGGTGTCGTGGTCGCGGCGGCCAAGGCCAGGCGCGCCGAAACACCCGTGCGAGCGCCGGAGCGAATGCTGGTGCTCGAGGACAACATGATCATCGCGCTGGATCTGGAGGACATGCTGATCCGTCTGGGCGTCAAACAGATCACCTTGACCTCCAGCGTCGCCCAGGCGCTCGAGGCCCTGAACGAGGCGCTGCCGCCGTTCGCGATCCTGGACGTTAATCTCGGTTCGGAGACCAGTTTTCCCGTGGCCGAGGCGCTGCAGGCCGCCGGGGTGCCGTTCGCCTTCGGCACGGGCTTCGGGGACAGCGCGGCCTTTCCCGACCGCTTCCGGGACGCGCGGGTGCTGCAAAAGCCGTATAGCGCCGAAAGTCTGGAGGCCCTCTTCTAAAGGGGGACCCGCACGCGTCCGGCCGCCCGCCTCACGGCCGTTCGCACTCCCGGCGAAGGGCTTCCAGCGCGATCGGCGCGTCGCGACGCATCATCCCGCCGATCAGGCCGGCGGGCAGGCCAAACGGCGCGGTGGCCCACATGTCGTAGTCGACTTGGGTGCGCCTGCCGCCGTCCAGGGACGTCAGCCGCCAGGACCCTTCGCAGGCTCGGATGTCGCCGCCGATGCAGGTGAACCGGATCAGCCGGTCCGGCTCCAGGCTCACCCGCGAAGTGGAGTGCAGCGCGGGCAGGAAGAAGCTCCATTTCACGACATGTTCGCGGATCTCGCCGCCTGGATCGGCGGAAACGACCCGACACCGCCGCACGCCCGGCATGATGCGGTTGGCGCGGGCGCAGTCGAGCAGGGTGCGAAAGACGACCTCCGCCGGGGCGGCGATCTCGATCCTGGCCCGGACAACGCCCAGCCCCTGCTCGCCGGTGTGCGTCGTGACCTGGACGCCGGCGTCATCCGGCGCGCTCAAGGCGGACGTGGTCCAGCTCAGCAGGACGATAAGGGCTAGGAAGCAACGCATCGCGCCGAAGCTAACGCTTCGGCGCGACTTTCGTCAGGGCCCCTACGCCCCGGCGCGGTTCTGGACGAGATCGTCCACCACCGCGGGGTCGGCCAGGGTCGAGGTGTCGCCCAGGCTCTCCAGCTCGTTCTCGGCGATCTTGCGCAGGATGCGACGCATGATCTTGCCCGAGCGGGTCTTGGGCAGGCCGGGCGCCCACTGAATGACGTCGGGCGTCGCGATCGGCCCGATCTCCCGGCGCACCCAATCGATCAGCTCCTTGCGAAGCGCCTCGGTGGGCGTGACGCCGGCGTTCAGGGTCACGTAGCAGTAGATGCCTTGGCCCTTGATCTGATGCGGATAGCCGACCACCGCCGCCTCGGCGACGCGGGGGTGAGCCACCAGGGCGCTCTCGACCTCGGCCGTGCCGAGGCGGTGGCCGGAGACGTTGAGCACGTCATCGACGCGGCCCGTGATCCAGTAATAGCCATCGGCGTCGCGGCGGCAGCCGTCGCCGGTGAAATACTTGCCCGGATAGGTCGAGAAATAGGTCTCGAAGAAGCGCTGGTGGTCGCCATAGACCGTGCGCATCTGGCCCGGCCAGCTGTCGGTGATCACGAGATTGCCTTCGGTCGGACCCTCCAGGACGCCGCCCTCGGCGTCGACCAGTTGCGGAGTCACCCCGGGCATGGGGCCGCAGGCGGACCCGGGCTTCAGGGTGTCGGCGCCCGGCAGCGGCGTCATCAGGGTTCCGCCTGTCTCCGTCTGCCACCAGGTGTCGACGATCGGGCAGCGGCTCTCGCCGACCACACGATGATACCAGAGCCAAGCCTCGGGATTGATCGGTTCGCCCACGCTGCCCAATAGCCGCAGCGAGGCGCGGGAGGTGCGCTCGACGGGAGCCTCGCCCTCGCGCATCAGGGCGCGCAGGGCGGTCGGGGCGGTATAGAAGATCTCGACCTTGTGCTTGTCGATCACCTGCCAGAAGCGGCTGCTGCAGGGATAGTTCGGCACGCCCTCGAACATCAGGCTGGTCGCGCCGTTCGCGAGCGGACCATAGACGATATAGGTATGGCCGGTGACCCAGCCGACATCGGCCGTGCACCAGAAGATCTCGCCGGGGCGGTAGTCGAACACGACCTCATGCGTCCAGGCGGCCCAGACCAGATAGCCGCCGGTGGTGTGCAGCACGCCCTTCGGCTTTCCGGTCGAGCCCGAGGTATAGAGGATGAACAGCGGATCCTCGGCGTTCATCGGTTCGGGCGTGCAGTGGATCGAGGCCTTGGCCGCCGCAGTCTCGTAGATGACGTCACGGCCAGGGCTCAGCGGCACGCTGGCCCCGGTGCGGGTGACGACCAGCACCTTCTCGACGCCCGGACAATGGGCCACGGCGGCGTCGACGTTCAGCTTCAGGGGGACGCGCTTGCCGCCCCGTACGCCCTCGTCGGCCGTGATCACCAGCTTGGAGTCGCAGTCGTTGATCCGTCCGGCCAGGCTGTCGGGCGAGAAGCCGGCGAACACCACCGAATGCACCGCCCCGATCCGGGCGCAGGCCAGCATGGCGTAGGCCGCCTCTGGGATCATCGGCAGGTAGATCGTCACCCGGTCGCCCTTGGTCACGCCGTGGGCCTTGAACACGTTGGCCATCCGGCAGACCTGCTCGTGCAGCTCGGCATAGGTGATCTTGCGCGAGGCGGCGGGGTCGTCGCCTTCCCAGATCAGCGCGACCTCGTTGGCGCGATGCGGGAGGTGGCGGTCGATGCAGTTGGCCGACACGTTGAGGACGCCGTCCTCGTACCAGCGGATCCGGAAGTCCTCCTCATTGAAGGAGACGTCCTTGATCTTGGTCGGGGGCGTGATCCAGTCGAGACGGCCCGCCAGATCCTTCCAGTAGCCCTGGGGGTCCTCGTTGGCGCGGCGACGCGCGGCCGCCAGAGCGTCGGCGTCCAGATGGGCCCGCTCGGCCCAGGCTTTCGGAACCGGAAAAAGCATGCCGTCGCTCACCTGCCGTACTCCCATTATATCGTTGATCGCCGAGATAGGCGAAGCCGGCGACGTGGCGCAATAAGACCACTGTGGTTTGTCGCCCGCCAGCGGAGTTTGATCATCTGATAGGCCCGGAAGATGACGGTTCCGCGCCAGGGGGGTAAAGCATCGCCCAGCCGTCCTCCCGGAGTCCTTACATGCTGCTCGCGCTTTCCACCTGGGCCGAGATCGAAGCCTATCTGAAGACCAGCCAAACCGTGGTGGTGCCGATCGGCTCCAATGAGCAGCATGGCCCGACCGGCCTGCTGGGCACGGACTGGCTTTGCCCCGAGATCATCGCCCACGAAGCCCATAGGCGGTCAGAAAAGGTGCTGGTGGCGCCGACCTTCAACATCGGCATGGCCCAGCACCACCTGGCCTTTCCCGGCACCATCTTCCTTCGGCCGTCGACCTTCATCGCCGCGATCGGCGACTGGGTTCGCTCGCTGGGCGCCCATGGCTTCACGCGGATCTATTTCCTGAACGGCCACGGCGGCAACGTCGCGTCGATCGAGGCGGCCTTCTCCGAGATCTACGCCGACTACAGTTTCCGCCAGGCCCGCGCGCCGTTCGCGCTGAAGCTGAAGAACTGGTGGGACCTGGCGGGCGTCAACGCCCTGGCCAATCGCCAGTTTCCGACCGGCCATGGCAGCCATGCGACGCCCTCGGAGATCGCCGTGACCCAGTGGGCCTATCCCGAGACGATCAAGTCGGCGGGCTACGAGCCCAAGATCGCGCCGACAGGGCCGATCCGCGAGGCGCTGGACTTCCGCGCTCGCTACGCCGATGGCCGCATGGGCTCGGACCCTGGCCAGGCCACGCCTGAAAAGGGCGGCGAGCTTGTGGACTTGGCCGCCAAGGCCCTGATCGAGGATCTGGCGGCCTTCACGGCGGAGACGGCGCCGGCTTAGTGCCTGTTTATCTGGTTTAGATGGAACCATCTAAACCAGATAAACAGGCACTAATTCATGCACTTAGAGCGCGTTCGAGCGGTTTAACCGCATGCACCCAAACCTAACGCGCTCTAGGCGTCCTCTAGGCGGCGCGACAAGGCCGGCTGGCCATGGCGCGCGGCCATCACCTCGCCAACGACCGCCACCGCGACCTCGAACGGCGCCTTGCCGCCCAGGTCGAGGCCGATCGGGGCGCGAAGCTTGGCGAGATCGCGATCGGAGAGGCCCCCCGCCTTCAGTCCCGCCAGCCGCTCGGGGAGGCGACGGCGGGCGCCCAGCAGTCCCACATAGGGCGCCGCCGAGGGTAAGGCCGCCATCAGGGCCTTGTGGTCCTGCTCCGGATCGTGGCCGCAGACGGCGACCGCGGTCCAGGCGTCGAGCCCGATGGCGTGGAGCGCGTCGGCGACGTCGTCGCGGCGATAGGCTACGCCGGCCAGCGGCGGGGGCGACGGCGGCCCCTTGGGGCGAACCAGAAAGGTCTCGAAGCCGGATTGCGTGGCGAGGCTCGCCACCGCCAGGGCCGTGGGATCGCCGCCGACCACCACCATGCGCGGCGCTGGGTCGTAGGCGCGTTCGAATGCGCCGCTCCAAGGCGCCTGCGGCTCCTCGGCGCAAAGACGCCTCAGACCGTCGCTGACCCAAAACGCGGGCGCCCTCCGACGCGAGAGGTCGAAGAGCGTGATGGCCGCCGGATCGTCCGGGGCGATTCGCTCGACCAGAATTTCGATCCGCGCGCCGCATAGCAGGCGGATGTCGGGCCAGGGGCTGCCTTCGCCATAGACGAGTCGTCGAGGCTGGCCGTCCTCCAGGCAGGCCCGGGCGTGACCATCGACGTCGGCCTCGATGCAGCCGCCGGAAAGGAAACCTGAAATGATTTGTTCGCCGAACACCATTTGCGTCCCGACGGGACGCGGACCGCCCCCGTCGAGCGCGATGATGGTGGCCAGGGCCGACGGGCCCCGTGAAAGCGCGTCCGCCAAGGCCGGACGGGCGTCGTCGGCCATGCCGTACATGGGCCAGGCGCCCTCGGAACGATCAGTGATCATCGGCGCGACTTTAACTCCTCGGCAAGGTTCCAGAAACCTCATGTTCAAACCTTGGCGCGTACCGTTCCTCTCTGTTGGTGTTTTTGCGCACGGATGGCGATGTCCATTTCGGTCTCAAAATTGGGTCTCGCGGCCGCTCAGTTCGGCCTGGACGGCGGCGGTTCGGCCGTGCGCGGCCGTTCGCCCGAAGCCGAGACCCGCGACATCCTGAACATCGCCGCCCGCGCCCGCCTGTCGGTCCTCGACGTCTCGGGCCTGTTCGGCCGCGCCGAGACCCTGCTCGGCGATCTCCTGCCGCGCCCGACGACGTTCCGCGTCACCCTGGCCGCCGGCCGCGCCGATCGTGGACCCGACTATGTCGAGGCCGAGGCCCGCGCCACGCTTCGCCGGATCGGCGTCGAGCGCGCCGACTCGATCATCGTCCATTCGCCTTCCGAACTCTTCGGCGCCCACGGCGGCGCGCTCTGGGAGCGGTTGCAGCGTCTGAAGGATCAAGGCCTGTTCGCCAAGATCGGCGTCGCCGCGCACGCCTCCGACGATCCGGTCGGCGTGGCCAAGCGCTTCAAGCCCGACATTCTGCAAGCGCCAGCCAGCCTGCTTGACCAGCGCCTGTTGGCCGACGGTTCGCTGCAACGCATCGCCGGCATGGGCGTCGAGGTGCATCTACGCTCGATCTTCCTGAACGGCCTGCTGTTCCTGCCGCCCGACCGGGTTCCGGCCCAGCTGAAGGGCGCGTCGGGCCGTTTGTCGCGCGTTCGCCGGATGATCGCCGAAGGGCGTTCGGATCCGCTTCAGGCCGCCCTTGGCTTCGCCCTGTCGCGGCCGGAAGGTTCGGCCGTTCTGGTCGGCGTCAACTCGGCCGCCGAGCTGTCGGCGGTGGTCGCCGCCGCCTCGAGCCCGCCGCCCGACCTGGATTGGGACGAGATGGCGATCGACGATCCGGTCGCTCTGGACCCGCGACGTTGGGTCGCGTAGTCGCCGCAGCTGTCTTGAGCTCGCGCAAAGGCGAGCAAATTCAATATATTGATGGGCTATCTTTCGCGCCGCGCCGATTTCGGGCGGTCGCGGGGCTCTGGCGCGTCCTGGGAATCAGTCGTGAGAATGGCTGCGTGCGGTCCTCGCCGCGCCGTCCCTCTCGCGGGCGACCCTTTACGTCTTTTAACCTTATGGTTCGCTTGGTTTTTAAGGAATCGAACTTAGCCTGATCCCAGGAAGGGAGACGCGTCATGATCCTCGCCGTGCTGCAGGCCCGCATGGGTTCGTCCCGACTGCCGGGCAAGTCGATGGCCACCCTTCGCGGCGAGCCGATGATCATCCGCCAGCTGGAGCGCCTGCGCGGCGCGCGACGTCTCTCGAAGATTATCGTGGCGACCAGCGCCGACACCGTCGACGACGCCCTGGCCGGCTTCCTGGTCTCGCGAGGCCATACCGTCAATCGCGGCGCCGGCGCCGATATCCTGGCCCGCATCGCGCGCTGCGCCGAAACGATGAGCGCCGTCAGTCATGTCGTCCGTCTCAAGGGGGACGCGCCCTTCGTCGATCCGGGGGTCATCGACGAAGCCATCTTCATGGCCCTGGCCAGCGGCGCCGACTACACGTCGAACCGCATCCATCGCACGTTCCCCGCCGGCCTCGAGGTCGAGGTCATCAAGGCTAGCGCCCTGCAGGCCGCGGCCGCCGAAGAGCGCGATCCGATGGCGCGTATTTCGCCGACGGCGGCGATCCGTAACCAGCCGGAACGCTGGAGCCAGGCTCATCTCAAGGCGCCGCGCGACTGGTCGCGCCTGGACTGGCGGGTGAAGACCGCCGCCGATCTGGCCTTCGCCCGTTCGGTGTACGACGCCCTGCACCCCGTCGACCCGGAGTTCCGGATGAACGACGTGCTGGACCTGATCGGCAGCCGCCAGGACATCGCCCGCTTCGCGGCGTAATGAACTGTCATCCCGGCTCCGCCTCGCGGCGGCCGGGATGACACGTTTTATCCGAGCCCTATTTCCAGGCCCCGTAGGGATCGACCGACGTCTTGCCCAGCGCCTCGGCCACGGCCGGATGGGTCAGTTCGCCCTTCAGCACGTTCAGGCCGCGCGCCAGGTGGACGTTGGTCTTGAGCGCGTCCAGCCCCTTGTCGGCCAGGGCCAGGCCGAACGGCAGGGTGGCGTTGCCGAGGGCTTCCGACGAGGTGCGCGGCGCCGCGCCTGGCATGTTGGCCACGCAATAGTGCACCACGCCGTCGACCGTATAGGTCGGCTCGGCATGGGTGGTCGGCTTGGAGGTTTCGAAGCAGCCCCCTTGGTCGATCGAGACGTCGACCAGAACCGAGCCCGGCTTCATCTGCTTGAGATGTTCCCGGCGCACCAGCTTGGGCGCGGCGGCGCCGGCGGTCAGCACCGCGCCGATGATCACGTCGGCCTTGAGGATCTCCTCCTCGACGGCGGCGAAGGTCGAATAACGGGTCAGGATGCGGCCCTGATAGAGATCGTCCAGTTCGCGCATGCGAGGGATCGAGCGTTCCAGCACCACGACCTCGGCGCCGAGGCCGGCAGCCATGCGGGCGGCGTTGCTGCCCACGACGCCGCCGCCCAGGACCGCCACGCGGGCCGGCGGCACGCCGGGCACGCCGCAAAGCAAGAGGCCCATGCCGCCGTTGTGCTTGAGCAGGGTCTCGGCCGCCGAGAAGACGGCGATGCGGCCGGCCACTTCCGACATCGGGGCCAGTAGCGGCAGGCCGCCGCGCGCGTCGGTGACGGTCTCGTAGGCGATGGCCGCGCAGCCGCTCTTGAGCAGACCTTCGGTCTGGGCCGGATCGGGCGCCAGGTGCAGGTAGGTGAAGAGGATGTGGCGCGGCTCGAGCTTTTCCCACTCGACCTTTTGCGGCTCCTTGACCTTCACGATCATGTCCGCGCCGGCGAAGACCGCCGCGGCGTCGGGCGCGATCGTCGCGCCCGCCTTGACATAGACCTCGTCGGCATAGCCGGCGCCGAGACCAGCGCCCGACTGGACGAGGACGGTGTGTCCATGGCCGACATATTCCCGAACAGCCGTCGGGGTGAGACCGACCCGGTGTTCGCCAGGTTTGATCTCGGATGGGACGCCAACCCGCATGATGCTTCCTCCAAAAGCGCTTGCCGTGATCCTGCGCTCCGGCGAGCGCAGTTTCCTTGGCGATTTCGTGCTCGCCACCTACTGTGACGCAGGATTCCTGCGTGATATGATGTTCCCATGAAGAAAGCCGCCGTCAGCCTCGACAGTTTCGACCGGAAGCTCCTTCACCTGCTGCAGCGACGGGGTCGCGCCAGCTATGTGGAAATGGGCGAGGCGGTGAATCTTTCCGAGTCCGCCTGTCTGCGCCGCGTCCGCGCGTTGGAAGAGGCCGGGGTGATCAGCCGATACGCTGCGGTGATCGACGAGCGGGCGGTCGGCCTGCCGCTCAGCGTGTTCGTCACGGTCACCCTCTCCTCGCAGGCGGAGTCGGCGCTCAGCGCCTTCGAGAAGGCGATCGCCGGGGTGCGGGAGGTGGCCGAGTGCTATCTGATGACTGGCGGGTCGGACTATCTGCTGCGTCTGGTCGTGCGTGACGTGGACGACCTGGAGCGGGTCCACGCCCAGGAACTGACCCGCATCCCAGGGGTCGTGCGCGTCAGCTCCAGCATCGCGATGCGGACGGTGGTGAAGCGCGGTGAATTGCCGCTTTAGGCGGCCGGTTAACATTCCTTGAGGCGTTTTGATCTAGCTATTCCCCCGACATCGAACGACGTCGGGGGACGAAATGGTTTCGAGACGACTTCTGCTGGGCGCCCTGGCGGGCCTGGCCGCGCCTGCGCTCGCCTTCGCCGAGGGCGATGGCCATCCGCCCAGCCTCCTGACCAAGAAGGGGCGCCGCACGGCTCGGGCGCTGAACCATCAAGCAGGCGACAAGGCCGCGCTCGACAAGGCCCTGGCCACCGTCAAGCCGATGGAAGCCGAACCGGCCCACGCGCCCGAGACCGAGGCGGCCCCCCAGGCTGTCAGCCCGGACGAGGCGCTCGGCCGGCTCAAGCAGGGCAACGCCATCTTCGCCCGCGGCGGCGCGAACATCTCCCTGCCGACGATGCTGCGTGTCGCCGAGCTGTCAAAGGGCCAGAAGCCGTTCGCGGTGGTGATCGGCTGCTCCGACAGCCGGGCGGCGCCGGAGCTGATCTTCGACTGCAACCTGGGTGAGCTGTTCGTGGTCCGCGTGGCGGGTTCGACGGTCAGTCGCGAGGGCCTGGGCTCGATCGTCTACGCCGTCGAGCATCTGGGCGCCCCGCTGATCGTCGTGCTGGGCCATACCAAGTGCGGCGCCGTCGGCGCGGCCGTTGACGTCGCCACCAAGCACGCCGAGCTGCACGGCGCCTTGCATGAGATGGTGCTGCCGATCATTCCGGCGGTCCTGGAAGCCGGCGAGAAACACCCGGCCGACCTGCAGGACGCCGCGATCCGCCAGAACGTCCGCGACATCGCCGGCCGCCTGAAGGTGGCCGACGGTATCCTGGCCGAGAAGCTGGAACAGGGCCGCCTGAAGATCGCCTCGGCCTGTTACGACCTGACCACGGGGATCGTGGCGTTCGACGCCTGACGCCGGTCTGCTCGGATTCAGCCGGACATGGCCTCGGCGACCACGCGCTCGTAGTCGGCCAGGCTGGCGATGCCGATATTAAGGTCGGTCACCAGGCCGTTGCTCAGTGAGTAGACCCAGCCGTGCACGGCCAGTTCCTGGCCGCGCGCCCACGCGTCCTGCACGAAGACGTCGGCGGCGACGTTGCGCACCTGGCGCGCGACGTTCAGCTCGGTCAGCCGGTCCAGCATGGCCTGCTTTTCCGGAATCTGCGCCAGCTCGTGCTTGTGCTCGGCGTGGACCTCGCGGATCGGATGCAGCCAGTGGTCGACGAGGCCCCGGCGTTGGCCGTCGATGGCCGCCGCCACGCCGCCGCAGCCATAGTGGCCGACGACCATGACGTGCTTGACCTTCAGGACCTCGACCGCGAACTGGAGCACGCTGAGGTAGTTGGCGTCCTGCGGCGGGGCCAGGTTGGCGACGTTGCGGTGCACGAACAGTTCGCCCGGATCCAGGCCGACGATCTCGTTGGCCGGAACGCGGCTGTCGCTGCAGCCGATCCACAGGTATTCGGGGCTCTGCTGGCCTTCCAGACGCTTGAAGAAGTCCGGATCGACCTCGGTCTTGCGCTCCGACCAGGCGGCGTTGTTGGCTTTCAGGTCCTCAAGCATCTAGCGCTCCGGATGATGATCGGGATGGGCGGCGGCGATGGCCGGATGCTCGGCGGCCTGAGCAGCGGCGGCCCGGATCGCCGGGAAGGCCGAGAGGTCGACCTTGAAACGGCCGGCGTTGAACACCTGCGGGATCAGAAGACAGTCCACCAACCCCGGCGCGTCGCCGAACGCGAAGTCGCCGCCATGCCGGGCGACCATCGGCTCCAGGGCGGTGAAGCCGTCGGTGATCCAGCGGGTCGCCCAGGCGTTGCGATGATCTTCGTCGATCTCCAGAGCCGTCAGGGCCCGCAGGATCCGCAGATTGTTCAGCGGATGGATGTCGCAGGCGATGATCTCGGCCATGGCGCGCGCGGCGGCGCGATCGAAGGGATCCAGCGGCAGCAGGCGAGGTTGCTCGGGAAAGGCCTCGTCCAGCCACTCCAGAATGGCCAGGCTCTGGGTCAGGGGACGTCCGTCGACCTCCAGCGTGGGCACCAGGGCCTGGGCGTTGAGGGCGCGATAGTCTTCGCCCTGATGCGCGTTGGCGAGCAGGTCGACGGGCCGCAGCTCGAAGGGCAGGCCCTTCAGGTTCAGGCCGATCCGCACCCGGTAGGGCGCGCTGGCGCGCTTGGCGCTATGCAGGACGAGCTTCATCGCGTGGTCCTTCAGACGAGCGTGAATTCCAGACGGCCGACGCCCTCGACCTCACCGACGATCGTGTCGCCGCGGACGACGGCGCCGACGCCTTCGGGCGTTCCGGTGAAGATCAGATCTCCGGCCGCCAGGGTCCAGAGTTCGCTGGCCTTGGCGATCACCTCGGCGATGTTCCAGATCATGTCGCCGACCTGGCCGCGCTGACGCTCGACCCCGTTGACCGACAGGGTGACGGCGGCTCCGGGCGGCGGAGCGGCCATGATCCGGATGGCGCTGATCGGGGCGCTGGCGTCGAAGGCCTTGGCGGCCTCCCACGGTTGGCCCTTGGCTTTGGCCTGCGCTTGCAGGTCGCGCCGGGTCAGGTCGACGCCGACCGCGTAGCCGAACACCGCCTCGAGGGCCTGCTGCGGGGTCAGGTTCGCGCCGCCGCCCTTGAGCGCCACCACCAGCTCGATCTCGTGATGCAAATCGGTGGTCGCCGGCGGATAGGGCGCCTTGGTCGGTTCCGGTACGATCGCGTCGGCCGGCTTGGCGAAGAAGAACGGCGGGTCGCGATCGTCTCCGCCCATTTCCCGGCGGTGCGCGGCGTAATTGCGGCCGACACAGAGGATCCGGCGAACGGGGAAGACCACGCCAGAACCGCCTCCTTGGTCCTCCACCGGGACCGTCGGAATGGCGTGCGGGGGGAACGCGTAGGTCGTCATGGCGCCTCCTGTAAACCCAAACGCCGGCCGCAAAAACCCTCCACGCACATTGATGGCGCGTCAGCCGTAAACTGGCCGTCGTTCAGAAATCCTGCGGTTGAAGAACGTGTCTAAAAGTTCTTTCACTTGCCCCGGTCCGCGCCGCCGAGTCATGACGGTGTGGGGATTTTTGGGCGGACTATCGGGGCGCGGAACGTTCATGCTGATCATCGAGAACTTGACCCACGTCTATGGCAACGGCGTAAGGGCCCTGGACGAGGTCAGTTTGACGATACCGCGCGGCATGTTCGGCCTTCTGGGCCCCAACGGCGCGGGCAAGTCCACGCTGATGCGGACGATCGCCACCCTGCAGGCGCCGACGTCCGGCCACATCCGCTTCGACGACATCGACGTCCTCAAGAACCCCGAATCGCTGCGGCGCACGCTGGGCTATCTGCCCCAGGATTTCGGCGTCTATCCGCGCGTGTCGGCCTACGACATGCTCGACCACATGGCGGTGCTGAAGGGGATTTCGCAGGCCAAGGCGCGCAAGGAGACGGTCGAGCACCTGCTGAACCAGGTGAACCTGTGGAACGTCCGCAAGAAGGCCATCGCCGGCTTCTCCGGCGGCATGCGCCAACGGTTCGGCATCGCCCAGGCCCTGATCGGAGATCCGCGCCTGATCATCGTCGACGAGCCCACCGCGGGCCTGGACCCGGAAGAGCGCAACCGCTTCCTGAACCTGCTGGCCGAGATCGGCGAGAACGTGGTGGTGATCCTGTCGACCCACATCGTCGAGGACGTCTCCGACCTCTGCCCGGCCATGGCGATCATCTGCGACGGCGCCATTGTGCGCGAAGGCGCGCCGCTCGACCTGGTCGGCCAGCTGAAAGGCCGGATCTGGAAGAAGATCATCGACAAGAGCGAACTCGAGGCCGCCAAGGCCCAGCACAAGGTCATCTCCACCCGCCTGCTGGCCGGACGCACCGTCATCCACATCCTGTCCGACGACAATCCGGGCGACGGCTTCACATCGGTCGAGGGCGGGCTGGAGGATGTTTATTTCTCCACCCTGTCGACCACCCGGCGGGCGGCCTGACGGGGAGCGGCGCGATGTTTCGCAAGATCGCGGGCTTCGAGCTCCGCTACCAGATGAAGTCGCCCGTCTTCTGGGTGGTGGCGATCATCTTCTTCCTGCTGACCTTCGGGGCGGCGACGATCGACCAGATCCGCATCGGCGGCGGCGGCAACATCCACAAGAACGCGCCGTTCGCTATCGCCCAGACCCACCTGATCCTGTCGATCTTCTACATGTTCGTGACCACGGCCTTCGTCGCCAATGTGGTGGTGCGCGACGACGAGACCGGCTTCGGGCCGATCCTGCGGTCCACGCGGGTCAGGAAGTTCGACTATCTCTACGGGCGCTTCACCGGGGCCTTCCTGGCGGCGGCGATCTCGTTCCTGGTCGTGCCGCTGGCCATCTGGATCGGCTCGTTCATGCCGTGGATCGACCCCGAGCGCCTCGGGCC
>NZ_DATFAV010000238.1:0-21381 GCF_035254145.1 Caulobacter sp. | reverse complement strand
CGCTGGCGGCGGTCCCGGATCGGCGCGCTGCGCCCCCGGCCCGAGGCCGGGGCGGGATGACAGTTTTAACGGACTAGCGGATGACCCGCGCGCCCTTGCCCTTCATCACGGCCTCGACCTCGGCCGCGCGCACCATCGAGGTGTCGCCGGGCGTGGTCATGGCCAGGGCGCCGTGAGCCGCGCCGTACTCGACGGCGGCCTGCGGGCCCTTGCCTTCCATGAAGCCGTACGCGAGGCCCGAGGCGAAGCCGTCGCCGCCGCCGACGCGGTCGTAGATCTCCAGGTTCTCGCGCATCATCGAGGCGTAGAACTGGCCGCCGGCGTAGAGGATCGCCGACCAGTCGTTGACCGAGGCGGTCTTGGCGTTGCGCAGGGTGGTGGCGGCGACCTTGAAGTTCGGAAACTGCTTCACGGCCGTCTCGATCATCTTCTTGAAGTTGGCCGGGTCGATCGCGCTGATGTGCTCGTCCAGGCCTTCAACCTCGAAGCCGAGGCAGGCGGTGAAGTCTTCCTCGTTGCCGATCATCACATCGACGTACTGGGCGATGTTGCGGTTGATCTTCTGGGCGCCTTCCTTGCCGCCCTGCGACTTCCACAGCGAGGCGCGGTAGTTCAGGTCGTAGGAGACGACGGTGCCGTACTTGCGGGCCACTTCCACGGCCTCGATCACGGCTTCGGCGGTGTTGCTGGCCAGGGCCGCGAAGATGCCGCCGGTGTGGAACCAGCGCACGCCTTCCTCGCCGAACAGCTTTTCCCAGTTCACTTCACCGGGGCGGATCTGCGAGGCGGCCGAGTGACCACGGTCGCTGCAGCCCAAAGCCGGACGGACGCCGAAGCCCTTTTCGGTGAAGTTCAGGCCGACGCGCGTGTTGCGGCCCAGGCCGTCGAACTCGCGCCAGATGACGTGGGACATGTCCACGCCGCCCTGCATGATCATATCCTCGACCAGCCAGCCCAGGTCGTTGTTCGGCAGAGCCGTCACAACGGTCGAGCGCTTGCCCCAGCACTTGCGGAAAGCGCGGGCGACGTTGTACTCGCCGCCGCCTTCCCAGACGTTGAACTGACGGGCGTTGCGAACCCGGCCGAAGCCGGGGTCGAAGCGCAGCATCACTTCACCGAACGAAGCGCAGTCCCACTTCGTTTCGGAAGCCGGGCGGATGTTGAGGATATTGTCGGTCATTTAGGCCTTCCCTCGAACCTTCTTGATCAGATCAACCGTCTCGCGGACCTTCTTGGAGATGCCCGCGTAATCCTTGGCGTCCAGCAGCTCTTGCGTGATCAGCTTGGAGCCCATGCCGGCGGCGACGATGCCTGCGCCGAACCACTTCTTGACCGAGGCCTCGTCCGGATCGACGCCGCCCGTCGGCATGATGCGGGTCCAGGGCATCGGGCCCAGCACCGCCTTGACGAAGTCGGGGCCGCCGACCGACGAGCCCGGGAACACCTTGACGATCTCGCAGCCCAGCTCTTCGGCGTACGAGATTTCCGAAGCCGAGCCGCAACCCGGCGAATACGGGATCTTGCGGCGGTTGCAGACCTTGGCGACGTCGGCGTTCAGGATCGGGCCGACGACGAACTTGGCGCCGTTGGCGATGTAGATGCCGGCGGTTGGGGCGTCGACGATCGAGCCCACGCCCATGATCACGCGCGGATCGGCCGAGGCGAAGTGCTTGGTGACTTCGTAGAAGACGTGGCTGGCGAAGTCGCCGCGGTTGGTGAACTCGATGCAGGGCGCGCCGCCATCGGCGCAGGCCTGGATCACGCTCTTACAGACCTCGACGTCGGGGTGATAGAAAACCGGGATCACGCCCTGGTCCATCAGGGCGGTCAGCACCGCCATACGGTCTTTCACCATCTCAAACTCCTTCCCGAAGGATCGATCTTGCGCGAATGGTCCAAATGGCCGCCGCGCAGGCAAGATTTCGCCGAAATTGGCTCAGGGCGATCCCTTAGACCGCGTTGCACGCCGACGCCACACCGCGCTTGCCGCAACGTCAAACTAAGACCGCTTGGACCGCGGAAAGCGGTCCGTCCCGGGCCGATCCACGAAGTCTCTGGTCGCCGCTTCCTTCCCCAAATCTCTTTCCGCCGCCTCTTCTCCCCCGCCCGGAAGCGCAAAAGTGAGGGCGCCGGTATGACCCGACGCCCCGGAAGTTTGCGCAGGAGCGAGCTCAAAGAGCCGCAAACGAGACGGACCGACCACGATGCCGAACCGAAACGTTATGACACCGGTGTCACTCCTCGGAGGACAAATGGCCTAACCACTTGGCTACCGGTGTCATGCGCAGATAAACAGAAAGCGCTGGCGAGCGCAAGCTGGATGAAGGTCGTATTTCTAAGGCATCAAGCCTTTGAAAACTATGGGTTTTGATGTGGCCTAGGAACGTCGATCAACAATCCGATCTCCCCGGCGTTCGCCGGAGAGATCGGCTGAAGAGGATCACCCCGTGTTGCGCAGGCCCGCGGCGATGCCGGCCACGGTCAACTGGATGGCCAGGCGCAGTTCTTCGTCCTGATCCCCCGCCCGGCGGCGCGACAGGAGCTCCAGCTGCAGGTGATTCAACGGATCGACCACGCGGCTGGCCAGGGCGACGGACTCGGCGAGGTCGGGCTGGTTGTCCAGCAGGCTCGTCCCGCCGCGGATCGCCAGGGCCAGGCCGCTGGCCGCCTCGTGCTCCTTGCGGATCGCCGCGAAGATCCGCTCGGCGTTGGCTTTGTCCGGCGACAGCGACACGTATCGCGAGGCGATCGGCATGTGGCTTTGGGCCAGGGCCAGCTCCATGTTCGACAGCAGGGAGGCGAAGAAGTCGAAATCGCCGGCCAACTCGCGAAGCTGCTCGACCGAGAGGCCGGCGCGCTCGACGCCCGAGGCGAAGCCGAACCAGCCCGGCAGCATGAAGCGCGACTGCGACCAGCTGAACACCCACGGGATGGCGCGCAGATCCTCGATCTTGCGGCTGGCGGTCCGGCTGGCGGGGCGGCTGCCGATGTTGAGGCCGACGATCTCGCTGATCGGCGTGACCGACCAGAAGAAGTCCTCGAAGGCCGGATCGTCGTACACCAGCGCCCGATACCCCTCGAAAGAGGCCTGGGCCAAGGCGGTCATCGCCGCCTCGACCTTGGCGGCGGGCTTGTGGACCGGACGCTCGCTGGCCATCAGCACGGCGGCGGCCAGGCCGTCCAGGTTGCGGCGGGCGGTGGGCTGGTCGCCGAAGCGGCGGGCGATCATCTCGCCCTGCTCGGTCATGCGGATGCGGCCCTGCACGGTGCCGGCCGGCTGGGCCAGCACGGCCTCGGCGGCCGGTCCCCCACCCCGTCCGACGCTGCCGCCGCGGCCGTGGAACAGCTGCAGGCCCACGCCCATGCGGTCGGCCTCGAACGCCAGGGCCGAGGCGCCGGTGGCCACGCCCCGGCGGCTTGCGACGTACCCGCCGTCCTTGTTGCTGTCGGAGTAGCCGAGCATGATCTCCTGCACCGGCCGATCGCCCAGGATCGAGCGGGCCAGCGGCAGCTCCAGCCACTGGCGCAGCACGGCCGGGCCGTTCTCGAGGTCGCCGATGGTCTCGAACAGCGGCGCGATCTTGACCGAGGCGCGCGGCGCCGCGCCGCCCCAAACCAGACCCACCTGCTTGAGCAGGACCAGCGGTTCGAGGATGTCGGACAGCGTCGCCGACTTCGAAATGATGTACGCCCCAAGACATCCATGGCCGTAGTCGCGCACGGCCTGAGCGGCGGCGGTCATCGTCGCCAGTTCGCGGGTCGTCTCTTCGCTGTACTCGGTGAACGGAGAAACCAGGGGCCGCTGGTGCGACAGCTCCTCGATCAGCAGCTGGCAGCGGGCGTCTTCGTCCAGCTTCAGATAGCGGACGCCGGAGCCGGCGCGCTCGTAGAGCTCGTGGATCGTGCGCTCGTGGACGTCGGCGTTCTGGCGCAGGTCCAGGCTCATCAGGTGGAAGCCGCAGGCCTTGGCCACCTCGACCAAGGTGCGCAGGGCCGAACCGACCAGGCGCTCGCCGCCATTGCGCTCCAGGCTGTCGATGATCACCGACAGGTCCGAGACAAAGGCGTCCGGATGGCCATAGGGGTCGACGCTGGTGACGCCCGTGGCGAAGGCGACCGGCGCGCCGGTCAGCTTCTGCGACACGGCCGTCAGCCGGTCGAAGATCAGCTCCAGCACCAGGCGATAGGGCTCGTCCAGTCGGTGGATCGACGGGTTCTTGGCCTGTCCGGCCAGGGCCAGCAGCTCCTCGGACACCGGCGTATAGGCCGTCGAGACCGCCAGGTTCGACCACAGCTTGCGAACCTCGCCGGCGTACCAGTCGAGGATCACGCGCGACTGGCTGGCGAAGGCCAGCTTCAGGGTTTCGCCATTGACGCCCGGGTGGCCGTCGCGGTCGCCGCCCAGCCACGAGCCCAGCTTCAACAGCGGCGCCATGTGCCCGTGCTGGCCGATCTTGCTGGTCCAGTCGCCATAGAGGTCGATGATCGCCGGCAGGATCGAGGTGCGGACGATCGACAGGGCGTTGCGGATTTCGTCCTTCACCGTGATCCGCTCGGGACGGTAGAGGCGCGTGCGCCACATCAGGGCGATCTCGCGGAACAGGCTCTCGCGGATCTCGGCGTCCAGGTCCGCCGGCAGGTGGTGGCGGCGCAGGGCCATCAGGCGGGAGATCTCGGTCTCGCGATCGACCATGCTGCGGCGGCGCACCTCGGTCGGGTGGGCGGTCAGCACCGGCACCACGTTCATGGCCGCGAAGGTCCGGGCCAGCTCCTCGTCGGTCTTGCCGTCGGCCTTGAGCAGGCGCACGGCGTCGACCAGAGTGCGAGGGCGCTCGTCGCCCGGCTGGGCGTCGGCCTCGGCGTGACGGCGACGGCCGGCGACGTCCTCGCCGATATTGGCCAGCAGCGAGTGGCTGGCGAAGGCCCGGGCCAGGAACACGGCCTGGTCGATCGACAGGTCGGCGAACAGGTGATCCAGCACTGGCGCGTCGCCATTGGCCACGTCTTCGTGAGAGGCGACCTTGCGCGCCCTGGCCACCAGGCCGGCGGCCTCCTCGCCCTCCAGATAGGCGATCGCCTCGGCCAGCAGGTCGCTCAGCAGGTTCGCGTTCAGGCGGACGTGGCGGCTGGTCGGACGGCCGATATCGATCGACAGGACCGGATTGCGCATGCGCGGGCTCCCGGAACGACGAAGAGTGTCGCCCCGTACTGGAATGGATCACGAGAAGACGTCGAGGCCCCGGAGGCGGTCACCGAGCTTGACGCTGCGGCGCCCTCTACCGCGCTTCACCGAACGGGAAAACCCGTCCGGCACAATGGTTGCGCTACCATCGCATTTTTGCGCGGATCTGTTTCGCTACCGGGCCAGCCAGCCGCCGTCCACGGGCAGAGTAATCCCCTGGACGTAGTCGGAGGCCGACGAGGCCAGGAAGACGGCCGCGCCGCCGATGTCTTCCGGACGCCCCCAGCGGCCGGCCGGGATGCGCGCCAAGATGGCGGCGTTGCGGTCCTGGTCGGCGCGCAGGGCCTCGGTGTTATTGGTGTCGAAATAGCCCGGGGCGATGGCGTTGACGTTGATCCCCTTGGTCGCCCATTCGTTGGCCAGGATCTTGGTCAGGCCGGCCAGGCCCGACTTGGCGGCCGTGTACGATGGCACGCGGATGCCGCCCTGGAACGAGAGCAGCGAGGCGATGTTGATCACCTTGGCCTGCCCCCCATTGGCCCCTTGCTTCAGGGCCTGCTTGGCGAAGGCCTGGGTCAGGAAGAAGACGACCTTCAGGTTGGTGTCCATCACCGCGTCCCAGTCGGCTTCCGAGAACTCGATCGAGTCGGCGCGACGGATGATGCCGGCGTTATTGACCAGGATGTCGGCCTTGCCGAACGCGGCGACGGTCTCGTCGACCACGCGCTGGACCGGCTCGGTCGAGCCGAAGTCGGCCTTGATGGAGAGGAACTTGCGGCCCAGGGCCTCGACGGCTTTCCGAGTCTCGGCCGGCTCGCTGCGGCCCGCGGCGGCGATGTCCGCGCCGGCGGCGGCCAGGGCGATGGCGATCCCCTGCCCGATCCCGGTGTTGGCGCCGGTGACGAGCGCGACCTTGCCTTCGAGGCTGAACGGATTGGCCATTGTCGGTTCCTGTCTGAGAAAGCTGTCATCCCGGCGAAAGCCGGGACCGCCACGCGCTCAGGCGCCTTGGGCGGTCCCGGGTCTACGCTGCGCTTCGCCCGAGATGACAGGTCGATAGCGCGGTGGCCAAAGCCGTTACTTCAGCTGGCAGATGTCCAGCACGTTCATGTCGGTGTAGTCGAGGTTCTCGCCGCCCATCGCCCAGATGAAGGTGTAGTTGGCGGTGCCCGAGCCCATGTGGATCGACCACGGCGGGCTCATCACGGCTTCCTCGTTGGCGATCACGATGTGACGCATCTCGTCCGGCTCGCCCATGTAGTGAAAGACCCGGTCGTTCTCGCCCAGACCGAAGTAGAAGTAGGCTTCCGAGCGACGGTCGTGCAGGTGGGGCGGCATGGTGTTCCAGACGCTGCCCGGCTTCAGGACGGTCATGCCCAGCAGCAGCTGGGCCGACTTGCAGGTGGTGGGGACGATGTACTGGTAGATCGTGCGTTCGTTGCTGGTCTCCAGCGCGCCGCGCTCCAGGGCGACGGCGTCGGCGAAGGCCAGCTTCTTGGTCTCGAACGCGGCGTGGGCCGGCAGGCTGACCAGGTAGAAGCGCGCGGCCTGGCCGTTCACGCCTTCAAAGGTCACGTCCTTGGCGCCCATGGTGACATAGAGACCGTCGCGCGGGACGATCTCGTAGGCGACGCCGTCGACGGTGATCTTGCCAGTGGTCTCGCCGACATTGATCACGCCCAGCTCGCGACGCTCCAGGAACGGATGACCGACGGCCGAAGCGGGCTCGGTCTGGTCGGGCAGCTTGATCGGGCTGGTGGACACGACGCCGCCGACGACGAAGCGTTCGGCGTGGTTGTAGGTCAGGACGATCTGGCCGTCCTGGAACAGCCCCTGCATCAGGTAGCGGTCGCGCAGGTCGTCGTTGCTGACCGCGAACATCATGTCCGGATGGGTGGCGTGATAGGTCTTGGCGAACATCGGGAAGTCTCCGGAAGGGTGTTCTTATTCGGCGGCGGCGGGCAGGGCCGCGACGGGACGAGCCCAGTCTGGTCGCTGATCCAGCTTGTAGGCCTTCTTGGGCAGGTTGTAGGTCAGGTCGACGATCAGCTCTTCGGCCTCGCAGAGGTCCATGCGGTGCTCGGCGACCATGCGTGCCAGGAAGGCGCTGTCGACGCGGCGGGCCACGTCGTGACGGGCCGGGATCGACAGGAAAGCGCGGGTGTCGTCGTTGAAGCCGACGGTGTTGTAGAAGCCGGCGGTCTCGGTGACCTGCTCGCGGAAGCGCATCATGCCTTCCGGGCTGTCGTGGAACCACCAGGACGGACCCAGCTTCAGCACCGGATAGTGGCCTGCCAACGGGGCCAGCTCGCGGCTGTAGGTCGTCTCGTCCAGCGTGAACAGGATGATCGACAGGCGCGGATCGTTGCCCAGCCGAGTCAGCAGCGGCTTCAACGCATCCACGTATTCGGTGCGCATCGGGATGTCGGCGCCCTTGTCACGACCGTGCGAATTCAAGAGACCGACATTGTGGTTGCGGTGCGAGCCGGGGTGGATCTGCATGACCAGCCCGTCGTCCAGGCTCATCTTGGCCATCTCGGTCAGCATCTGAGCGCGGAACAGCTCGGCCTTCTGCGGCGTCACATTGCCCTTAACCAGGTCGGCGAACAGGGCCTCGGTCTCGACGTCGCTCAGATCAGCCGTGGCCGCCGTCGGGTGGCCATGGTCGGACGAGGTCGCGCCGGCCTCGATGAAGACCTGGCGGCGCAGGCGATGGGCCTCGAGATAGGACTTCCAGCTGTAGACGTCCTGGCCAGACACCTCGGCGAAGCGTTCAAAGGCGCGGGGGCTGCGCTCGTCCTCGAAGTCGATGACGGCGTCGGGACGATAGGCGGTGATCACGTGACCGCCCCACCCGCTCTCGCGGATGGCCTTGTGGCTGTCGAGGCGCTCGTGCGGCCCCTCGGTGGTGGCCAGGGTCTCGATATTGAAGCGGTCGAACAGCGCCCGCGGGCGATAGGCGTCGGTCGCCAGGGCCTCATTGATGCGGTCGAAATAGTCGTCGGCCGTCGAGGCGTCGAGGAAGTCGGTGAAGCCGAACACCTTGGAGAACACGTGGTTCAGCCAGATCCACGAGGGCGTGCCGCGGAAGAGGTGGAAATTGGCGGCCAGCAGCCGCCAGGCCTCGCGCGGGTCGGTGGCCGGAACCCCGGCCTTGGAGCGCACCTTCAGCGCCTCGAGCGGGATTCCCTGGCTGTAGAGCATGCGGAACAGGTAATGGTCCGGCGACAGCAAGAGGTCAGTGGCGTCCTGGAACGGCGCGTTGGTCGCAAACCAGCTGGGGTCGGTATGGCCGTGCGGGCTGATGATCGGCAGGTCCTTGACCAGCCCATACAGGCCCCGCGCGTAGGAGCGCGTCGTCGCATCCGCCGGAAAAAGCCGATCGTCGTGGAAATTCAGAGGCCTAGGCATGGCTTTGCGTTTGCTCCCTGCTTAATCGGCGGCTTTGCGCCGGAGCACGTCAGGCGAAGTTGTGTGGTTTCGCCGCCGAACGCGCTTTTACTCTTCGCCCCTAGGGCTTCCTTATCCGGTCATCCGCTTGGTAACCGGTGTCATGAACCGATGCAAGCCGGAGGCTGTCGCCAGCCGTCAGGCTGGAGCCGGACCCGAGGACTCACGCACGACCAGCGTCGGTTCGGTCTTGGTCATGTCGCGCGGTTCGCGCCGCTCGACGCCGATCAGCTTCTCGGCGGCCATGCGCCCAATCTCGCGGGTGGGGGTGCGGATCGTGGTCAGCGGCGGCCAGACGGCCTGGGCGATCTGGAAGTCGTCGAAGCCGACGATGGTCAAGTCCTGCGGCACCGAAAGCCCCGCCTTGCGCGCCGACTGCAGCACGCCGGCCGCCATCTCGTCGTTGCCGCAGAAGATCGCGGTGGGACGGGGCGTTCGCGCCAGCAGGACATCGCCGCAGGCCACGCCGGATTCGAAGGTGTAGGCCCCCTGGACGATGTCGTCCGGCGCCAACTTCATGCCCGCCTCCGCCAGAGCGTCCTCGAAGCCCCCTCGCCGCTCGTGCGACGATCGGAAGGTCTCCGGCCCGGAGATGAACGCGATCCGGCGATGGCCAAGATCCAAGATGTGACGCGCCGCCTGGGCGCCGCCCATGCGGTCATGGCCGACGATCATGTGCTCGGGCTTGTCCAGCTCCACCGAGGCGATGCGGATATAGGCGCAGCCGATCTCATTGAGCAGCTTGGCGACCCGCTCGTCTTCCGACGCCGACGGCGGCAGCACCACGCCGTACAGCTTCTGCCGCTCGACGAAGGCGCGGATGTCGGCCAGGAAGGTCGGGCTGGATCGGTCGCAGGGATGCACGACCAGCTCGAAACCCGATCCCCGCAGGCCATCCAGCAGGCCAAGCTGCATGTTCACGACGTATTGCGGATTGGGGTTGTCGTAGATCATGCCGATCAGGAACGAGCGACGAAACGCCAGGCCTCGCGCCTGCGGATCGGGCGCGTAGCCCCACTCGGCGATCACCGCCTCGATCCGTTGGCGGGTCTCATCGCGCACGAAGGGCGACTGGTTGATGACGCGTGAAACGGTCTTCTTCGAAACCCCGGCCAGGCGGGCGATGTCGTTGATGGTCGCCCGACGACGACCGCCCTCGACGCTGCTCTCGCTGTCTGCCGGATTCGAGGAGGGCGTCTTTGAAGAGTTCACGGCGTTTCCAGCGGCATTGTATGTTTTCTTTTGTCATACTCTAGCGTCGCAGGCACCGCCACCAGGGACAAAACGTCTGCTTGCAGGCCAACTGACACCGGTTACCATGTCGCCGAACCCATCTTTTGGCGATCCAGTACGCAGCGGCGACACCTTGCGATGACCGACACCCCCCTGACGCAGCGCGAATCGATCCATCTCGTCGACCCACGCGATCACGTGGCCACGGCGTTACGTGACATCGTGGCGGGCGAAACGCTGGACTTGGACGGACGGACGATCACCGCGCGCGCCACGATTCCAAAGGGCCACAAGATCGCCATTCGCGCCGCCAAGGCTGGCGAGGACGTCCTCAAGTACGGCTGGCCTATCGGCCGGGCGGTCATCGATATCGCCGTGGGCGACCATGTCCACGTGCACAATGTCGCCACGCGGCTGGAGGGTGTCGAGGACTTCACCTGGGCGCCGGCCCGGCCCGAACGGCGGGACGGCGGCGGCGGCGATCGCACCTTCGATGGCTATCGCCGCAAGAACGGCCGGGCCGGCACGCGCAACGAAATCTGGGTGCTATGCACCGTCGGTTGCGTGGCCAACACCGCCCGCCGGATCGCCGAGAAGGCCAGCCAGCGCTTCGCCGGCCGCGTCGACGGGGTCTACGCCTTCCCCCATCCGTTCGGCTGTTCGCAGTTGGGCGACGACTTGGCCCACACCCGCAAGCTGATCGCCGCCCTGGCCAGCCACCCCAACGCCGGCGGCGTACTGATCCTGGGGCTGGGCTGCGAGAACAACCAGCTGAAGGCGCTGCTGGACGGCGCGCAGGAGATCGACCGCGACCGCCTCAAGAGCTTCACCACCCAGATGGTCGAGGACGAACTCGAGGACGGCCTGGCCGCCGTGGAGGTCTTGGTCGAGATCGCCGAGCGCGACCAGCGCGAGCCGATCCCGGTCTCCGAATTGGTCGTGGGCTTGAAATGCGGCGGCTCGGACGGCTTCTCGGGCGTCACGGCCAATCCCCTGGTCGGCCGCATCGCCGACAAGGTGGCCGATGCGGGCGGCACCCCGGTGCTGACCGAAATCCCCGAAGTGTTCGGCGCCGAGGGCGTGCTGCTGGCCCGAGCGGCCAGCCGCGAGGTGTTCGATCAGGCCGTCGGGGTCATCGACGACTTCAAGCGCTACTTCATCGACAACAACCAGCCGATCTACGAGAACCCCTCCCCTGGCAATATCGCCGGCGGCATCACCACGCTTGAGGAAAAGTCCTTGGGCGCGGTGCAGAAGGGCGGCCGCGCGCCACTGGTCGAGGTGCTTCGCTACGGCGAGCGGGTCGGGCCGCATGGCCTGACGCTGCTCGAAGCGCCGGGCAACGACGCGGTGTCGTCGACCGCCCTGACGGCGGCCGGCGCGACGGTGATCCTGTTCACGACAGGTCGCGGCACGCCGCTGGGCTTTCCAGCGCCGACCCTGAAGATCGCCTCGAACTCGGGCCTGGCCCAACGCAAGCCCGGCTGGATCGACTTCGACGCCGGCCAGGTGCTGGCAGGGGTCTCGATGGAAACGGCCGCCGACGCGCTGATGGATCTGGTGATCGACACCGCCTCTGGCAAGCCGACCAAGGCCGAGCTGAACGGCGAGCGCGAGATCGCGATCTGGAAGTCCGGCGTGACGCTCTGAGAATGGTCAAGCCAATTGCCACCAAGGTCGGACTACAGCATGTAGGCGGCCCCCAATTTCCCCGACGACACCTAGGCGTGCTTCCTTGACGGCTTCTTCCGACACCTCCCCCGCCCTGCGCCTGACCGCGACGAGCTATCCGGGCGCGATCCCAGGCGTTCTCCTGCCGGCCTATGACCGCGACAAGGTCCAGATCGGCGTGGTGCACTTCGGCCCTGGCGCCTTCCACCGCGCCCACCAGGCCTTTTATTTCGACCAACTGCTGGCCACCGATCCGCGCTGGGGAATCTGCGCGGTCTCGCTGAAGAGCCCGGGCGTCCGCGACGCCCTGGAGCCGCAGGACGGCCTCTACACCCTGGCCCAGCTGGACGCCCAGACGACGTTCCGCATCATCGGCGCCATTCGCGAGGTGCTGGTCGCGCCCGAGGACCCGCCTTCGGTCTTCGCTCGCCTCGCCGCGCCGACCACGCGTCTGGTCACCCTGACCGTCACCGAGAAGGGCTACACGCTTTCCAGCGATGGGGGCCTCGACGAGAACCACCCCGACATCGTCCACGACCTGGCCCATCCGCGCGAACCGGTGAGCGCCGTCGGGTACGTCGTCGAGGGCCTGCGGCGCCGGTTCGCGGCCGGCCTCGCCCCCTACGCCGTGGTGGCTTGTGACAACCTCGCCGACAACGGCTGGCGCCTGAAGGCGGCGGTCGTGGCGTTCGCCGCCAAGGTCGACGCCGACCTCGCCGCCTGGATCGAGCGCGAAGCCAGCTTTCCGCGCACCATGGTCGACAGCATCACCCCCGCCACCGACGACGCCCTGCGCGCCCGAGCGCAAGCCGCGACTGGCCTGGAGGACGCCTGGCCGATCCAGCGCGAAGCCTTCACCCAGTGGGTGATCGAGGACGTGCTACCGGCCGACGCGCCGGATCTCGCCAGCGTCGGCGTAATCCTGACCGACGACGTTCGCGGCTTCGAGCGCGCCAAGCTGCGCCTGCTGAACGGCGTCCATTCCACCCTCGCCTACGCCGGCGTCCTGCGCGGCCACGAGACGGTGTTCGAGGCGATCAGCGATCCGGCGCTGGAAGCCCTGGCGCGCGACCTGATGGTCAAGGACATCATCCCGACGCTTACCGCCCCGCGCGGCCTGGACCTGACGGGATACGCCGAGGCCATCCTTGGCCGGTTCCGCAACCCCGAGATCCGCCACCTACTGTCGCAGATCGCCTGGGACGGCTCGCAGAAGCTGCCCTTCCGCATCCTCGGCACGCTGACCGAGGCGCTTGAGGCCGGCCGTTCGATCGAGCGCCTGGCGATCCCACTGGCGGCGTGGATGCGGTTCGTGGCCCTCCGCGTCGGGGCCGGCGAGACGATCACCGACCCGCTCGCTGAGCGGCTGACCCAGATCGGCGCGAGCATGACCGGCGACGCCAAGACCGACGTCGCCGCTTTCCTGGCGCTCGACAGCGTGTTTCCCACCGCGCTGGCGAGCAATCCGACATTCGTGGCGGCGCTCGAAAAGGCCTACGCCGACCTCGGTTAGCGGGTCACGCCCTTGGCGGTCAGCACCGGAACCACGGTGCTGACCAGGATCCGCAGGTCGAACAGAAACGAGCGGCGGCGCAGGTATTCCGCGTCGAGGGCGACCTTATCGGCAATGGCCAGCTCGTCGCGACCGTTGATCTGGGCCCAGCCGGTGACTCCCGGCCGAAGCGCATCGACGCCCTCGGCCTTGCGAGCGGCGATCAGGTCGACCTGGTTGAACAGCGCCGGCCGCGGCCCGACCAGGCTCATGTGGCCGACCAGCACGCTCCACAGCTGCGGCAGTTCGTCCAGGCTCAGCTTGCGCATGAACGGCCCCACCGGCGTCAACCAGCGATCGGGGTCGTCCAGGAGGTGGGTGGCGACCTCCGGCGTGTCGATGCGCATGGTGCGGAACTTGGGCATGGGAAACAGGGAGGAGCCCCTGCCCACGCGCTGCGACCAATAGAGACCTGGCCCCGGCGAGGAGGCGCGCACGACGAGCCACAGCAGGGCCATCGGCGCGGCCAGCACGATCAGACCGACCGCGGCCGACAGAAAGTCAAAGGCGCGCTTCACGCCGAACTCCCGGACCTAGCCCAGGTCGACGCTGGCCGCGTCCAGCAGCAGATAGGCCCGCCCGGCGTCCGAGGACAGCAAGGCGGCCATCAGGAAGCCCTCGCGATCCTGCCCCGCGGCCTCTTCGATCATGGTGGCGTAGCGCTTGAGGAAACGCTCGGCGTTGCTCTTGAGGGCGGCGTCGGAGAACAGTCGGCGCACCAGGCGGCGAATAGCGGCGGGCGCCAGGCGCTTGACCACCTCGCGAGCGCCGGCTGCGTCCCGCGTCTGCAAGGCCGCGGCGATCTCGTCGACGCGCCCCCGAGGCAGCAGCGCGTGCGGATCGATGCCCATGGCGGTGATCTCGGCGGCAAGCTTCTCGCCCAGGGCCGCGTCGCCCGGTGAGCTGTTCTCGATGCCTGAAAGCAGGTTACGCCAACTCCAGCCGCCCTGCCCTTCGGGCTCGGGCGGGGCCGAGGCGGCGCCGCGATTGTTGGCCTGCTCGAACACCGAGCGGAACTCCTCGTCCGTCGCGGTCGGCGTCAGCTTCAGACGGCGACGATCGGTGGGCGGCTCGGCGTCGTCGAAGTCGGGCAGCGGCGGCGGCGCGGCGGGCGCCACGGCGGGCGGCGGCGCGACGCGCCCCTTCGGCGCGGTCGGCGAGGCGGCGCGGGCGGTCACGGTGGAGATCCCAGCCGCCGTCACGGCCCCGGCGGCTTCGCTCAGCATCTCGTAGTTGCGGCGCACGCGCTCCTGGAAAGCCTGGTCGATCGCGGCCGTCTCTTCGGCCGTGCGACGCACGGCGTTCATCAGGTGCTCGACGCCCTGTTCGATCGAGACACGAACCTCGGCCGCCTTCAGCAGGGCTTCGGCCGGCAGGTCGGCGGTGCGCTTGCCGATCTCGGCCAGCATCGTCTCCAACTCGTCGAGGGTTCCACGCGCCGCCTGCACGGAGTCGGCGAGCTTCTGCGACGTGCGGGCCCCGGCCTGTTCGACCATCTGGGCGGAGTGCTCGATGATGTCGCGCGCCTCCTCCATGCGGGACTCGAACACCGCGTCGGCCTTCTGGCCGGCGGCGAAGGCGATCTCGTTGAGCTGGTCGACTCGGCTGCGGGCGGCCTCGACGCGCGCCTCCACGCCCTCGCCGGCCTTCAGCGCCGCCTGGGACATCGCCTCCATGGCGGCCTTCAGCTCTTCTTCGAGCAAAGTGCGCTGGCTCTCGGCGACGTCGCCGATCATCTCGAGCGTCTTCTTGGCCTCTTCGGCCAAGGCGTCCTGACGCGCCTTGGCGCCATCGGCCATTTCGCGGAACTGGTCGGCGGCCGAACTGATCAGGCCGCGCAGGATCTCCGCGCCCATGGCGGCCGTATCGGACAGCTCCGTGGCGCCGACGCGGGTATAGGCGACGAACTCGGTGAGCTGCGCGGTGCGGGTCTCGGCCTCGGCGGCGAAGTCCTCCTGCTCGGAGCGAAGCGCCTGGCTGACCTCGGCCAGAGCGGCCCGTTGGGCCGCCAGGGTCTTCTCGACCGCCGAGACCTGATCGCCGACGCCCACGCCCGCGGTTTCGAGGCGAGCGATCTGCCGCGACAGGTCCTCGGCGCCGACGCGCGCGGCGTCGGAAGCCTCCGCCGCCGCCGCGGCCAGATCCGCGGCGCGCGCGGCCAGGGTCGCCTCGGCCTCGCGCAGTTGCGTCTCGGCCAGGTCGGACGCCTCGGCCACCATGCGGGCCTGGCTGCCGATGGCGTCGACCACCGCCGTGGAGCGGGCGTCCAGCGACTGAGACAGGGTCTCCATCGCCGTGCGCTCGTGGCTCAGGCCCTGCGCGAGCTGGTTGGCCATTCTCGCGGAGTCGGCGGCCGCCTCGGCCAGGCGCGCGGTCTCTTCCGCCAACGCCTGGCGCAGCGAGATGATGTGCTCCCGAGCGCGTTGGGCCGCTTCGGCGGCCTCGTCCACGCCTTGGCGCATGGCCTCCACGGCGCTGGTCGCGCCGGCGGCGGCCAGGGCCGCTGGCGAGACCAGTCGATCGGTCATGGTGCGCGTGCGGCGCAGCTCGTCCGAAACCGCCGTGGCCTGACGAAGCAGATAGGCGCCCAGCAGCGTCAGCAGCGCAGGCCCGATCGCCAGGCTGGCGAAGACCGTGAAGGCGAAGCCATCGATCTGGAAGGCCGGAACGCCGCGCGCATAGCCGAAGGCGAAGGCGATCGGCGCCAGCGCCCAGAGAGCGGCGATGGCGGAAGCCAGGGTCCAGAACAACACGCCGGACATGCGGCGCGGCGTCACTTCGGTCTCCAACCTCACGGTCGCCTCGGAGGGCGGCTGACGCAGGTCGAGCGAGGCCTCGCGCGCTTCGGCCTTAGCCGGCGCGGCGCGTTCGGGCTCGGCGACCGGCGCCGGAGGCTGGACGCTGGTGGCCAAGGATGACGCGACCTTCAGGTCAGGCTCCGCGAACGTCGTCGGAGCCTCGACCTCCGCCTCGCGGCGGCGACGCGATCGCACCGTCGGCGGCGGCACATCCAGGTCGTCGTGCAAGGTCAGGGGCTCGGCCGTGGGCGTGTCCGCCGCGGGATCGGAGAACGACATCGCCTCGGGAACCTCCGGCGCGACCTTGCTCTCCTCGGGAGAGGGGCCCGTCGGCGTGGCGGAAAAATCGAACGGTTGGCGCTTCTTAGGCTTCATACACAGCCAGGGTCCCAGGGCGTCGGCGAGGGGGCGCTGAGACAGCCTTCGCGCGCCGGCCCCTCCTTCGCGTGTCGGATGAACCTAACGGTGAAAAGCCTTGACGAAAAGCGGCTTTGGTCGCGTTCGCCCAGGCTGCGACGCCGGGGCGCGGTTTAGGCTTCGTCAGGCGTGGCGCGAGACGCGGCCACCGGGATGGGCGGCGGCTTGATCGCCGCGCCGCGCGGCGTACGCGCCACGGTCTTTACGGGATGTCCGTGAGCCTTGGCATGGGCGCGCGAATCCGTCGCCACGCCGAACTGGCACAGCGCGAATGAGGACAGCCAAACGACCGCCACCGCCAACATTTCCGCCAGGAAGCTCATAGCCCGCCTCACGAACCGAATAGCGGCGTTATGCGAGAGTCTCGCGTCACGCGCGAGTGAACTTTTGGTCATGAACACCGAAGCTTTCGGACTGTGGCGTCAAGGCTACTGACAGCGCCCCCAGATTTCCGGCGTTGTCCCTGGCCGCCGCCGGGCCTAGGTCGCAGCATAAATCCGCCGCCCTTCTCGACGAGAGGAGCCCGGATATTTTCCTTTGCGGAACTTCGCCTTGGCCCTTACCCAGTTCGCACCCGCTCCGCCTCCGTCGAAACCGATGACGCCAGATCCCACGCCAGATCTCACGGGGGCCGCGATCTCGCCGGCTCGTCTGACGCACCTGCAGCGTCTGGAGGCCGAGAGCATCCACATCCTGCGCGAAGTGGCGGCCGAGTGCGAACGGCCGGTCATGCTGTATTCGATCGGCAAGGACAGCGCGGTGATGCTGCACCTGGCCGCCAAGGCCTTCTATCCCAGCAAGCCGCCCTTCCCGCTGCTGCACGTCGACACGACCTGGAAGTTCCGGGACATGTACGCCCTGCGCGATCGGGTCGCATCGGAGCTCGGCTTCGACCTGATCGTCCATAAGAACCCCGACGCCGAGGCGCGAGGGATCAATCCGTTCGACCACGGCAGCGCCCTGCACACCGATCTCTGGAAGACCGAGGGTCTCAAGCAGGCCCTCTCCAAGTACGGCTTCGACGCGGCCTTCGGCGGCGCCCGCCGCGACGAGGAGAAGAGCCGGGCCAAGGAACGGATTTTCTCGTTCCGCTCGGCCGAGCATCGCTGGGACCCGAAGAACCAACGCCCCGAGCTCTGGAACCTCTACAATACCCGCAAGCATCCGGGCGAAAGCCTGCGCGTCTTCCCGATCTCCAATTGGACCGAGCTGGACGTCTGGCAGTACATCCACCTGGAGAACATCCCGATCGTGCCGCTGTACTTCGCGGCAGAGCGGCCGGTGGTCGAGCGCGACGGCGCGCTGATCATGGTCGACGACGATCGCTTCCGCCTGCGCGAGGGCGAGGTTCCCCAGATGAAGAGCGTCCGCTTCCGCACCCTGGGCTGCTACCCGCTGACCGGCGCGGTCGAGAGCACCGCCGCCACCCTGCCCCAGGTCATTCAGGAAATGCTGCTGACCACGACGTCGGAGCGCCAGGGCCGGGTCATCGACCATGACCAGTCCGCCTCGATGGAGAAGAAGAAGCAGGAGGGGTATTTCTAGATGGCCCACCAGTCCGCCCTGATCGCCGAGGACATCGACGCCTACCTGCACCAGCATCAGCACAAGTCGCTGCTGCGCTTCATCACCTGCGGCAGCGTCGACGACGGCAAGTCCACCCTGATCGGCCGTCTGCTGTACGACAGCAAGATGATCTTCGAGGATCAGCTTGCCGCGCTCGAAGCCGACAGCAAGAAGGTCGGCACGCAAGGCGGGGCGATCGACTTCGCCCTGCTGGTCGACGGCCTGGCCGCCGAGCGCGAGCAAGGCATCACCATCGACGTCGCCTACCGGTTCTTCTCGACCGAGAAGCGCAAGTTCATCGTCGCCGACACCCCCGGCCACGAGCAGTACACGCGCAACATGGTCACCGGCGCCTCGACCGCCGACGCGGCCGTGATCCTGATCGACGCGCGCAAGGGCGTGCTGACCCAGACGCGCCGCCACAGCTATCTCGTGTCCTTGCTCGGCATTCGTCACGTGGTGCTGGCGGTGAACAAGATGGACCTGGTCGGGTGGGACCAGGACGTGTTCGACGCCATCGTCGCCGACTACCGCGCCTTCGCCGAACAGATCGGCCTTTCGGTCTTCACCCCGATCCCGATCTCGGGCCTGGGCGGCGACAACATCGCTTCTCGCAGCGAGGCGACGCCCTGGTTCGAAGGGCCGATCCTGATGGACTGGCTGGAAGGCGTCGAGGTCGAGGACGACCTGCAGGCCAAGCCCTTCCGGATGCCGGTGCAGTGGGTCAACCGTCCGAACCTCGACTTCCGGGGCTTCTCGGGCCTGATCGCCTCGGGGACCATCAAGCCGGGCGACCGCATCCGCGCCCTGCCCTCGGGCCGCGAGAGCCGCGTGGCCCGCATCGTCACCCTGCCCGGTGACCTCGACCGCGCCGTGGCCGGCCAGTCGGTGACCCTGACGCTTGAGGACGAGATCGACGTCTCGCGCGGCGACGTGATCGCCGCCGCCGACGCGCCCGCCCCGGTCGCCAACCAGTTCGAGGCTACGGTCGTCTGGATGGACGACGAGCCGCTGCCGCCGGGCCGGACCTATCTCTTGAAGCTGGGCGCCCGCACGGTCGGGGCCAGCGTCACCGAGATCAAGCACCGGGTGAACGTCAACACGCTGGAGCACACCGCGGCCAAGCGGCTGGAGCTGAACGAGATCGGGATCTGCAACCTGTCGCTCGACCAGGCCATCCCGTTCGAGGCCTATGCCGACAATCGCCAGATGGGCGGCTTCATCCTGATCGACCGGCTGTCCAACCGCACGGTCGGCGCGGGGATGATCAACTTCGCCCTGCGGCGGGCCGACAACATCCATTGGCAGCACACCGACGTCAGCAAGGGCTCGCGGGCGGCGCTGAAGGCCCAGCGCGGCCAGGTCGTCTGGCTGACGGGCCTGTCCGGCGCGGGCAAGTCGACCATCGCCAACCTGGTCGAGAAGCGCCTGCACGCCCTAGGCCGCCATACCTATCTGCTGGATGGCGACAACGTCCGCCACGGGCTCAACAAGGACCTCGGCTTCACCGAGGAGGACCGCGTCGAGAACATCCGCCGGGTGGCCGAGGTCGCCAAGCTGATGGTCGACGCCGGCCTGATCGTGCTGACCGCCTTCATCTCGCCGTTCCGGGCCGAGCGCCAGCTGGCGCGCGACATCCTAGAGCCGGGCGAGTTCATCGAGGTCTTCGTCGACACCCCCCTGGCCGTGGCCGAGGCGCGTGACGTCAAGGGCCTCTACAAGAAGGCCCGCTCGGGCCAGCTGAAGAACTTCACCGGCGTCGACAGTCCGTACGAGGCCCCGGAAAGCCCCGAGCTGCGGATCGACACCACCGCGATCGATCCCGTCGAGGCGGCGGAACGGATCGTGGCGTGGCTCGAAGGGCAAGAGGTCGACTACACGATCTGACGGCTGGAGCGTGATAGCCGAAAGTGGACGCCGGTTTCGGCGGCCATCACGCTCCGAACTCAATAACGGAGCCTGTCGTGAGACAGGCTCCGTGACTGGCGCGACAGCGATATCGCGCCGATCAGCCCCAGCCCCGCCATGCCGGCCGTGGCGAGATAGCCGAACGATCCGAGCGCGTCGAACAGCGGGCCCGACGCCAGGGTGGCGATCCCCAGGGTGAAGCCCGACGACAGCGCCGAATTGATCGCCTGGGCCGGCGAGGCCGCCGAGGGCGGAGCCAGCTTCTCGATCAGCCGCAGCGAGGCCAGGAACGAGGCCGCGAAGGTCAGGGCGTGCAGCGACTGCAGCAGGAACAGCGCCCACAGCGGCGGCTGGAAGGCGTAGGCCGTCCAGCGAACCACCGCCGCCAGCGCGCCCAGGATGAGGAACCGCTCCGGACCCCAGCGGCGGCGCAGGGGCTCCAGGAACCACATGAAGCCGACCTCGGCCGCGACGCCGACGCCCCACAGCACGCCGATCATCGGCTCGGGGATGCCCTGCTTGCGCCAGAGGATGGCCGAGAAGCCGTAGTAGAAGGCGTGCGCGCCCTGGATCAGGCCGGCCGTCCCCACCGCCAGCAGGAAGGTCCTGTTGCGCATCAGTTCGCCCAACCCCTTCCAGCGCTCGGCCCGGCCGGGCTTGGCGCCCTCGGCGTGAACCCGTTCGGGCGGCACCAGGGCGGCGGCGGCCAGGGCTCCGGCGAAACAGGCCGCGACGATCCACAGGGCGATGATGGTCGGGGCCGCGAAGGTCAGGATCGCGCCCATGGCCAGGTTGGCGGCGATGAAGGCGCTGGAGCCGACGCCGCGCGGCAGGCCATAGTTGAACCCTTCCGTCCGCGCCCGACGCAGGGTGATGACGTCGATCAGCGGCGAGACGGTCGACATCAGGGTCTGGCCGACGAACCAGGCCAGGATCAGCCAGAAGAGGTTCTTGCCGGCCAGCAGGCCCGCATAGCCCAGGCCCGCTCCGACCAGCAGCAGCACCATGGGCGAGCGCCGCAGCTTGAAGCCGTCGGCCCAGACGGCCAGCGCCGGCCCGGTGAAGGGCTTGAGCAGCAGCGGTACGGCTAGGATCAGGCCGATCGCCCCGCCGCTCATGCCGCGGTCACGCAGGAAGGTGCCCGCGTAGGGCAGGCTGACGCCGGAGACCAGGAAGATCGCCGCGTAGAACAGGCAGAGACGGATCAGGGTCGGAAGCCCCTTTCCGTCCGCGCTGTCCCCCGCGGAAGTCACCCTATTCCGCGCCGCCGAAGCGGGCCGTCCACTCGGCGATCTGGTCGTCGTCGATCTTCTTGAACAGGACCTCGGGGACCTTGATCGCCTGGCCGACCGTCAGCTTGGAAAGCTCGGCCGCGCCATCGCTCGAAGGCCATTGCGCCGGGAAGTCCAGGCCGAACGCCTCGCCGATCTTCTCGGCCGCGAACGGGATGAACGGAGCCGAGATCTTGGCGTAGAGGGCCACGAGGTTCAGGGCCGTGCGGACGATGACGGCGGCGCGGTCGCGATCGGTCTTGATCGCGGTCCACGGCGCGGCCTCCTGCAGGTACTCGTTGCCGACCACCCACAGGGCCCGCAGCGCCTGGG
>NZ_DATFAV010000237.1:0-8447 GCF_035254145.1 Caulobacter sp. | reverse complement strand
GCCATGAGCGTCGCCTTCACCAAGGAGGGCGACAGCGAGGCCTTCGCGGCCGATCTGCCCGATCGTCCGATCTCCGCCCACCCCAATCTCGTCACGCCCGAAGGCCTGGCCCAGATCGAGGCCGAGCTGGCTTCGGCGCGCGCCGCCTATGCCGCGGCTCAGAGCGCCGGCGGGGCGGCCGACGGGGATCGCACCGCCATGGCCCGCGCCACGCGCGACCTGCGCTACTGGTCTGCCCGGCGGGCCACGGCCCAGCTTCTCGAGCGCGATCCGGCCCGCACCGTCGTGCAATTCGGCGACCGGGTGACCTTCGAGCGCGAGGATGGCCGCGTGCAGACGTTCCGCATCGTTGGCGAGGACGAGGCCGATCCGACCAAGGGTTCGATCTCCTATGTGGCTCCGATCGCCCGGGTCCTGCTGGGCAAGGCGGTCGGCGACGTCTCGCCCGCCCCGGGCGGGGAGATCGAGATCACCGCCGTCGAGTAGTTCAGCAAGTTCCGGCCAGTAAGTTCCGGCCAGCAACTTTCGGCCAGCAACTTTCGGCCAGCAACTTTCGGATTGTCATCCGGGCTCGGGCGCGCCACGTGCGGAAGATGTTTGTTCCGCCCACCGCGCAGGCGCTTCTGGAAGCGCGCAAGCAACTCGCCGCCGTCGATCCCGCCCTGGCCGCGATCGAGGCCGTCACGCCGGCCTTCGCCTGGCGCGTGGGCCTGGGCGGATTTCCCGGCCTGTTGAAGATGGTGGTGCAGCAGCAGGTCTCATTGGCCTCGGCCGCGGCCATCTGGGCGCGGGTCGAGGCCGGGCTGCCGGACATGACGCCCGAAGCGGTGCTGAAGCACGAGGACGCGCACCTGCTTTCGTTGGGGCTTTCACGCCCGAAGGCCCGCTACGCCCGCGCGATCGCGGAGGCCCACGTCAGCGGCGCGTGCGACTTCGACGCCTTGCCAAGCCTCGCCGACGAGGAGGCCGTGGCGGCGCTGACGGCGATCACCGGGATCGGGCGCTGGACCGCCGAGGTCTATCTGATGTTCACCCAGGGGCGCATGGACATGTTCCCCGGCGGCGACGTGGCCTTGCAGGAGGCCATGCGCTGGGTCGACAAGGCCGAGGTCCGGCCGAACGAGAAACAGGCCTACCTCCGGGCAGAGCTCTGGCGGCCCTATCGCGGGGTCGCCGCGCATCTGCTCTGGGCCTGTTACGGCGCGGTCAAGCGGCGGGAGATCGCGCCCTTCTAAGTCTCTCGACAGATGTCTTGGTTCTGTCGCTGACTTGGCTCATCCTTTCCCTGCGTTCGGGAATGAATGCCGATTCCCTGAATTGCGTAGGAAGGAGGCCCGTCTTCAGTCCTGTCGCGTACCCCCTCAGCCGAGGCCCCATTGGGCTAGGTTCCGTGCGTTTCGGCGCGCGCCTCGAAGGGAGGATCTGATGCAGGTCCTCACACGCCCGCCATCGGGCATGCCGGCCCTCGTGCTCAACGCCGACTTCCGGCCGCTCAGCTACTATCCGCTGTCCCTCTGGCCCTGGCAGGAGGTGATCAAGGCGGTGTTCCTGGATCGCGTCGACGTCGTCGCCAGCTACGACCAGGTCGTCCATTCGCCGTCGTTCGAGATGAAGCTGCCCAGCGTGGTGGCGCTGAAGCAGTACGTCCCGCAGGAGCGACCGCCGGCCTTCACCCGCTTCAACCTGTTTTTGCGCGACGCCTTCAGCTGCCAGTATTGCGGCTCGCCGGAGGATCTGACGTTCGACCATGTGATCCCGCGCTCACGCGGCGGGCGCACGACCTGGGAGAACATCGTCACGGCCTGCGCGCCGTGCAATCTCAGCAAGGGCGGCCGCACGCCGAGAGAGGCGGGAATGCAGCCGTTCCACAACGCGCGCCGGCCTTCGATGCACGAGTTGCAGGAAAGGGGCAGACGCTTTCCGCCGGGGCGGCTGCACGTGAGCTGGCTGGACTATCTCTATTGGGACATCGAGCTGGAGGCTTGAGCCTCGAAGCGAGGAAGCGGCCCGGGCTGGCGTTTTGAGGAATGGCTGTCCCGGGCCGCGGCTACAGGCGGAAGGGGATCAGACCGCCAGAGCGTCCGTAAAATGCCGTCGTACGGCAAAGGTTCCAGGCGCGATCCAAAAGGGTGGGAAGCCGGGCGGGCATGCAACCCGAACCTTGGCTGGCGGGTTTTTACCCTGAGACCAAGTTACGGGAGTTCAAGGCGATGACTCGACACACCACCGACCAAGACGACAACCGCCACTTCACCCACGGCACGGCCGCGTCCACGGCCGACATGGCCGCGGAGGGCAAGATCCGCCCCGAGGACAAGGCGTTCGACGCCCCCCACGCCCGCGAGGCCAAGCGCCCCCTGAAGGAAGGCGAAAAGCACGACCAGCTGGCCGGCAAGGTCAAGACGGCCGAGAGCCGTCAGGAGGCCCTGCTGGACGAGGGTCTTGAGGAGAGCTTCCCCGGCAGCGACCCGGTGAGCGTCAAGCGCATCACCTGACGCCTAATCAGCGGGGCTGGCGGTCAGCGGGCGGGAAACCGTCGCGCGGCGCGTTCGGCGAAGCTGGACGCGTCGGACGCGCCGTCGGCCGGCTCGAACGCCACGGCGCGCCGGCCGCCGCGACGACGGTCCATGGCCGCGATCTCCGAGAAGGTCAGATGGCCTTGTTCACGGGTCATCTTGCGCACGTTCTCGATCATGCTGGCGCCGTAAACGACGCAGATGCCGGCCGCGTCGGCCAGCCAGTCCAGCAAGCTGGCGGTGCGGTGGTCGAAGATCTGGGCGACCTCGACCGCCGCGCCCAAGATCAGCGCCGCCACCGTCAGGTCGGAACGCCGCAGCCGGGGGAACGCGAGGAAGGCGATGGCCAGCAGCCCGCCGAACGCCAGGGCGTGGGCGCTCTTGTCGTTCAGGCCGAACACCTTCTCGGCCCCGTTGAACGGGCCCAGGGCCAACACCGTCACCGCCAGGGATCCGGCCAGCAGCGCGATGCGCGAGGCGGTGACGACGTGGGCGGGCTTGGCCATGGAGCTCTCCGAGGAACGCCCCCGTACTTAAGGTCAAGGTTCGGCCAAGCGGTGAACGGACAGGGTTAGCGAGAGATGACCGTTCTCGGAACGGGCATCGTTCGCGCGCCTATTTCTTCTCGCTTTCAGCCTTCTTCTTGGCTTCGGCGGCCGCCTTGTCGGCGTCGTCCTTGGCCTTTTTCCAGGCCAGGTACGTCTCGAGATAGGGCTGGCGACGCAGCACCTTGGACGCTGGATCGACGATAACCGGAACGGCCTGGCCAACCGTGACACGGCCCGTCCCGCCGGTCATGGGCAGGGTGACGACCCTGTCGCCGACCTTGACCTCCACCGGCATCGGGAAAGGCTTGTCCTTGGGAGCCTTCCAGGTCAGCGCCAGATCGTCGCCGTCCCGCGCCTCCAGAAGCTCTGGCTGCTGAGCTTCGTAGAGGTAGACATCGAAGAACCAGCCGTAGTCCCTGCCGGTCACCTGGTTGACGATCTTGATGAAGTCCCGCGTGCCCAGGTAGCGCGGCGCGAAATTGCCAGGCTTGGGGTCGTCGCGGCCATAGACCGCGATCCGGGTGATCTTGAAGAACGCCTCATCGCCGACCAGCCAGCGCAGCGTGTGCAGGACGTTGGCGGCCTTGTAGTAGATGTCGTTCCCGGGGCCGCGATCGGCGTTGTAGACCTCGTCTTCCCTGAGCGGACGCCCCGAGACGATCGGGAATCTGTTCTTGCTGTCGACCCGCATCTGGTTCAGGCGCGCCATGTACTCCATGTCGCCATGCAGCCATTGCGAGAACAGCGGCTGCATGTACGTGCCAAAGCCCTCGTGCAGCCACATGTCGTCGTTGTCGGCGTTGGTCAGCTGGTTGCCGAACCACTCGTGCGCGAACTCGTGTTCCAGCAGCCAGTCGAAGCCGTAGACGTCCTTGCGGTACTCGTTGCCGTAGGCGTTGATCGTCTGGTGCTCCATGCCCAGGTGCGGGGTCTCGACCACGCCCATCTTCTCGTCGCGGAAGGGGTAGGGGCCGATCATCTGTTCGTAGAAGTCCAGCATCGGCGTGAACTCGGCGAACAGGGCCTTGGCCTTTTCGGCGCGGCTCTTGAGATACCAGAACGACATCGGGAAGCTGTCGCCGTAGCGGCTCTTGTAGGTGGCGGTCAGCTCCTCGTAGGGGCCGACGTCCAGGGCGATGGCGTAGGTGTTGGGAGTCTTGGCCCGCCAATTGTAGGTGCGCCAGCCGTCCTTCTCGGTCATGCCAAGGAACACGCCGTTGGCGGGCGCGACCAGCGGGGCCGGAACGGTGATGTGCAGGTCCACTAGCTTGGGCTCGCCGGTCGGATAGTCGATGCAGGGCCAGAAGACGTCGCAGCCGTCGCCCTGAACGGCCGTGGCGATCCAGGGTTCTCCGGTCTCGGTCTTGCTCCAGACGAAGCCGCCGTCCCAGGGCGCGCGTTTGGCCTCCAGCGGGATTCCGGCATAGGTGACGGCCACGGTGACCGTCTTCCCCTTCGCGACGGTCCTGGGCAGGGTGATGGTCATCCGGCCTTCGGGATTGGTCCAGGCCGAGGACTTCAGCGCCTTGCCGTCGATCGTCAACCGGCTGATGGCGAAAACCCGATCGAAGTCGAGCACCAGCTTGTCCAGCGGGGCCTTGGCCGTGAAGGTCAGGGTCGCCTCGCCCTCGATCGCCTTCTTGTCGGGCAGGATCTTGAACTTCAGGTCGGCGTGCTCGAAGGCCAGGGCCTTCTGTTCGGGCGGCATCGGACCGCCGGTTTCGAGCGTCAACGCGCTGGTCTTCAGCGGCTCGGCGGCCGAGGCGTTCGCGGCGGACAGGGCCAGCAGCGACGCCGCGCAGACGGCGAGGGCGCGGATACGGAAGGACAAGGCGGGCGACTCCCCCAACGCGAAGATCTCGTTGGGAGCATCGGTAGGCGTAGCCGCGAGCGGCGCCAAGCGCGCGGTCAGATCTTCTCGCTGATCTTGATGGCGGCGCGGCAGCCGGCCTGGATCACCGCGCTCAGCAGCGGGTAGGCGACAGCTTCGCGAGCGCCTTCCTCGACGGCGAGGTCGCGGTGGGCCAGCTCGTCGTCCCGGAACTGCGAGAGCTCGGCGGCCAAGGCTGGATCGCGGTCCTTCAGTTCCTCGATCTGGCCGGCGTAGTGTTTCTCGATCACCGACTCGACGGCTTCGGTGCAGGCGTGGGCGGCCTTGTCACCCAGCAGAGCCGTGCCCGCGCCCAGGGCGAAGGCCGCCGCGCGCCAGATCGGCGACATCAGGGTAGGCCGCACGCCGCGCTCGGTCAGCAGTTCGTCGAAGCGCGAGAGGTGGACCTGCTCGTGGCCCTCCATCTCCTTCAACTGCTCGGCGATGCGCGCGCGGCCTGGGGCGACCTTCATCACCGCCGCCTGGCCGCGATAGATGTGGACCGCGGCCAGTTCGCCGGCCTGATCGACGCGCAGGATTTCGCCGAGCCGCGTCTTCTGCGCGCCTTGGCCGGGGCGGGGAGGCGTAGGCTTGCTCATGCCGAAACGTCCGACTTGCGCAACGCCGCCAGGACGGACCAGACGGCCAGTTTCAGCGAGATCAGCACGTTCCATCCGGCCATGGAAAGGCCCAGGAACACCCAGGGAGCCTTGTCGCAGGCCGGCGGCTTGATCTTGGCCGTGCCCTTGAGCATCGCCTCGAGATTGGAAGCGGCCGCCGAGCCCAGGCCCGAGCAGCTCGAAGGTCCGGGCCACCACTTCCATTCCGCGCCGGCGTGATAGGTCGCCAGGCCCGCGCCGTAGAGGAAGATCGCGCCCAGCAGCAGGTTGGCCGGCAGGCGTAGGCGCGGCCACAGGGGCGTGCGCTGCAGACCAAAGGCGATCAGGCCGACCGTTCCGGCGACCCAGTAGACCTCGCGCTGCTTCAGGCAGAGGTGGCAGGGCGCGAGCCCGCCGAAGCTTTCGAAAGCGTGTGCGATGGCCAGCATCAGCGCGCTGGACAGGAACGCCAGCAGCGGCCAGTGGCGGGTCACCAGGTCATAGACGCGGCTGACCAGTCCCGGCGCCGCGCTTCTGGAATCCTCGTTCGTCATGCGACGCAAGCTCCGCCATGTCCGCCCCCGCCCAGCAGATGGCTCGCGGTCAGGCCGATGACAATGAGGGCGATCAAGATTCCGGCGAACAGGGCTAGGCGCCGCTCGACGATGGGCAGCAGGGTGGGGCCGAATTTCTTGATGATGAAGGCGACCAGGAAGAAGCGCGCGCCCCGCGTCAGGGCCGAGGCGGCGATGAACACCGGGAAGCTGAAGGCGGCCAGGCCCGAGGCGATGGTCACCAGCTTGTAGGGGATGGGCGTCATACCCTTGGCCAGGATCACCCAGACGCCGTACTTGCCATACCAACACTGGAACTGTTCCAGCCCGCCGGAATGGCCGGTGGCGGCCATGATCCACAGGCCGAAATCGCGCAGGAAATAGCCGATCGCATAGCCCAACATGCCGCCCAGCACCGACGCGATCGTGCAGATCAGAGCGTAGCGCCAGGCTTTCTCCGGCTTGGCCAGGCACATGGGCGCCAACATCACGTCCGGCGGAATCGGGAAGAACGAGCTCTCGGCGAACGACACGGCGAACAGGCTGAGCGGGGCGTGGCGGGAGGCGGCCAGGCCCATGACCCAGTCGTAGAGGCGACGCAGCATGCGGACTCCGAGAAACGTGTGCGCCCGTAGCTAAAGCGAGATGGCCAAAAGTGTAAGCGGTTTCGGCGACGATCAGCCGTTCAGGCCAAGGAATGGCGCGATCCCAGCGGATCGGGTCGAATGGGAAAGGCGCCCACTTACAAGGATGTCGGCGGGGCGGATTTGGACTTTCCGCGTTTCGTGGGTATCACCGCCGGCCAAGACACGGGCCGAGCGCCCGCATTGAAGCTGGAAGACCATGAGCGACACGCCTCCCGACCGCCTCTCCGTCAATCCTGACAGCCCGTATTATGACGCGGATCTGCTGGAGCGGGGCATCGGCATTCGCTTCAAGGGCGTCGAGAAGACCAATGTCGAGGAATATTGCGTCAGCGAGAAATGGGTCCGCGTCGCCGCCGGCAAGACCCTGGACCGCAAGGGCAATCCGATGACCATCAAGCTGCAGGGCGAGGTCGAGGCGTATTTCCGCGACACCGCCGAAGGCTGAGGCGTGTCGGCGGGCGATGCCGATCTGGAGGCCATGGCGCGGGACGAACTCGCCCGCGCCCTGACCCTGCGCTGGCAGGACCTGCGCGCGATCGTCCCCTGGGGCGACACGTTCGAGGGCCTCTCGCCCGCCGGCCGCTACGTCGAGGTCGAGCGCAGCTATATCTGGGCCGCCGACCCGGATGGGGACATTCTCTGCGAGGTGGCCGTCTATGGCGGTCCGTCGCGATACGACCAGGGCGCGCGCGTATCGGCTGCGATCGTTCGTCCGGCGTAAGGCCAAGGCGATTCTCGCGGGGTGCGAGGAGCGAAAACCACACCCCGACGCCGCCAAAAACGTTCGTTTCAGATCGCGATCGGCTGTCCCGAGGCATAAGAACGCCCTTCAGGAAGGCGAGACGGCTATTCTCTGCCCAAGCGGCGTGCGAAACTGCCGCTTCCTTCGGGCGCGCGCCGCGGGACGTTGAGACCCTGGCGGAGCGCGCTCAGATCAAGGATGCGCGCGGACCCGACGCCAGGGGCCGGAAACGCGCAACGTTGGCGAAGGCCGCGCCTTCAAGGGCGGTCACGCCTGGGAGGACGAAAGGAACGGGACATGACCGCAACGGTCTCTCCGATTAAGTCAGGCGCGCCGGACGCGCCCGAAGCCGGTGTCAGTCTTTCCGATTACGTGCCCTATCGCCTGGCCACCGCCTCGGCGGCCGTCAGTCGCCTGATCGCCCGCGCCTACGAGGACCGGTTCGGCCTCACCATTCCCCAGTGGCGTCTGATGTCCGTGCTGGCCGAGGGCAGCCTGACCCAACACACCGCCGTCACCCGAACGGCGATGGACAAGGTGCGCGTCAGCCGCGCGGCCCAGGAGCTGGTGGTGCGTCGCCTGGTCGCCCGCACCACGGTCCGTTCGGATCGTCGCTCGCACACCCTGGAGCTGACCGCCGCCGGCCGCCGGCTGTTCGCCGAGATCGCGCCCCTGGCCCTGGCCTATGAGGCGACCCTGCTGGCGGGCCTGGCGCCCAGCGAGGTGGCGACCTTCAAGCGCTTGCTGAATCACCTGGAGACCGCCGCCATCCAACTGGCCGGCGGCGAGACGATCACCCCGCCTTAGCGGCGTGGACCGCCCGGGCGATCGCGCGCGCCAGGCAGTCGGCCGCGGCCGAGCCCAGCCGAGCCAGGCTGACCCGCCGCGCGGGCGCTTCGCCCAGCGCGACGGCCCCCGAGGCCAGGGCGAAGACGATATCGCCGTCGAACGGCGTGTGAGCGGGCCGCACC
>NZ_DATFAV010000236.1:0-3890 GCF_035254145.1 Caulobacter sp. | reverse complement strand
CCTCCCACCGCTTCGCGGCGGGCCCCGCCCTCTCCCTCCGGGGAGAGGGTCTTTTACGCCAATTCCTCGATCTCGTCGTCCGTCAGGTCGCCCGGCACCACGGTCACCGGCAGCTTACGCCCGGAGAACCCGACGCCTTCCTTGGCGATGGCCGAGATCAGCGGCCCGGGCCCCCGGCCGGCGGTGGACGTCGCCAGGATCAGGATCTTGATGGTCGGGTCGGCGGCGACGACCTGCTTCAAGGCGGCGCGGACGCTGTCGGCGTGCTTGATGATGAACTCGGGCGGCAGGCCGGTCTCGGCGACGACCTGGGCGGCCAGGCTCTGCAGCAGGGCCTCGGCCTCCTCGCGCTCCTGACGCTCGATCTCCTCGCGCACGCCGCTCCAGTGCTCGAACTCGGCGGGCGAGATCACCTTCAGCATGGCGACGTGGCCGCCCGTCGAACGGGCGCGGCGGCAGGCGTATTTGAGGGCCGCCGAAAACTCCGGACTGTCGTCGGCGACGACCAGGAACTTGCGGCGGCTCGCCGGGGCGGCGGGTGAAGCGGCGTCGGTCATGTCGCGAGATGACGCCGCTTTAGCCTTCGACTCAAGACCGAGAGTCTCAAGCCCCCCAGAAGCCGACCAGCTTCTTGACCTCGGCCAGGGTCGGGGCGGCGGCCTCGCGGGCCTTTTCCGCGCCCTTGGCCAGGATGGCGTCCAGCACCGCCGGATCGCCCAGCAGGCCCCGCATGCGCTCGCCGACCGGGGCTAGCTTCTCGACCGCCAGATCGGCCAGGGCCGGCTTGAAGGTTCCGAAGCCCTTGCCGGCGTATTCGGCCAGCACCTGCGCCTTCGACTGACCCGACAGCGCCGCGAAGATGCCGACCAGGTTGTCGGCCTCGGCGCGGGTAGCCAGCGCCTCCAGGGTCTCGGGCAGCGGCTCGGGGTCCGTGCGGGCCTTCTTGATCTTGGCGGCGATCGCGTCGGCGTCGTCGGTCAGGTTGATGCGCGAATAGTCCGAGGGGTCGGACTTGCTCATCTTGGCCGAACCGTCGCGCAAGGACATGACCCGCGCCCCGGGCCCCTGGATCAGGGGATCGGGCAGCGGGAAGTAGCCCGGCGCTCCTCCTGGAGCGCCGAAGTCGTGGTTGAACTTCTGCGCGATGTCGCGGGTCAGCTCCAGGTGCTGCTTCTGGTCCTCGCCCACCGGCACGTGGGTGGCCTTGTAGACCAGGATGTCGGCGGCCTGCAGCACCGGATAGGTGTAGAGGCCGACGCTCGAGCGCTCCTTGTGCTTGCCGCTCTTCTCCTTGAACTGGGTCATGCGGTCCAACCAGCCGAGGCGGGCGACGCACTGGAAGATCCAGGCCAGCTCGGCGTGCTCGCGCACCGCCGACTGCGGGAAGATCGTCGCCTTGTCCGGATCCAGGCCCGCGGCGATGTAGGCCGCGGCGATCTCGCGGGTCTGCTGGGCCAGGGCCGCCGGGTCCTGCCACACGGTGATGGCGTGCAGGTCGGCCACGAAGATGAAGGTGTCGATCTCGTGCTGCAGGCGGGCGAACTTCACCAGCGCGCCGAGATAGTTGCCCAGATGCAGGGCGCCGGAGGGCTGGACGCCCGAAAGCACGCGGGAGGGACCCGTATAGGTGACGGGGGCTTGGTCGGTCATGGCTTTAAGCCTTGCTGTCGAATTTCAAGAGATTGGCGGGCGCGGGAGGGCGCGAACCGCATCGCGGAGATGCGGCGATCAGGGTCAGTTGGAGCCGCGCCATCGCGGCGCGAGGAGACCGATCGAAGCCATGGCCCGCTGGTTAGCGCTCCCGACTGCGCGGATCAAGCCTTGCCCCTCCTTAAGGCCGCCTTCAGCTCGGCCGGCGTGACGCCACCGAACAGGAACAGCAACGGCGGATAGACCGCCGCGCCCACGAGACAGGTCAGGGCCAGGGCGAACTCCTTGGCGCCGATCGTGTGGCCGGTCAGGCCGATGGCGCGCAGCGGCGCCTCGATCAGGTCCCGCCAGTGCGAGGCGGCGGCCAGAACCAGGCCCATGCCTACGCTGGCGGCCAGAATCCGGGCCAGGCGCGACCAGCTCTGGGCGGAGGGCTGGTAGTCGCCCCGGCGCGACAGGGCCCAGGCCATCTGGGCGATATTAGCCCACGAGGCCACGGCCGTGGCGGCGGCGATGCCCTTCACCCCGACCAGATTGAACAGCAGCACGCCCAGGCCGATGTTCACGGCCACCGAGACCAGGGCGAAACGCATCGGGCTCTTGGTGTCGCCCCGCGCGAAGAAAGCCCGCGAATAGAGCTGCTGCAGCACGAAGGCCGGGGTGCCGATGCCGTAGTAGAACAGCGCCGCCGCCGTCTGGCTGGCGTCGAAGGCCGTGAACTGGCCGCGGGTGTAGAGGCCGTCCGACAGGAAGCCCGGCATGGCGATCAGGGCCGCGGCCGCCGGCAGGGTCAGAGCCATGGCCAGGGTGATCCCCTGGTCCATGGCGCTCTGGGCGTCCTGGTGGTCGCCAGAGTTCACGGCGCGCGACAGGCGCGGCAGCAAGGCCACGCCGATGGCCACGCCCACCAGGCCCAGCGGCAGCTGATAGAGGCGGTCGGCCGTGGCCAGCCAGGTCCGGCCGCCGGGCACGTGGCTGGCCAGATTGCTGGAGATGAAGATGTTGACCTGGGTGGCGCTGGCGGCCAGGGCGCCTGGAATGGCCTTGCCGATCAGCCCGCGCACTTCCGGCGTCAGGCGGGGCAGGCGCCAGTGGACCTTGGCGCCCGACTTGTTGACACCCCAGGTTAGCAGGGCCGCCTGGGCGACCCCGGCGACGACCACCCCGATCGAGCCCCACTGGGCCGCGCCGACCGCGGTCGTCTGCGGCAGGATGAAGGCCAGGGTGAAGATGTTCAGCAGGATCGGCGCGCCGGCCGACAGGATGAAGCGGTCGCGGGCGTTCAGCACGCCCGACAGGTGGGCCACGATCGCCATGCACGGCAGGTAGGGCATGGTGATCTGGGTCAGCAGCACCGCCAGCTTGTACTTCTCGGTGCCCCAGCCAAAACCAGGGCTGATCAGCATCATCAGCCACGGCATGGCCAGCTGGCAGATCACGGTGATGACGATGGTCGAGGCCGCCAGGGTGGCCATGGCGTCGGCCGCCAGGATGTCGGCCGTCTCCTCGCCGTCGCGCTGCAGCGACTTGGCGTAGGCCGGCACGAAGGCGGCGGCGAAGGCGCCCTCGGCGAAGAACCGGCGGAACAGGTTCGGGAAGGCCAGGGCCGTGTTGTAGGCGTCGGCGGCCGGCGTGGCGCTGGCCCCCATCCGATAAGAGACCGCCAGGTCCCGCGCGAAGCCCATGAACCGGCTGACCAGGGTCAGGCCGGAATAGACCACCGAGGATTTCAGCAAGCCGCCCTTCTTGGGCGCTTGGGACTGCTCGGCGGAGGCGGAAGGGGCGGCGTCGGTCACGATCGGCTTCTGGGCGTTTGGCGGGAGGGCGTCAAGGGTGGGTTGGGGCGACAAATCCTCCCCCAGAGGGGGAGGTGGTCCGAAGGACCGAAGGGGGAAGTGCTTGCGAGCCCGCCTCTTCCCCCTCCGTCGTCTCTTCGAGCCGACACCTCCCCCGCTAGGGGGAGGATTGGGGTCGTGCGTCCGCTGCTTCACGCGATCGCTCGCTGAAGGGATGGAAAGGGACGCGGAGCGCCGGACGTTCGTCCGGAGAAGATTGATAAATACCGTTTCGACGAAGCCCGACGCTCCGCGCGATCGTTTTCCGCCAGCCTCCCGTCAGGTGGCCCTGTTCAGGCCTTACCGGGACCTGGGCTCTCGGTTTCCCGAGAGACCCAGCGGTCGGAGAGGACGAGCCAATCCAGGCTAAGACACATCCCTTTACCCCCAACCACGCCGACGACG
>NZ_DATFAV010000235.1:0-2702 GCF_035254145.1 Caulobacter sp. | reverse complement strand
GATCAGGATGGCGTTCTTGGCCGACAGGCCGATGATGGTGATCAGCCCGACCTTGAAGAAAACGTCGTTGGGCAGGCCGCGCAAAAGCACCGCGGCCAGGGCTCCGATCAGGCCCAGCGGGATCGCCAGCATCACCGATAGCGGGATCGACCAGCTCTCATAAAGCGCCGCCAGGACCAGGAAAACGACCAGCATAGACAGGGCGAGCAAGGCGGGGGCCTGGACGCCCGCCAGCTTCTCCTGCAGCGACTGACCGGTCCACGCGACCGCGTAGCTCCCGGGAAGCTGGGCGGCCAGCCGCTCCATTTCAGCCATGGCCTGGCCGCTCGAGACGCCGGGCGCGGCCGATCCGGCGAGCCGGACCGACGGATAACCGTTGAAGCGCATCATCTGGGCCGGCGCCTTAGTCCAGACCGGCGTCACCACCTCGGACAGCGCGACCATCCCGCCGGACTCATTGCGGACATAGAGTTTCAACACATCGCCAAGCTGCATCCGGAACGGCGCGTCGGCCTGGACGATCACCTGCTGCAGGCGGCCCGCGTTGATGAAGTCGTTGACGTAGCTGGAACCCAGGGCGGTCGACAGGGTGTCGCCGATCGCCGTGAAGGAGACGCCCAGGGCCTGGGCCTTCTGCCGGTCGATATCCAGCCGCACCGTCGAGCCCGGCGGAAGGCCGTCGGGATAGACGCCGGCCACAAGTTTGCTTTGGGCGGCGAGCTCCAGCAGGCGCGTCTGGGCGTTGATCAGCGCCTCAGGACTGCGATTGGCGTGGTCTTGCAGCGCCAGGGTGAAGCCCGACGAGTTGCCCAACTCGTCGATCGACGGCGGCATCATCGACATGATCTCGCCCTCGCGCTGGACCTTCATGGCCTCGGTCGCGGACTGGACCTCGCCGGCGCTGGTCGCGCCGTCGCGTTTCTTCCAGTCCTTGAGCATCGTGAAGACGAGCGCGGCGTTGGGGCCTTGGCCCGAGAAGCTGAAGCCGGTGACGGCCTGGGTCGTCTCGATGGCGGGACGCGAGCGGGCATAGTGCTCAAAGCGCGCGACGGCTTCGCTGGTGCGCTGAGCTGTGGCGTCGGCCGGCAGTTGGAACGAGGTCATGAAGTAGCCCTGGTCTTCCTCGGGCAGGAAGGCCGACGGCAGGATCAGGAAGGCGCCCACCGTGATGGCGACGATCACGCCGAACGCGGCCATGGCGCGCCCGCCGCGGCGCAGAACCTTGCCCAGCAGGCTCTCGTACCCGTCTGTCAGGCGGTCGAAGCGTTGGTCGAACCAAGCGAAGAAGCCCGTCTTGGGCGCATGGCCGTCGATCGGCTTGAGCAGGGTCGCGCACAGGGCCGGGGTCAGCGACAGGGCCAGGAAGGCCGAGAACAGGATCGAGACGGCCATCGACAGGGTGAACTGGCGATAGATCGCGCCGACCGAACCGTCCGCCAGGGCCATCGGGATGAACACGGCCGCCAGCACGGCGGTGATGCCGATGATCGCGCTGGTCATTTCCGACATGGCCTTGCGGGTGGCGTCCTTGGGCGAGAGCCCCTCGGCGGCCATGATCCGCTCGACGGCCTCGACCACGACGATCGCGTCATCGACGATGATGCCGATCGCCAGCACCATGCCGAACATCGTCAACACGTTGATCGAAAAGCCCGCCGCCAGCATCACCGTGAACGTCCCCAAGAGGGCGATCGGCGCGACGATGGCCGGGATGAGGGTGTAGCGGACCTTCTGCAGGAACAGGAACATCACCAGGAACACCAGCGCCATGGCCTCGATCAGGGTCTGGACGACCTTCTCGATCGAGATCCGGACGAAAGGCGCGGTGTTGAAGGGGATGGCCAATTTCATGCCAGGCGGCGCGACTTTCTGCAGCTCGTCCAGCCGGGCCTGGATCGCCGCCGCGGTTCGCACCGCGTTGCCGCCGGGTGAAAGCTGAACGCCCAGGGCCGTGGCCGGCTGGCCGTTCTCACGGGTGGCGAAGTTGAAGTTCGCCGAGTTCAGCTCGATGCGTGCGACGTCGTCCAAGGTGACGCGCGAGCCTGAGGTATTGGCGCGCAGCACGATGGCCTTGAACTGCTCGACGGTCTGCAATTGGCCGTCGGCGGTCAGCGGAACCGTCACGCGCTGGTCCTGGACCGTCGGCTCGCCACCCAAGGCGCCGGGCGCCAGCTGCTGGTTCTGGGCCGCGATCGCCGCCGTGACGTCGCTCAGCGAAAGATTGAAACCCGTCAGCTTGTTGGGATCGACCCAGATGCGCATCGCACGCTCCGAGCCGAACATCTGCACTCGTCCCACGCCCGGCACGCGCTTTAGCTCGTCGGCGATGTTGCGGACCATGTAGTCGCTGAGCGCGACCTCGTCGTCGCGCCCGTCGATGCTGCGCAGGCTGACCATCATCAGGAAGTTGGACGCGGCGCTCTCGACGCTGACGCCGGTCTGGCGCACGGTCTGGGGCAGGCGCGGCTCGACCGTCTTCAAGCGGTTCTGGACGTCGACCTGGGCCAGCTCCGGGTTCGCGCCCGGCTTGAAGGTGGCCGTGATCGAGGCCGAGCCGGACGTGTCGGTCGCGGACTCGAAATAGAGCAGGTTCTTGACGCTGGAGAGCTCGCGCTCGATCAGGCTCACGACGGAGTCGTTCATGGCCTGGGGCGTGGCGCCGGGGTAGCTGGCGTAGATGCTGACTGTCGGTGGCGCCACGA
>NZ_DATFAV010000234.1:0-2589 GCF_035254145.1 Caulobacter sp. | reverse complement strand
TGGATTGGCTCGTCCTCTCCGACCGCTGGGTCTCTCGGGAAACCGAGAGCCCAGGTCCCGGTAAGGCCTGAACAGGGCCACCTGACGGGAGGCTGGCGGATAACGATCGCGCGGAGCGTCGGGCTTCGTCGAAACGGTATTTACTACTCACACTCCGGACGTTGTCCGGCGCTCCGCATCCCTTTCCGTCACTTCAGCGGTGGACCGCGTGAAGCGGCGAAGGCATGTCTCGATTCAAGGAAGAGGCTGGCGCTCGGCGAACAATGCTCGCACACTCGTTTGAAACGGTCGTCCAAGGCCAAGTTCCAAGCGCGATCAACGGCGCGGGGAGGAGTAAATTATGACCGACCGACGCTCATCCTGGGCCCTGGCCGCCTTCGCGGCTCCCTGCGTCCCGATCGCCGCGATGGGCCTGCCCCTGGTGGTCTATCTCCCCGAATTCTACGTCAATTCGTTGGGCCTTTCGCTGAGCGCGGTCGGCGCGGCGTTCCTGGTGGTCAAGCTGGTCGACATCATCTTCGACCCGATCCTGGGCGGCCTGATGGACCGGACCAGAACGAGGCTGGGACGTTTTCGGCCCTGGTTGATCGCCGGCACGCCGATCATCGTGATCGGCTCCTACGCGCTGTTCATGGCCAAGCCTGGCGTCGGCCCCATCTATCTCTGGTTCTGGCTGGTTGTTGTCTATGCCGGCTATTCGATGGTGGTGCTGTCACAGACCGCCTGGGGGGCGGTGCTGTCCAGCGACTATCAGGAGCGCTCGCGCGTCTATGGCTGGTGGCAGGGCGCCAATGTGCTCGGCATGATCCTGGTGCTGTGCCTGCCGCCGGTCGTCACCGGCGTCCTCAAGGGCGACCACCTGGCCAGCATCCAGGCCATGGGCTGGTTCATCGTCATCCTCGCCCCCCTGGCCACCCTCTTGGCGACCTCCATGGTCGGCGAACCCAAGGCGCCCAAGGCCGTCCACCGGGCGGGATTGAAACAGTATCTGGTGCTGCTGAAACGCCCCTCGGTCCGGCTGCTGCTGGCCGCCGACATCCTGATGGGCCTGGCGCCGGGGATCGCCGGGTCGCTGTTCCTGTTCTTCTTCGAGCGCATCAAGCATTTCGACAAGACCCAGTCGGGCCTCCTGCTGCTGGTCTATTTCCTGGCCGCCCTGGCCGGCTCGCCGATCTGGCCCGTGGTGGCCAAGCGGCTTGGCAAGCATCGGGCGATGTCGATCGCCGCGGTCATCTACGCCTTCGTCCAGGTGGCGGCTGTCATGACCCCGGCCGGCAACTCCCTGGCCGGCATGGCCGTGCTGATCCTGGCCGGCCTGCCCTATTCCGCTGCCCCTTCCCTGGTGCGCTCGATGATGGCCGATATCGGCGACGAGGAGCGCCTGGAGAGCGGCGTCGATCGCACCGGCCTGCTCTACGCCGTCGTCGCTGGGGCGATGAAGCTGGGTTACGCCCTGGCGGTCGGGGTGTTCATCCTGCTGCAGATGATGGGCTTCGACCCCAAGGCCCCGACCGCCTCGGGCGACGCGGCGCTGATCGCGATGTACGCCTTCCTCCCGGCGAGCCTTGGCCTGCTGGTGTCGGTGATCATGCTGCGCTATCCGCTGGATGCGAGCCGTCTCGCCGAGATCCAGCGCCAGCTCGCGGCGCGGGACGCGGCGGCGGGCTCGTCCACGCCAGCCGCCGAGCCCGATCCCAATGCCGTTGTCGTCCCCGCACAATGAAAACGCTGACAGCGAAGACCGGAACCCGATCTTCCGCCTGATCGAGATCATGGCCAGGTTGCGCGACCCGGACGGCGGCTGCCCCTGGGACCTGGAGCAGACCTTCGCGACCATCGCGCCCTATACGGTCGAGGAGGCCTATGAGGTCGCCGACGCGATCGAGCGGGGCGACCTGACGGACCTGAAGGAGGAGTTGGGCGACCTGCTGCTTCAGGTCGTGTTCCACTCGCGCATGGCCCAGGAGCAAGGGGCGTTCGACATTCGCGACGTCGCCACGGCGATCTCGGACAAGATGATCCGCCGTCACCCGCACGTGTTCGGCGACCACGCCTACGAGGATCTTTCAGCCCAGGTCGCGGGCTGGGAGGAGTTGAAGGCCCAGGAGCGCAAGGCCAAGGCCAAGACCGGCGTGCTAGACGACGTGCCCGCGGGACTGCCGGCCCTGACCCGCGCCGTGAAGCTGACCAAGCGCGCCGCCCGCGTGGGCTTCGACTGGCCCTCGGCCGCCGAGGTGCTGGCTAAGCTGCGCGAGGAGACCGAGGAGATCGCCGTCGAGATCGACGCCGGCGACATGGCCAAGGCGCGCGAGGAGCTGGGCGATATCCTCTTTGTTTGCGCGAACTTGGCGCGAAAACTGGATGTCGATCCGGAAGACGCCCTGCGCGCCACAAACGCCAAGTTCGCCCGCCGCTTCGCCTTCATCGAGGCGGCGCTGGCGCAACGCGGCAAGACGCCGGACCAGTCCGACCTCGCCGAGATGGACGCCCTGTGGAACGACGCCAAGGCGGCGGAGAAGGCCTAGCTGGCCGCCTGGACCATGGCGTCCGGGAACTGGCGCTCGAAGCGGCCGAGGGCCTGGCCGTCGA
>NZ_DATFAV010000233.1:0-2911 GCF_035254145.1 Caulobacter sp. | reverse complement strand
ACGGCATGAGCGCCAGCTACACCGCCGTCATCGAAGCCCAGCGGCCTTAAGACGTCAAAATATCGCGTCATCCCGGGCGGCGAAGCCGACCCGGGACCCAGGGGCGAGTGGCAGTGCGGCGGCCCCTGGGTCCCGGCTCTTCGCTACGCTGCGGCCGGGATGACGAGACCCTTGAGCCCCTCAAGCCGCGTCCAGCCCGATATCCAGCACCGGCGCCGAGTGCGTCAGCGCGCCGACGCTGATCACGTCCACGCCGGTCTCGGCGATGGCGCGGACGGTGGTCAGGTTCACCCCGCCCGAGGCCTCCAGCACCGCGCGGCCCTTGGTCAGGGATACGGCGGTCTTGAGGTCGTCGAGGCTGAAATTGTCCAGCATCACGACGTCAGGGCCGTGCTTGAGGGCCTCTTCCAGCTGGTCCAGGCCGTCGACCTCGACCTCGACCTTCACGAGATGGCCGGCGTGGGCGCGGGCTCGCCTCACGGCTTCGCCGACCCCGCCGCAGGCGGCGACGTGGTTGTCCTTGATCAGGATGGCGTCATCCAGGCCGAAGCGGTGGTTGACCCCGCCGCCGCAGCGCACGGCGTACTTCTCCAGCGCCCGCAGGCCCGGCGTGGTCTTGCGGGTGTCGACGATGGTCGCGTTCGTGCCCGCGACCAGACGGACATAGGCCCGCGTCAGGGTGGCGATGCCCGACAGGCGGCCCAGCAGGTTGAGCCCCGTGCGCTCGGCGGCCAGCACGGCGCGGGCGTTCCCCTCGGCGCGGGCCAGGATCGCCCCCGGGGCGGCGTCTGCGCCGTCGGGGGTGATGACCTGGAAGCGGGCGGTCGGGTCCAGGGCGGCCAAGGCCAGGCGCGCGCAGGAAAGACCCGAAACCCTCCCATCCTGCCGGCTGGCCCAGACCACCGACAGGCGGGCGTCGGGATCGATGCAGGCCTGGCCGGTGATGTCGCCGGCGCGGCCCAGGTCCTCGGCCAGGGCGTGGTCGACGATCGGACGGACGAGGATGTCGTCGAGAGCCAAGGACAAGGGGGAGGGCATGGTCATTCGGCGGCGTAGCGGACGGCGGCGTCCGCGCTCTCCAGGGTCACGAAGGTGCGCAACGGCTCGGCCGTGGCCGGGAAGTCGGCGCGGTAGTGGCCGCCCCGGCTTTCGCGGCGGGCCAGGGCGCCTTCCACGATCAGGCGCGCGGTCACGACCGTGGGACAGGGACCGTAGGCGGGCTCCAGCGCCTCGATCTGCTCGAGCAGGCGCGTCAGGCCGGCGGCGTCGCGGATCACGCCGGCGTCGCGGCTCATGGCCTTGCGCAGGGTCTGCAGCGCGGCGTCGGGCAGGTCGGGATAGGGCTCCAGGCTGACCGGTTCGCCGCCCGTTAGACCCTCGGCCGCCGCCGCGCGGCCGGCGCGGGCGCCGAAGACGGCCGCTTCCAAGAGGCTGTTGGAGGCCAGGCGATTGGCGCCCTGCACCCCGGTCGAGGCGCACTCGCCGGCGGCGTAGAGGCCCGGCAGGCTGGCGCGGCCATCGAGGTCCGTGGCGACGCCGCCCATGTGGTAGTGCACGGCGGGAACGACGGGGATCATCTCGCGGCGCGGGTCGACGCCGCCGCTCTGGCAGGCCTCGAACACGGCCGGAAACTCGTGCGGGAAATGGGCGCCGACGGCGGCCGTCGCATCGAGGAAAGCGCCCCGGCCGGCGGCGCGCTCGGCATGGATGGCGCGGGCGACGACGTCGCGCGGGGCCAACTCCTTGGCCGGGTGGTAGTCGGCCATGAAGGCCTTGCCATCGGTGTTGCGCAGGATCGCGCCCTCGCCGCGCAGGGCCTCGGTGGCCAGGGGGGCGGGATCGCGGCCGATGTCGATGGCGGTGGGATGGAACTGCACGAACTCGGGGTCGGCGATCGTGGCGCCGGCCAGGGCGGCCAGGCCCAGGCCCTCGCCGCGCACTTCGGCCGGCGTCGTGGTCACGGCGTAGAGGCCGCCGATTCCGCCGGTGGCCAGGATCACGCTCTTGGCGCGGATCTCCACGAGCTCGCCGTCGATCTCCGCCAGCACCCCGACCACGCGGCCGGCGGCGTCCTGGAGCAGGCGACGGGCGCGGGTGTTCTCGCGAACCTCGATCGTGGGCGCGGCGCGGACGGCGGCGATGACGGCGGCCATGATCGCCGCGCCGGCTCCGTCGCCGCCGACTCGGGCGACGCGCGCCTTGGCGTGGGCGGCCTCCAGGCTCAGCACGAAGCCGCCGTCCGCCTGACGGTCGAACGGCGCGCCCAGGGCGGCCAGGTCACGGACGGCCTGCGGGCCCTCGCGGGTCAGAAGCTCGACGGCCTTCGGATCGCAGAGCCCCGCGCCGGCGGCGATGGTGTCAGCCGCGTGCAGGGCCGGGCTGTCCTCGCCCGACAGCGCCGCGGCCATGCCGCCCTGCGCCCAGGCGCTGGAGCAGCCGGTCGCCAGCGGCGTCGGCGACAGGACGAGGGCCTTCACGGCCGCGAGAGCCGCCGTGAGACCGGCGAGACCGGCGCCGAGGATGACGGGGCCGTCGAAGGTTACGCGTTCGATCATCTTACGCTCCGCTCCCTTCCCCCTTGATGGGGGAAGGGCAGGGATGGGGGTGAACACGGCGGTTCAGCCATCCGGAAAGACGAAGGACGGGGTGGAAGCGGATCGGCCGCGTCACCCCCATCCCCAACCCTCCCCCCATCGAGGGGGAAGGGGGCTTTAGATCAGCTCCACGTCCACGTGGTGCTTGGCCTTCACCAGGTCGTACCGGGCCGGAACCACCGGCGGCGGCAGGTCGATCATCCGCTGCACGGCCAGCCGCGCGCGGTCGATGACGTCGGCGTCCACCGTCACCTCGAACTGCTCGTAAACGAGAGCGTCGTGGATGTTCTGCAGGGTGATCCGCTTCATGTGCGGGC
>NZ_DATFAV010000232.1:0-4865 GCF_035254145.1 Caulobacter sp. | reverse complement strand
CTGGTCGCCGCCTTCCATTCGCTGGTCGGCATGGCGGCGGTGCTGGTCGCCGCGGGCGCTTTCTATGCCCCCGCGGCCTTTGATATCGGCACCCACGGCCATATCCATGGCGCCAGCCTCATCGAAATGTCGCTCGGCGTTGCCATCGGCGCCGTCACCTTCACCGGCTCGGTGATTGCGTTCCTGAAACTGTCTGGCCGTATGAGCGGCAAGCCGATCACGTTGCCCGGCCGGCACGTCATCAACCTCGCGCTCGCCGCCGGTTTGATCTTCTTTGTCTATGGCTTCTTCGTCTCGCAAAGTGCGATGGACTTCTGGATCGTTGTTGCGCTCTCGCTCACGCTGGGAATTTTGATCATCATCCCGATAGGCGGCGCCGACATGCCAGTCGTCATCTCGATGCTGAATTCCTATTCCGGATGGGCGGCTGCCGGCATCGGCTTCACGCTGGGCAATTCGGCATTGATCGTCACCGGTGCGCTCGTCGGTTCCTCGGGCGCGATCCTGTCCTACATCATGTGCAAGGGCATGAACCGCTCGTTCGTCTCGGTGATCCTGGGCGGCTTCGGCGCCGACGCCGCGGCGGCCGGTCCCGGCGGCAAGGTCGAGACCCGTCCCGTCAAGCAGGGCAGCGCCGACGACGCGGCCTTCATCATGAAGAACGCCAGCAAGGTGATCATCGTCCCGGGCTACGGCATGGCCGTCTCCCAGGCCCAGCACGCCCTGCGCGAAATGGCCGACAAGCTGAAGGAGGAGGGCGTCGAGGTGAAGTACGCCATCCACCCGGTCGCCGGCCGCATGCCGGGCCACATGAACGTGCTGCTGGCCGAGGCCAACGTCCCCTATGACGAGGTCTTCGAGCTGGAGGACATCAACAGCGAGTTCTCGACGGCGGATGTGGCCTTCGTGATCGGCGCCAACGACGTCACCAACCCGGCGGCCAAGACCGACCCGACCAGCGCCATCTTCGGCATGCCGATCCTGGACGTCGAAAAGGCCCGCACCGTCCTCTTCGTCAAGCGCGGCATGTCCTCGGGCTATGCCGGCGTCGAGAACGAGCTGTTCTTCAAGGACAATACGATGATGCTGTTCGCCGACGCCAAGAAGATGGTCGAGGGCATCGTCAAGGCGCTCTAGGCGCCGGCCTCACCGAAACGATGAAGGCCCCGGGCGATATCCGGGGCCTTTTTTGTGTCAGGCGGCCTCGCCATCGGTGCGGAGAAGACCAGCTTCCTCCAGCAGTCTCCGAGCGTTGGTCGGATCGATGTCGAGCTCATTTGGCCAAGTCGGCGCGCCGCCTTCAACAACGACGCGCTCGAAATAGCCCTGGTCCTTCAGGGGCTCGACCATGGTTCCGCCGGAGAAGACGAATGAGCGCAGATCCGCCACGCCCGAGCTTCCGTCAGAGAAGGTCATGGCCAGATGATGGTTGGGCAGCGCGGTCACCTGGGTGACCTTGACGAGCTTATACATCTGCATCCAGTCCGGGGATCCTGAACGTCGGTTCCTGATTATAGGCCAAATTCCAGTTCTGAATAAGTTCAGCCTGATGGATTGAGATCCAGGATTTCACCAGCCGTTCGGCTCGTCTGCCAAGGCGGCCCTACAGGGGCTCTCCGGTCGGGATCGAGAATGTGGCCTCGACGCCCTGGTGTTCGGCATGCAGGTGGGGTGGCGGATGGTCTCGCGAATAGATGCGGATCGCGATGCCGAAGAAGCTTGAGATAACTGGCATGCGCTACCTTCGCGTCGGTATGCAATCTTTGCGTCATCATCCGCCATTTTACAACTCAAACGAACAAAGGCCCCAGGGTTCGCCTGGGGCCTCTGTCGCGGGGTGTGGGGAGGTGGGATGTCGTGTCGATCACTTGGCCGCGAACTCGACCGACTTGGCGTGGGCGGCGTAGGCCAGGGCCTGGCGCTGGGTCGAGGGCAGTTGGCGGTTGACCTCACGGCGCACGGCCGCGACGCAGGCGCGGATCGGCATGTCCAGGCCGGTGCTGCTGCGCAGCTTGGCGCGGCACAGGTCTTCACCGGCGGTCTCGACGCGGGCCTTGAAGATCTTGGCGTGCGACGGGCTGGCCAGGTTCAGGTCGCCATAGGCGATGTGGACGGCGGGCTCGGCGGCGTTGGCGGCTTGGGTCAGGCCCAGGATCGGAACGGCGGCCAGGCTGAGGCTGGCTACAGTGGTGAGGCTCATGATGAACTTGCGCATTTGAAGTATCCCTCTGGCTGGGCGCTTTTCCCTGCGCCGATGAATACTTACTATTCCCGAGAGTTCGCGAAGTCCCGTTACGTCTCCTTCATGACGTACAATTAAGCGAGTGAATCGATCTTAATGTTATGAACATTACGTAATGTGCCAGTCATAAAATATATACTATTGAGAAACGACTTCCCGGCGCCCCAGCCGGTTCCTGGCGCATCCTCCCATGAATTCAAGTAGAAAATCGAGTGCCCTTCAATCTAGGGGCGCGAAAATCAGAAGTATCCTGAATCAATGGTTAAGCTGCGCCCTGTTTCCGCCCAATATGAAAGTCATAGAGCCCGCCGTTCATCATCCTGAAAGGTCAAGTATGTGAGTTGGCCCGTCTTGGCGCGGTCCTCTCGACTGACCGGAGTTCGAGAGGCAGTGGTTTGATCTCAAGAAGCCTGGCTATTCCGTCAACGCAGCTGCGTCTGGCCTTCTTCGCGACTCTAGGCGTCGCGGCCATGGTGGGCGCGCTGAACGGCGTGGCGGCCCTTGGCGCCTGGGTTGCGGGGCCTGTCGCGCCGCCGCGGGCGGCGGTCGAAGCTCCCGCGTCGGAGTCCGTCGACGTCGCGCCGCCCGCGCCGCCGCCGCCCGCCTTCGTCTTCGACGCGCCGCTGCCTGGCCGGGTCATCGACTCGCCCTTCGGCCTTCGCCAGATGCCCTGGGAAGAGAACGGTCGCCTGCACCAGGGCGTCGACATCGCCGCCCCGGCCGGCGCGCCGGTCAAGGCCGCGGCCGATGGCGTGGTCAAGCGCACCGGCGTCAGCCCCACCTACGGCCGCTTCGTCGAGGTGATGCACAAGGGCGGACTGAACACGATGTACGCCCACCTCAAGGCCCCGGCCCGCAACGTCAAGCGCGGGACCTATCTGCGTCGCGGCGAGACGGTGGCCTATGTCGGCAATTCGGGCCGTTCCACCGGATCTCACCTGCATTTCGAGATCCGCAAGGACGACAAGCCGCTCAATCCCGCCTTCTTCCTGGGGCGCAGCTTCGCGCAAGCCGACGACCTGCCGATCCGGGCCGCCGGCCGCGTGTCGCGCAAGGTGCGCCTGGCGGTGGTGTCGAAATGGCCAGAAGGGGTGACCAAGGCGGGCGCGGCCAAGGCGGGCGTCAGGATCGCCCAGGCCAAGGGCGGCCGCGTGCGTGCGCGGATTCCGGTCTCCGAGGGCTAAAGCTCCGTCTCCGGACGCACCGCGCCTCGACGCGTCACAAACCGTCACTACATTGAACGTCATGATCCAGTTTCTCGGTCGTGGCGTCGCGGGCCTTGCGCTCCTCCTTGTCTCCTTCATCGCCGTGGGCGGGTTGATGAGCGCGGCCGGGGCGCCAAAGCCTCGCGGCCAGATGGTCGAGATCGAGCCTGGCCGAAAGCTGCGGCTGGTCTGCGAGGGCGTCCGCAGCGAACGGCCGGTGGTCTGGCTGGAGGCCGGCGCCTTCGGCTTCGCCGCGGACTGGGGCGCGACCCAGGAGGCCCTGACCGCCGCCGGCTGGCGCTCGTGCGCCTATGACCGCGCCGGCATGGGCTATTCCCCGCCCGGACCCAGTCCCCGCGACGGAATCGCCATCGTCTCCGACTTCGAGAAGCTGGTGGCCGCCTCGGGAGAGAAGGGGCCCTACATCCTGGTCGGCCACTCGATGGCGGGCCTGCGCCTGCGTCAGTTCGCCGGCCGCAATCCCGACAAGGTGGCCGGCGTGATCCTGGTCGACGCCGCCACGCCCGAGGCCGCCCAGGATCCGCGGATGCGCGGCTTCATCGAGGCCTTCGCCAACATTTCCAAATGGGCCGCGCGCGGGGCCTCGATCGGGCTCTACAAGCCGCTGGTCCACACACGCCTGGGCGACAAGATCGACTTGCCGCCCGCCGCCAAGGCCGAGAAGGGCTGGGCCTTCGCCAACGGCCGCCACAATCGCACGGCGGCCGAGGAGGTCGGGCTGTGGAAGCAGGCCTCGGACCAGGCCGGCCGCGAGCCGCAGTTCGATCCGAAGTGGCCGGTCGCTGTCGTCACGGCGGGGCCGGTGGCGGGCCGGGAGGCGCGCAAGGAGGCCCAGGCGGCTCCCGCGCGGCGCTCGGAGCATGGTCTGGTCGATCACGTCGAGGCCGCGACCCACACCCTGCTGATCGGCCGTCGCTTCGCCGACCACATCGTCCGCGCCGTCGCCTTCGTGGCGCAGGCGGGCGTGGCGCAGGCGGGCGGAAAGGGCTGATCCCAAAACGACGAAGGCCGCGCGGATCGCCGCGCGGCCTTCGAAACTTCGACGAAGCGAAGAGGTCAGGTCTTAACGCGTGACCTTCTTGGGCATCGGCAGCAGGCCTTCGCGCTGGGCGCGCTTGCGGGCCAGCTTGCGAGCGCGACGGACGGCCTCGGCCTTTTGGCGGGCGCGCTTTTCCGACGGCTTTTCATAGTGCACGTGCCGCTTCATTTCGCGGAACGAGCCTTCGCGTTGCATCTTCTTCTTCAGGGCCTTCAGCGCCTGATCGACGTTGTTGTCGCGGACGAAAATCTGGACCAGGGGTATCTCTCCATTCGACAGCCCGACCAATATTCCCAAGTCCCTCTTGAGGGGCCGGGCGGGCGAACAAAACCGGGTAACCTGGAAGGGGTTCTCCCAG
>NZ_DATFAV010000231.1:0-12958 GCF_035254145.1 Caulobacter sp. | reverse complement strand
GGCGCACCGCCTTCATCAGCCGCTGGAACGCCTATCACGGCTCGACCGTGGCCGGGGTGTCGCTGGGCGGCATGAAGCACATGCATGTGCAGGGCGACCTGCCGATTCCCGGCGTCCATCACGTGATGCAGCCCTATCAATTCGGCGACGGCTTCGGCGAGGACCCGGCCGCCTTCCGCGACCGGGCGGTCAAGGCCATCGAGGACAAGATCCTGGAGGTCGGCCCCGAGAACGTCGCGGCCTTCATCGGCGAGCCGGTGCAGGGGGCGGGCGGGGTGATCATCCCGCCGGACGGCTACTGGCCGGCGGTCGAGGCCCTGTGCCGCAAGTACGGGATCCTGCTGGTCTGCGACGAGGTGATTTGCGGCTTCGGGCGCCTGGGCCAATGGTTCGGTCACCAGCACTACGGGATCAAGCCGGACCTGATCGCCATGGCCAAGGGCCTGTCGTCCGGCTACCTGCCGATCTCGGCCGTGGGCGTGGCCGACCACATCGTCGCCGAACTGCGCGAGAAGGGCGGCGACTTCATCCACGGCTTTACGTACTCGGGCCACCCGACCTGCGCGGCGGTGGCGCTGAAGAACATCGAGATCATGGAGCGCGAGGCCCTGATCGAGCGCACGCGCGAGGACACCGGCCCCTATCTGGCCAAGGCCCTGGCCCGGCTGAACGACCATCCGCTGGTCGGCGAGACCCGCTCGCTGGGCCTGATCGGCGCCGTCGAGATCGTCCGCGAGAAGGGGACCAACCATCGCTTCCTCGACAAGGAGGGCGAGGCCGGGCCGATCGTCCGCGATATCTGCATCAAGAACGGCCTGATGGTCCGCGCCATCCGCGACAGCATCGTCTGCTGCCCGCCGCTGGTCATCACCCACGCGGAGATCGACGAGCTGGTCGGGATCATCGAGCGATCCCTGACCGAGGCCGAGCCCATTCTCCGCGCGCTGAAACCGGAGGCGGTGTCATGAAACCCAAGCACAACAAGGCCAAGCGCGAGCACACGCTGGACCGCGGCGTCTCGACCCTGGAGGAGGCCCAGGCCTGGTTCGCGCGCCAGAGCATCGAGGAGATCGAGTGCGTGGTGCCCGATCTCGCCGGCGTGGCGCGCGGCAAGATCATGCCGGTGCGCAAGTTCCTGGGCACGCCGTCGATGAACCTGCCGCTGGCGGTGTTCTACCAGACCATCACCGGCGACTTCCCCGAGTTCGAGGGGGCGGTGAACGCGGTGCAGTCCGACACCGACATCTTCCTGACCCCGGACTTCGCCACCCTGGCCGCCGTGCCGTGGGCCCAGGACCCGACGGCCCAGGTGATCCACGACGCCTTCCACCCCGACGGCCGCCCGGTCGAGGAGGCCCCCCGCCAGGTGCTGCGCCGGGTGCTGGCCCTCTATGACGAAAAGGGCTGGAGCCCGATCGTCGCGCCGGAGATCGAGTTCTATCTGGTCGACCGCAACACCGACCCGGACTATCCGCTCAAACCGCCCATCGGGCGTTCAGGCCGGCCCGAGACGGGGCGGCAAGGCTATTCGATCAGCGCGGTCAACGAGTTCGACGCCCTGTTCGAGGACATGTACGAGTACTCCGAGCGCCAGGGGCTGGAGATCGACACCCTGATCCACGAAAGCGGCGTGGCGCAGATGGAGATCAACCTGCGGCACGGCCATCCGCTGGAGCTGGCCGACCAGGTCTTCATGATGAAGCGCACCATCCGCGAGGTGGCGCTGGAGCACGAGATCTACGCGACCTTCATGGCCAAGCCGATGGCCAGCGAGCCGGGCAGCGCCATGCACATCCACCAGTCGATCGTCGACCGGAAGGGGCGCAACCTGTTCTCCGGAGACGAGGGGCAGGAGACGGACCTGTTCCACGGCTTCATCGCCGGTCAGCAGACCTTCCTGCCGGCGATCATGGCGATCCTGGCGCCCTATGTGAACAGCTACCGCCGGATCTCGCGCGACAGCGGAGCGCCGGTGAACACCCAGTGGGGCTACGACAACCGCACCTGCGGCCTGCGCGTGCCGCCGTCCGACCCGGCCAATCGCCGCCTGGAGAACCGGATCCCCTCGTCGGACGCCAATCCCTATCTGGCGATTGCCGCTTCGCTGGCGGCGGGCTATCTCGGCATGGTCCAGGGCCTGAAGCCGACCGAGCCGGTGGCCATCGACGCCAGCGCGCGGGGCATCGAGCTGCCGCGCAGCCTGTCGGAATCGCTGAAGCTGTTCGAGGCCTGCCAGCCGCTGGTCGACATCCTGGGCCCGACCTTCTGCGCGGCCTACGACCGGGTGAAGCAGGCCGAGTACGAGACCTTCATGCGCACGATCAGCCCGTGGGAGCGGGAGTTCCTGCTGCTGAATGTGTGAGGTGTTGGTCACCTTCTCCCTCTGGGAGAAGGGGGGACCCGCGCCGAAGGCGTGGGCGGATGAGGGGTTACAGCGGTGACCGGCGAACCCCCTCACCCCCGCACCGCTTCGCGGCGGGTCCCGCCCTCTCCCCATGGGAGAGGGAATTGGTACGCGGACACCGCGTCTGACTTCCCCGGCCCGCCGCCGCTAGACGGCGACGCCTCCGCCGAGGTCTGCGTCGTCGGCGCGGGCTTCACGGGCCTCGGCGCGGCCCTGGCGCTGGGGAACCGAGCCGTCGTCCTGGAAGCCGCCCATGTCGGCGCCGCCGCCACGGGGCGCAACGGCGGGCAGGTCCATACTGGCCAGCGGCGCGACCAGGCCTGGTTGGAGAAGGCCGTCGGTCGCGACGACGCCCTGGCGCTGTGGCGCCTGGCCGAGGACGCCCGGGCCCACTTCAAGACCCTGACCGACACGATCGACTGCGACTGGCGGCCGGGCATGATCCATGCCCGCCACAAGCCGAACGGCGAGGCCGAGGACGCGGCCCATGTCGCGCTGATGGCCGGCCGCTACGGCTACGACCAGCTTGAACTGATCGGCGAGGCGGACCTGGCCCACGAGCTGGGGACGGACGTCTATCACGGGGGGCTGGTCGATCGCGGCGGCGGCCACGTCCATCCGCTGAAGCTGGCCCAGGGCCTGGCGCGCCAGGCCATGGCGGCCGGCGCGGTGATCCACGAGCACAGCCGGGCCGAGACCTGGCGGCGCGCGGGCGACCGGATCATCGTCGAGACGGCGCGCGGGCGGGTGACGTGCGAGCGGCTGATCCTGACCGGCGACGGCTGCCTGAACGCCATGGCCGGCCCGGCGTGCTCACGGGTCATGCCGATCAACAACTTCATCGCCGTCACCGCGCCTCTCGGGCCGCTGGCCGGCGAGATTATCCGCTCGAACGCGGCGGTGTCCGACAGCCGCTTCGTCGTCAACTATTTCCGCAAGACGCCCGACGGCCGGCTGCTGTTCGGCGGCGGCGAGAACTATCGGCCCGGCTTCCCGCGCGACATCGCCGGCATGGTTCGCAAGAACCTCGCCAAGGTCTATCCGCGCCTGGCCGAAGTCGAGCTGACCCACGCCTGGGGCGGGACCCTGGGCATCACCATGAGCCGGATGCCGTTCGTGGGCGAGATCGCGCCGGGCGTGCGCGTGGCCTCGGGCTATTCGGGCCAAGGGGTGATGCTGGCGCCCCATGTCGGGCGGCTGCTGGCGGAGGAGAACACCGAAGCGCTCGGCCTGCTCTCGCGTGTCCCCACGCCGCCGTTCCCGGGCGGCCGCTGGCTGCGCTGGCCGCTGACCGTGGCGGGGCTGTCCTGGTACGCCCTGCGGGATCGGTTGTGAGCTAAGCCCAGTCAAATCCTCCCCCGCTGGGGGGAGGATTTAAGCGGCGCTCCAATTGACACCTCCGCCCTCCGCCCGCTCTCCTCGTCCCATGACCGCCACGACCGCTCCCGCCGCCAGTCTCGCCGACGCGTTCGCCAACGCCGAGCGATTGCTGGAGCGCGATCCGCGTCTGGCGGCCGAGCAGGCGCGGGCGATCCTCGAGGTCGTACCGCGGCACGCCGACACTACCCGCCTTCTGGCCACCGCCCTGCGGCTATGCGGTGAGATCGAGGCGGCGCTGGAGACGGTCGCGCCGCTGGCCGCCGCCCTTCCGAACCTGCCCTTGGCCCAGCTGGAGCTTGGCCTCTGCCTGGAACGCCTAGGCCGCACCGCCGAGGCGGCCAAGGCCTTCGAACGGGCCAGCGCCCTGGAGCCGCGCCTGTCCGAAGCCTGGCGCGGACTTTCGGAAAACCTCGCCCTGCTGGGCGATCACGACGGCGCCGAGCGGGCCCTGGCCCGGCAGCTGCGCGCCTCGACCCGCGATCCGCTGCTGATCGAGGCCGCCACCGCCTTGGGCGACAACCACCTCGGCGAGGCCGAGCGCCTGCTGCGCGAACGGCTTAAGGCCGATCCGGCCGATATCGCGGCGATCCGCATGCTGGCCGAGACCGGCGCGCGCCTGGGCCGCTACGCCGACGCCGAAGGCCTGCTGACCCGCTGCCTGGAGCTGGCCCCGAACTTCGCCGCCGCCCGGCACAACCTGGCGACCATGCTCTATCGCCAGAACAAGAACCTGGAGGCGCTCGCCGAGATCCAGCGCCTGACTGACAAGGATCCGCGCCACCCCGGCTACGCCAATCTGCGCGCGGCGATCCTGGCGCGGCTGGGCGAATACGATCAGGCCATCGCCGTCTGCGAGCGGATGCTGGCGGAGTATCCGAACCAGCCCAAGGGCTGGATGAGCTATGGCCACGCCCTGAAGACCGTGGGCCGCCAGTCGGACGCGATCGCCGCCTACCGCAAGGCGCTGGACCAGGCGCCGACCCTGGGCGAGGCCTGGTGGAGTCTGGCCAACCTCAAGACCGTCAAGTTCACGCCCGAGGACGTGGCGGCCATGACCGCCGCCCTCGACGCGCCCGGTCTCTCCGACGACGACCGCCTGCACCTGCGCTACGCCCTGGGCAAGGCGCGCGAGGACGCGGAGGCCTGGGACGACTCGTTCGCCCACTACGCCGCCGGCGCCGCGATCCGGCGGAAGCAGCTCGACTATGATCCCGAGGAGAACGCCGCCGAGACCGCGCGCGCCAAGGCGGTGTTCACGCCGGCCTTCCTGGCGGCGCGGGCAGGGCAGGGGTCGCGAGCGCCCGATCCGATCTTCATCGTCGGCCTGCCGCGCGCCGGCTCGACCCTGGTGGAGCAGATCCTGGCCAGCCATTCGATGGTCGAGGGCACCATGGAGCTGCCCGACCTGATCGTCATGGCCCGGCGTCTGGGCGGTAAGACCGCCAACCGCGCCGAGTCGAGCTATCCCGAGGTGCTGGCCGATCTGTCGCCGGATCAGCTTCGCGAGCTGGGCGAGGAGTTCATCGAGCGCACCCGCGTCCAGCGCAAGACCGACAAGGCGTTCTTCATCGACAAGATGCCCAACAACTTCGCGCACGCGGGCTTCATCCACCTGATCCTGCCCAACGCGAAGATCATCGACGCGCGTCGCCATCCGCTGGGCTGCTGCTTCTCGGGCTTCAAGCAGCATTTCGCGCGGGGGCAGGCGTTCAGCTACGACCTGACCGACATCGGCCGCTACTACGCCGACTATGTGGAGCTGATGGCCCATTTCGACGCCGTGCTGCCGGGGCGCGTCCACCGGGTGATCTACGAGGCGATGATCGAAAATCCCGAGCGCGAGATTCGCGCCCTGCTCGACCACTGCGGCCTGCCGTTCGAGGAGGCTTGCCTGTCGCCGCACAAGAACGACCGCGCCGTGCGCACCGCCAGTTCAGAGCAGGTCCGCCGGCCGATCTTCAAGGATGCGGTCGAGCACTGGCAGAATTTCGAATCGCACCTTGGCCCGCTCAAGCAGGCATTGGGACCGGTGCTCGCCGCCTATCCCGATGCGCCCGTTATTTGACCATCTGTCGCGCCACCTGCCATTTCTGCAACACTCCCCAGAATTGACGCCGGACTGAAATTTCCAATCTTGCCGGACGCTTAGACGCGGGTCGAACATCGTTCCCTCAAATGGGGTAGGGGAGCGACTTATGTCGTCGGGTTTGGTTCGTTCGAAGAAGAAGGCGGGGATCTATTCAGCCGCCCTGTTGGCCTCAACCATGATCGGCGGCCTGGCGCACGCCCAGGCCCAGACCGCGCCGGGCTCCACCGCCCTGGAAGAGGTGGTGGTCACGGCCCAGAAGCGTTCCGAGAATCTGCAGGACGTGCCGGTCAGCATCCAGGCGCTGGGCGGCGAGAAGCTTGAGCAGCTGCAGGTCGGCGCCTTCGTCGACTATGTGAAGTATCTGCCGAGCGTGTCGTTCACGACCTCGGGCCCGGGCTTTGGCCAGGTCTACATGCGCGGCGTCGCCAGCGGCGGCGACGGCAACCACTCGGGCTCGCTGCCCAGCGTCGGCGTCTATCTGGACGAGCAGCCGGTCACCACCATCCAGGGCGCTCTGGACATCCACGTCTACGACATCGCCCGGGTCGAGGCCCTGGCCGGGCCGCAGGGCACGCTGTACGGCGCCAGCTCCCAGGCCGGCACGCTCCGGATCATCACCAACAAGCCCTCCACGGCCGGCTTCTCGGCGGGGGTCGACCTCGAGCTGAACCAGGTCGACCACGGCGGCACGGGCCACACGCTGGAAGGCTTCGTCAACATCCCGCTGTCCGACAAGATGGCCGTGCGCCTGGTCGGCTGGGACGTGCGCGACGCGGGCTATATCGACAACGTGCTGGGCTCGCGCACCTACACCCGCGGCGACGATGATCCGACCAACGACGTGACGATCAGCAACAACGCTCGGGTCAAGGACGACTACAACACCGTCTACACCCAGGGCGGCCGCGCGGCCCTGCGCATCGAGATCGACGACAACTGGGTGATCACGCCCCAGGTCATGGGCCAGGTGCAGAAGGTCGGCGGCCTGTTCGCCTACGATCCCAAGGTCGGCGACCTGAAGGTCAGCCACTTCTATCCGGAGAGCAGCAAGGACAAGTGGGTCCAGGCGGCCATGACCATCGAGGGCCAGGTGGCCAATCTCGACGTCACCTACGCCGGCTCCTACCTGAAGCGCAACGACGTCACCAACTCGGACTACACCGACTACTCGTACTTCTACGATCAGCTGGGCTCGGGCTTCGCCTGGACCGACAACGCCGGCAACCTGGTCAATCCCTCGCAGTACATCCAGGGCAAGGATCGCTATCGCAAGGAAAGCCACGAGATCCGGATCGCCTCGCCACAGGACCAGAAGCTGCGGTTCGTGGTCGGCGGCTTCTACCAGAAGCAGAAGCACAACATCTTCCAGAACTACCAGATCGCGGGCCTGGGCAGCGACATCTCGGTGCCGGGCTATCCGGGCACCATCTGGCTGACCAAGCAGAACCGGGTCGACCGCGACAAGGCCGTGTTCGGCCAGGCCGAATACGACATCACCGACAAGCTGATGCTGACGGCCGGCATCCGCTTCTTCAAGGCGCACAACACCCTGGTGGGCTTCTACGGCTACGGCGCGGGCTACGGCTCGACCGGCGAGCGCGCCTGCTTCAAGGGGCCGGTGGTGGCGGGCTCGCCCTGCACCAATCTGGACAAGGGCGTGAAGGAAAGCGGCAACTCGCCGAAGGTGACGCTGACCTACAAGATCGACGGCGACAAGCTGGTCTACGCCACCTACTCCAAGGGCTTCCGGCCGGGCGGCATCAACCGGCGCTCGACCCTGCCCCCCTACCACGCCGACTATCTGAAGAACTACGAGGCCGGCTGGAAGACCACTTGGCTGAACAACAGCTTCCGCTGGAACGGCGCGGTGTTCATGGAGGACTGGACGAACTTCCAGTTCTCGATCCTGGGGGCCAACGGCCTCACCGAGATCAAGAACGCCAACCAGGCGCGGATCAAAGGCATTGAGAGCGACGTCACCTGGGTTCCGGTCCACGGCCTGACGATCAACGCCGCGGCCGCCTATACCGACGCCAAGCTGACCGCCAACTATTGCGGCTTCACCGACACGTCGGGCAATCCGATCACCAAGTGCGACGCGCCCCAGGCCCCGGACGGCCAGGTGCTGCCGGTGACGCCGAAGTTCAAGGGCAACGTCACCGTCCGCTACGACTTCAGCCTGAACGACTGGGACGCCTTCGTCCAAGGCTCGTACGTCGGCCAGACCAGCAACTGGACCGACCTGCGGACGCTCGAGCGGGGCCTGATCGGCAAGCAGCCCCGCTATTCCACCCTGGACGCCTCGACGGGGATGGACAAGGACGGGCTGTCGCTGTCGCTCTACATCAAGAACATCTTCGACAAGCGGGCCAGCCTGAACCGCTACGCCGAGTGCGCCGAAGCCCTCTGCTATCCGATGACCTACATCGTGCCCAACCAGCCGCGCACGATCGGGATCAAGCTGGGCAAGACGTTCTAGTAAAGGCGGGAGAGCGAGGGGCGGTCCGGCGGACCGCCCCTTTTCGCAACCCCTCGGATTCTCATGAAGACTTCCAAAGCCAAGCCCCTCGGCCTCTGGATGTGCGTGGCCCTGGTCGTGGGCAACATGATCGGCTCGGGCGTGTTCATGTTGCCGGCCTCGCTGGCGCCCTATGGCTGGAACGCCGTGATCGCCTGGCTGATCACCATCGGCGGCGCCCTGTGCCTGGCCCTGGTCTTCGCGCGGCTGGCCCAGGCCTTTCCCCGCGCGGGCGGCCCTTTCGCCTATACCGAGGAGGCGTTCGGCCGGCCGGCCGGCTTCATGGTCGCCTGGTCCTATTGGATCTCGGTCTGGGTCTCCAACGCCGCCCTGGCCATCGCCGCCGTCAGCTATATGAGCGTCTTCGTTCCGGCCCTGGCCAAGACCCCGGGCCTGGCCGCCCTGGTCACGGTGGCGGCGGTGTGGGCGGCCACGGCCATCAACTGCGCCGGCGCCCGCACGGCCGGCTGGACCCAGCTGGTGACCACCATCCTGAAGCTGGCGCCGCTGGTCGCCGTGGCGGCCCTGGCCGGCCTCGTCCTGCTGCGCAAGGGGCCGGCGGCGATCGCGCCGTTCGAGCCCTCGGCCCTGTCGGGCGGTGGGATCACCGCCGCCGCGGCCCTGACGCTGTGGGCGCTGCTGGGCGTGGAGTCGGCGACCATCCCCGCCGAACAGGTCGACCAGCCGCAGCGCAACATCCCGCGCTCGACCCTGTTCGGAACCGCTTTCACCGGCCTGATCTATCTGCTCGTCTCGTCGGGCGTGCTGCTGCTGACTCCCGTCTCGGTGCTGCAAGGCTCCAATGCGCCGCTGGTCGACTTCGTGGCCTATCACGGCGGCGGGGACCTGCGCCTGGCCCTGGCGGCCTTCGCCGCGATCAGCGCCCTGGGCGCCCTGAACGGCTGGGTGCTGCTGCAGGGCGAAATGCCGGCGGCCATGGCGCGCGAGGGCGTCTTCCCCGCCTGGATGGGCAAGACCACGGCCAACGGCACGCCGGTGCGAGCCCACGTCCTGTCCAGCGTGCTGGTGACCATCCTGGTGCTGATGAACTACGCCAAGTCGATGGCGGACACCTTCACCTTCATGGCCTTGCTGGCCACGGCCTCGAGCCTGTTCGCCTACCTCTTCTGCTCGCTGGCGGTGCTGAAGCTGGGGCGCGAGGGGCGTATGCCGCTGTCGCCGGCCCTGGCGATCGTGGCCGCCGTCGCCGCCGTCTATTCGGCCTGGACCTTCTACGGCGCGGGCTGGTCGGTGACCTTCTGGGGCCTGGTGCTGCTGGCGGCCGGCGCGCCGGTCTACCTCTTGATGCGCCGCGCGCGCCTGGCCCAGGAGGCCGCCCGATGATCGTTCGCCTGACCGCCCGCCTGACCGCCCGAGTGACCGCGGCCGCCCTGCTGGCTGGGCTCGCAGCCACCGCCGCGTCGGCGGGCGAGCCGTCCTATGTCCGGGCCGGCCGGCTGATCGACCCCCAGTCCGGCAAGGTGTCCGACGATCGCCTGATCCGCATCGAGGATGGCAAGATCACCGCCGTCACCGCCTGGTCGAGCGAGCCGAGCGACGGCCCGCTCGTCGACTGGAGCGAGATGACGGTGCTGCCCGGCCTGATCGACATGCACACCCACCTGGTCGACGACGAGCAGAGCGAGAACATCGCCCAGCCCCTGCTGCGCAGCGCCGCCCAGCAGGCCTATGTCGGCGCCGCGCACGCCCGCGCGACCCTGATGGCCGGCTTCACCAGCGTGCGCGACGTCGGCAGCTGGCGGGCCTTCAGCGACGTGGCCCTGCGCGACGCGATCGAGGCCGGTTTCGTGCTCGGGCCGCGCATGTCGGTGGCCGGCGCCTATGTCACCGCGCCCGGCGGCGGCGGCGAGATCACCGGGATCGCCCCCGACGTCGGCATCCCAGCCGAGATGCGCCGCGGCGTGGTCGAGGACGCCGCCGACGTCCATCGCAAGGTCCATGACCTGCTGGTCCACGGCGCCGACTTCATCAAGCTGATCGCCACCGGCGCGGTGCTGACCGAGGGCACCGAGCCCGGCCAACTGGAGCTCGGCGAAGACGAGATTCGCGCCGCCGTCGAGGAGGCCGCCAAGCGCGGAACCTACGCCACCGCCCACGCCCACGGGGCCGAGGGGATCAAGACCGCCGTCCGGGCCAGGGTGCGCTCGATCGAGCACGGCTCGCTGATCGACGACGAGGGGATCGCCCTGATGAAGGCCAAGGGCGCCTTCCTGGTGGCCGACATCTACAACGGCGACTTCATTGACACCTACGGCCGCGAGCACCACTGGCCCGATGGCATGATCCGCAAGAACCGCGAGACGACGGACGCCCAGCGCGAGGGCTTCAGCAAGGCGGTCAAGGCGGGGGTCAAGATCGCCTACGGCACCGACGCCGGCGTCTATCCGCACGGCTGGAACGCGCGCCAGATGCCCTACATGGTCAAGTACGGCATGACGCCGATGCAGGCGATCCAGTCGGCCACGGTCGTCGCCGCCGAGCTGATGGCCAAGACGGGACGGGTCGGCTGCGACGCTCCCGGCTGCTACGCCGACCTGATCGCGGTGGCCGGCGATCCGCTGGCGGACATCGCGCTGCTGACCAAGGTCAGCAAGGTGATGAAGGGCGGGGCGGTGGTGAAGGACGAGCCGTGAAGGCGTTCCGTCGCGGTGAAAAACCGCACAGCGCCGCCTGGCCTGGATCATGCATTGTGCATCGCAGCGCAAATTGATTGTGCGAAAGCGAAACAACTGTCATGTCGACGTGGTTAGTGTCACGTTGAGTACGTCCAAGGAGGTCTTCATGACCGAGAATCACTACTACGTCCGCCCGGTCGCCGGTGTGTGGCATGTGACCTGGAACGACTCGGCGGAGTTGATTGGCTGCTATTCCTCGCAGCACGAGGCCGAGGCCCTGGCCCAGCTGCTGGCGCGCCACATGCGCGAGCAGGGGCGCATGGCCAAGGTTCAGGTGTTCGAGCCAGAAGTCCGCACGCCGTCCTGGGGACGCAATCGCGCCGCCAGCCACGCCGCGGCGTAAGACAGTTCAAGCGTAAGAGCATTTTCCGACGAAGCGGATGCCAGTCCGTCGCCAGAAGGCCCGTCGCCAGAAGGCCCGGCTCAGAAGGTTCGTCGTCAGAAGATACGCCAAGATGGAAGCGCGCAAGGGTGGTGAAGTCGCCACACTTTCGCCTAACGTGAGTTGGAGCCTGCGGCCTCGCATGGAATCATGCGAAACGGTCGAAAGGCTTCCAAATCAAATGTTTAGAGTATGATGATCGTCTGGGCTCAAGGGGCCGGCTGATCGTCAGGCTTCAGAGATCGAGCGTAAAGTCCGCGTCCGAAACATCAGCGTACGGGCCTTATGCTCCACGATAGGGGGCGCCCGGTCTTCCCGGCGAAAGCCGCGCCGAAGCGTAGGGGTGGTGGGATATGGCGCCGCAACGACGGCGCGCCCCGGCGACTTCCTTGCCTGGCTCCCGCCGGGAAGACCGGAGTTCCAGCGTTCTTCAGGGCCGGCTCGCCTAGAGTCGATCGACATTCAAATCAGCGAACAATTCCTGCCTTCCTGGGCCTCATGCCCAGGATCCATCGTTCAGCTACGACTGAGTTTGACCGGCGTTCTGGGCTGTTCAGCCCCCACATCACTTCAAAATCACGGCCTGCCGCCAACATGGGTCCTGGGCGCAAGGCCCAGGAAGGCGAGGTGTTGACTTCGAGCGCCGCGTTGATTGGCGATCCGTCCTAGAGCCAGGCTTCCAGGGCGCGGCCCACGATCCGCGCCGCCTCGTCCGGGCCGAAGGTGGCCGGATCCAGGCACAGCTCCAGCCACAATCCGTCCACGGTCGCCGTCAGGGCGATGGCCGCCAGGCGCGTGTCGCGCGCGCCGGCCCGCGCCAGTAGGGTCTCCAGCCGGGCGCGGAACTCGGCGTAGGAGGCCGCGTGGATGGCGGCCATGCGCGGCTTGGTCTTGACCAGGCTCCAGAAGCCGATCCAGGCAGCCAGCAGGCGAGGATCCAGCACCGGCGGGGCGAAACTGGCGGTCAGATAGGCCAGCGCCCGCTGTCGTGGATCGGCCCCGGCGGCGTCGACGGCCGCCTCCAGCGCCGCGTCGATCCGCTGGCTGACGGCCTCGTAGGCGGCGGCGATCAACTGGTCCACACCCTCGAAATAGTGGCGCAGCAGTCCCGGCGACACGCCCGCCTCGGCGCAGATGCCTCGCACCGACGTTCCCGCCACGCCCTCGCGGGCCAACACGACCTCTGCGGCGTCGACCAAGGCCTGGCGGCGGACGTCGGGGGCCTCGCGAGTGAAGGCGGCGCGCATGATTAGCCCTCCCCCTCGATGGGGGAGGGTTGGGTGGGGGTGATGCGGCGGTCGCCGTGCGAGCACACCCATCCCCGCCCCTTCCCCCATCCCCGCCCCTTCCCCCATCGAGGGGGACGGGGGCATTGGGGGAAACTCACCACCCCTCCGGCGGCCGCGCCAGCCGGCTCTCCGGAACCAGGGCCCGCAGCTTGCGGCCGAAGCTTCTCAACGACACTTCGCTGGTCGCCAGCGGCCCGGCG
>NZ_DATFAV010000230.1:0-5279 GCF_035254145.1 Caulobacter sp. | reverse complement strand
GACGACCCCGGGCGGAGCCCTGTCGACCGTGGCGCGGTTCGCGGTGGAGCGGAAGCGGCCGGGGCTGAACAGGGCCTAGACGCGATCATCACGCCGACGGTGCGTCCTTCGAGGCCCGCTGCGCGGGCGCCTCAGGATGAGGACCTCATTGCACTGAACACCTCATCCTGAGGTGCGCGCTCCTGAGCGCGCCTCGAAGGACGCACGGACTCTAAGCCGCCGCCCGCATCCCCTCGCGGATCCGCGCCACGCAGGCCTCCACGGGCCGATGGACCAGGGTCACCAGCACGAAACTGATCAGCATCAGCAGGTACCAGGCGCCCATCTTCTCGATCGGCACCATGCGCCAGCCGTCGGCCTGATTGGGATAGATCCAGGCGCCGGCGAAGGTGCCCAGGTTCTCGGCGAACCAGATGAACAGCGAGACCAGCACCGCCCCCATCAGCATCGGCATGCGGCGGGGCGCGCGGTCGGGCGTGAACACGAACCAGGTCCGTCCGAACAGCAGCGCCGACAGGGCGAACAGCCCCACCCGGATGTCGGTCACATAGTGGTGGGTGAAGAAGTTGGCGTAGATCAGCACCGCCAGGATGTGGGTCGTCCAGAACGGCGGATAGCGCTCGAAGGTGATGTCGAACAATCGCCAGATCCGGGCGATGTAGCTGCCGACGCAGGCGTACATGAAGCCCGTGAACAGCGGCACGCCGCCGATGCGCAACAGGCTGGGCTCCGGATAGATCCACGAGCCGTGGGCGGTCTTGAACAGTTCCATGACCGTGCCGACGACGTGGAACATGAAGATCACCACCGCCTCGTCCCAGCGCTCCAGCTTCAGGGCCAGCAGCGCGGCCTGGATGGCGACCGAGGCGATGACGAGAAAGTCGTAGCGGGCGATGGCCGCGTGCTCCGGCCACAAGAGCTTGGTGCCGACCAGCAGGGCCAGCATCAGGGCGCCGAACAGGCAGGCCCAGGCCTGCTTCAGTCCGAACAGCAGGAACTCGTAGGCGTAACCGTTCCAGCGCGAGCGCTCCGCCCAAGGGCGGGCCCAGACGTCCAGCGCCGCGACGGCGGCCTTGATGCGATCCTTGAGGTTCATCCGGCTCCCCGCAACGCCGGGAAGCTAGCGCAACACCCCTCTCCTGCGCCATATGTCACGTCCATGAGCGACGCCCTGTTCCCCACCGCCCCCGACAAGCACGCCCTGGAGCGCGGGACCTTCCTGGCGCCGCGCTTCAACGCCGACGGCCTGATCGTGGCCGTGGCCCAGCACGCCGACACCGGCGAGATCCTGATGCTGGCCTGGATGAACGACGAGGCGTTGAAGCTGACGGTCGAGACCGGCGTCGCCCACTATTTCAGCCGCTCGCGCAACGAGCTCTGGAAGAAGGGTGAAACCAGCGGCCAGCTGCAAGACGTCGTCGAGCTGCGGGTCGACTGCGACCAGGACGCGGTGCTGCTCAAGGTGCGGCCGCGCGGCGACGGCGGCGCCTGCCACGTCGGCTTCCGCTCGTGCTTCTATCGCGTGCTGGAGGGCGACAGGCTGGTCGAGCGGGAAAAGCCCCTCCATGACCACGACTGAGGCCCTCGTCGCCTTCGCCCTGGCGGCCGGCCTGCTGACCCTGACCCCGGGCCTGGACACCGCCCTTGTCATCCGCACCGCCGCCGCCGAGGGCCCTCGTCGCGCGACCGGCGCGGCGATCGGGATCGGCCTGGGCTGCCTGGTCTGGGGCGCGGCGGCCTCGTTCGGGGTCGGCGCGCTGCTGACCGCTTCGCAAGCCGCCTACACGATCCTCAAGTGGGTCGGCGCGGCCTATCTGGCCTGGACCGGGATCCGCATGATCCTCAAGCCCCGCGACCAGTTCGAACCCGGCGAGATGAAGGCCGTGGACGCCGGACCGATCGCGGCGCTGCGGCGGGGCCTGCTGACCAACCTGCTCAATCCCAAGGTCGGGATCTTCTACGTGTCGTTCCTGCCCCAGTTCATCCCCGCCGGCGTCGATCCGGCGCGGTTTGGCCTGGTCCTGACGACCATCCACGTCGTCGAGGGCCTGCTGTGGTTCGCCGCCCTGATCGCCGCGACGGTGCCGATCGCCGGCCTGCTGCGGGTTCCGGTCGTGGTGCGATGGCTGGACCGTATCACCGGCTGCGTGTTCGTGGCGTTCGGACTGAGGCTGGCGCTGGAGCGGCGATGAGGATTCGCTAGATCCTCCCCCGGGTCGCGCGAAGCGCGCGCCCGAGGATAAATTCCGGGCCGGAGGGGGCTAATGCGGCATGCGGCCAGCTCGCCCCCTCAGTCGCTCCGCGACAGCTCCCCCGCGACGCGGGGAGCAACTTAGGCCTCAAGCCTCCTTCAGCGCCTCGACCCCGCCATCCGCGGCCGGCGTCACCACGAAGCGCTTGAGCACGCTGGTCTCGTACTTCGGTTCCAGGATCGTCGAGACCGCCACCAGGTCGCCCGTCGCCTTGCCGTGCTCCAGGGTCAACAGCACGAAGCCCTTGGCGCTGGCGTGGCTGTAGCGGACCTCCTTGTTGCGCTCGACGAAGGCCTCGCCGATCGGCGCGCCAGGCATCAGGTCGCCATAGCCGGGCGAGGTGATCGAGGTGGCGCCGAACTCGACGGCCACGCGCTTGTCGCCGCCGTCATTCCACAGCTCGTTGGCCCAGAACATGTGGCTGTCGCCGGCCAGCACGATCGGCCGCGCCTTGGCGGCGGTGAAGATGTCGTAGACCCGCTGGCGATCGGCCGGATAGCCGTCCCAGGCGTCCAGGTTCGACGGAATCTCGTAGGCCGACATGGCCACGGACTCGGCCACCCGCTTCTTGGCGTAGTCGGGCAGCTTGGCGACCAGGGCGTCGAACTTTTCCGCGCCCATCGTCTTCTGCAGGTTGGGCGTCGCCACACGGGCCATCACCACCTGGTTGCCCAGCACCTGCCAGGCCGTGCCGGCCTTGACCGAGGCGCCGACCTGGCCGGCCAGCCACCGCTCCTGGTCCTGGCCCATCATCCGGCGCGAAGGGTCCTTCCACTTGGCGACGAAAGTCGCGACGTCAGGCTTGCCGTCGATGATCGGCAGGTCGGTCTCGTAGTCCAGCTGCTGGCTGCGCGCGGTCAGGCGAGTCTCGGTCATCAGCAGGGTGACGACGTCGCCGAACTGGAAGCCGCGCCAGGCCGCCTCGGGGAGAGCCCCCGCCGAGGGCTCGCGGATCGGCATCCACTCGTAATAGGCCTTGAGCGCCGCGGCCTTGCGCGTGGCCCAATCACCCTCGGTCTTGGGCGTGTGGTTCTCGGCCCCGCCGATCCAGCTGTCGTTGGCCGTCTCGTGGTCGTCCCAGACCACGATCCACGGCGCGCGGGCGTGGGCCGCCTGCAGCATCGGGTCGGTCTTGTAGATCCGGTGACGGCGCCGATAGTCGTCCAGGGTGACGATCTCATGCGGCGGATCGGGCATGCGCGTCTTGGCGGTCGGCGAGTTCATGCCGTAGTCGCCGGGCGCGGCGCCGTATTCGTAGATGTAGTCGCCCAGGTGCAGCACCGCGTCGACGCGCGACAGCTTGGCGATCGCGTCGTAGGCGTTGAAGTAGCCGTTCGGATAGAGGCTGCACGAGGCCACCGCCAGGACGACGTCCTTGGTCGCTCCGGCCGGCAGGGTGCGGGTGCGGCCGACCATCGCCTCGCCGACCGGCTGGCCCGCGCGGCTGGCGCGGAAGCGGTAGTGGTACTCGGTCCCCGGCTTCAGCCCCGTGACGTCGACCTTGACCGTGTGGTCGCGGCCGGCGTCGGTGACGGCGTGGCCCTGGCGGACGATGGTCTTGAAGGCCGGGTCGCTGGCCACGTCCCAGCGCACGCCCACTGGCAGCTTGGCGTCCGGCGCGGTCACCCGCGTCCACAGGATCACGCGGTCCTGCAGCGGATCGCCTGAGGCGACGCCGTGCTCGAAGCGGACCGGCCCCTCGTGCAGGCCCTTGACGGTGGCGGCGGCGGCTTCGCCGGCGGCGGCGCCCGAGAGGCCCAGAAGGCCCAGAACCTTGCGGCGGTCGATAGTCATGATGCGCTCTCCCCGAAGACACGTGTCATCCCGGCCGCAGCGAAGCGTAGAGCCGGGACCTCCGCAAGCTCGGCGCTTATGGCGGTCCCGGCTCGGCGCGCTTCGCGCTGGGCCGGAATGACAGCTTTTAATGACGGAACGTGACGCCCACGCCCATGAAGCGCGGCTTGCCGGCGATGAAGGTCGGGATGCCGAAGCTGTCGCCGGTGTTGCCCGCGTCCTTCAGGTAGCGCTCGTCGCCCAGGTTCTCGACGAAGGCCTCGACCTTCCAGCGGTCGTCGACGGCGCCGAAGCCCAGACGCACGTTCAGCAGGCCATAGGCGTTCTGGAACTCGTCGACCTTGGTGTCGGGGAACAGGCCCGACGACTGCAGGTCGCTGCGATCGTTGTCGTCGTCGAAGAACATCTTCGAGCGCCAGGTGTAGGTCGGGGTGAAGGTCAGCTTGCCGCCCAGGGCCTCGCGGCTGAACGCGGCGCCGACCGAATAGGTCTGGTCGGGCGACAGGCGGAAGTGATTGCCCTCGCGCAGGCCGGTCTTCAGGCGGGCGTGGTTGTAGGCGTAGGTGGCGAACAGGGTCCAGTAGTCGCCGGCCTGCAGGCGGGCCTCGCCCTCGAAGCCGTAGGCCTTGGCCTTGCCGGCGTTCAGGGTCACCACCTGGGCGCCCTGGCGGAAGCTGGTGGCGAAATTGTCGTAGTCGTACTGGAAGACCGCGCCCGACAGGTAGAGGCGTCCGTCCATCAGCTTGCCCTTGGCGCCGGCCTCGTAGCTGTCGACCGTTTCGGACGCCACGACGTTGAAGCGGGCCGCGCCCAGCGGCGTGGACGGCGCGCTGGACGAGATCACGTCCGGACGACGGCCGCGGGCGTAGGAGGCGTAGAGGCTGAGGCTCTCCGACGGCGCGTAGCGCCCGACCACGCGCCAGGTCAGGCCGCTGTCGTCGATCGACTTGGCGAAGGTGTCGCCGTTGTTGGTCGTCGGCTGGGCGATCAGGCCGACCGTCGGCAACAGCGGATTGTTCACCGCGTTCGGCTGGGCGGCCAGGAACAGGTTGGTCGGCGTCGGGGCGGCCAGAAGGATGCCCAGGATCGAGCGTCCGTTCTGCACCGTCGAGCGGTAGGCGGCCCAGCGATCCTCGCTGGTGTAGCGGATGCCCGCCGTGATCTCGAAGGCGTCGGTCAGCTTAAACGTGCCGTCGGCATAGACGTCATAGGCGGTGTTCTCGCCGTAGTTGG
>NZ_DATFAV010000229.1:0-5159 GCF_035254145.1 Caulobacter sp. | reverse complement strand
ACCGGTTGATCCACGCGGTATAGTGGATGTGGTCCGAACGCGGATCGTCCGTATTGGGGTGCAACAGGATGGTCAGGCCCAGGCTGTTGAGCTGCAGCCACGGCAGGATCACGTGAACCAGGTCGTTGGTGAAGCCGAAGTAGAACGACGGCGTCACGTGCGGCCCGCGCGGTCCCTGGTTCCAGTCGCCAAGCTCCACCTCGAAACGCTCAGCCACCCAGCGGCGCAGCAGGGCGGCTTTCTCATAGCTGTCCTCGTCGAAATAGACGTGAGCGTGATAGCTCTTGATGTCGGTATAGGCGCGCGGCTTGGTCGGCAGAGGCGTCTCGCCAGGTCGAACCGAAGCCGGTTGGGGTGTGGGCTGAGCAGCGGTCTCATAGCCCCACGGGCTTTTGCCGCCGACCGGCGTACGCGGCTGCTTGGCCGGCGGCGGAATCTTGACCTCGCTCTCGGCGTGCGCGGAGGTGGGCGCGCCGGCCGAGAGCGCCGCGGCGGTGAGACCTCCCCCAAGCAACAGGCCGCGCCTCTGGACGTCGGCGTCTCTCGACGCGGGTCGGCTTGTGGACTTGGGCATGAACGCGGCTCCAGTGAATGATCACAAGGCTCACTCAAGCGCTTCGCGTGCCGCAACCTCAAACTAGATTGACTTGGTAGGAATATAGCTCAGCTATCGGCGAACGAGGCGTCACTTCATGCCTGAAAGCTATTCGCACATTTTGGAGTCCAGGCGCGCGATTTTGGAGTCAGTCGCACGATATTGAGTCAGGTCCGGCCCTGGCGGCGCTGGGATTCCCTGTCGCGGCTTAAAGAGTCAGTGACACGCTGACTTGTCACTGACTCCTATTCCTGCTCCTATTCCTGCTCCTATTCCTGCGAGTCGCAGCTGCGCCGTTATGAGTTGCCACATTGTTCCGCGTTTTCGCGGTTTTCTGACTCCAACCCTGCGACTGGCCGACTCCAATTGTGCGACTGGCGACTTGCGTCGACGCCATCGGTCGCGATGTCAGCGTCCTAGAACTCAGTAGACAAACCCGCCAATCGCACCGACGGCGGCCGCGTACGTCCAGCGCCGACGCAAGTCCGCTGGCCATGCCTTTGTGCGCTCGCTCAGTTCCAGCACTATGGTTCTCGGCAGTTCGGTCGCCAGCAAAAACAAAGGATCGCGAATTGCGTGCGCAAACACGCTTTTCCAGCCTTTGATCCTGCTGTGGCGATATTGGTTCAACAGCAAGGCTCGTCCGAGCGGCTCTTCGGCTCCCTCCATTGGATCCGGAGGCTCCGCGAGAACCAGGAGCGCTAAGCGCACGTAAAGTACGCTCGCGTGCGGCGCGCCGTTCGGTCGGGATGTCAGGGTGACCGATGGCATCGACACCGGCACCGCCGCTGGCCGGTTCTTCTTCCATGTCATGGCCGCGATGGCTGAGATGGAACGGGACTTGGTGCGGGAGCGGACCTTGGCGGGGCTCGCCGCAGCGAAGGCGCGTGGTCGGCTTGGCGGTCGTCCCACGAAGTTGACAGTCCAGCAGGTCGGCCACGCAAGGCTGCTATTGGCGGATCCAGCGGTTAGTGGCGCGGAGGTCGCGCGAACTTTGGGAGTTGCGCGATCGACGCTCTATCGCTCGCTGGAACGACCGAAGGGTTCGCCAAAGAAGCGCTACAAGCGGCCAATCGCAGATGCCCCGTCAACACTTCCTCGGCAGAGTGATGGTGAAGGCGGAACGGCCAGCGCGGCGCTCGTAGCTCACATGCCCCCCATGGGCCTCGGCGATGCCGCGCACGACGGCTAGGCCAAGGCCCGACCCGGCCTTCATGTCGACATCGTCTCCGCGTCGGAAGGGCTCGAAAGCTCGCGCGGTGAGGTTCTCCGGCATCCCCGGTCCTGCATCGATGACGCTGATGGCGACGTCGGCGTCCGAGAGGCGCGTGGCGATTTCCAGGACGCAGGGTTCGGCGTACTTCAGGGCGTTGTCGACGAGGGCTAACACCGCTTGTCGTAGGCGGACGGGATCGGCGGAGCATCGACCGCTCATGAGGGTCATGCGCAAGCCAAAACCGGCGTTGTCGAGGTCGCGTTCGATCAGGCGGGCAAGCCCTTCGATCTCCGGGGCCAGGTCGATTTCGACAGGCCGCAGCTGTAGCCGACCGCTATCGAGCAGACTGACGACCCTCAGGTCCTCGACAAGTCGCGCCAGGGCGTCAGCCTGCTGATGGAGGGATAGCAACAGCGCCGGCTCGGGTTGGAAGACGCCCTCGGCGAGCCCTTGCAGCCGCCCCTTGAGAATCGTGACCGGCGTCCGCAGTTCATGGGCGATCAGGCTGTTCCAGGTCACGATGTCGTCGACGGCCTTTTCAAGCCGATCGGCCATGGCGTTGAAGTCGGCGATCATCTGACTGGCTTCGGTCGGCGCCTGGGTGGTCAAGGTCGCCCGCGCCGACAGGTCTCCACCGGCGATCTGGCGCGCGGCCTCCGCCAGAGCTTCAAGAGGCTCGACCATGCGCCGGGCCACCCGGGTCGCCACTACGCTCGCCGCGATACTGCCCAGTAAGATGCAGACCGAATACATCCCCCATTCCACGGGAGCGGGCAGGATAGCGTCCTCGGCCGACACCAGCTTCGGGGCGAACTGAAAGAGAAGCCCGTAAGAGAAGGCGATGAAGATCAGGCTGAGGATCAAGGTCGCCAGGGTGATGCCGACGACCGCCAGGTTGAGGCGCTGCGATAGGCTTTGCGCTTTCATTGGTCCCCCAGCAGGCGATAGCCGAGACCCCGGACATTGGAGAGCATGCCTGGAGCGCCGGCCGCTTCGAGCTTCTTGCGCAGTTTGCTGAGGTGGCTGTCGACGGTCCGCTCCAGCGCGTCTCCGCCCGACAGGCAGGCGTCGAGCAACTCGGCGCGCGTGTAGAGACGCATCGGCGCCTGGGCCATGTGAAGCAACAGGCGAAACTCGGTCAGGGTCAGGGTCAGCCGGCGCGGACCATCCGACGTGTTCACCGTCGCGGTATGATTGACGGGATCGACATCGAGCGACCCCGCGCGCGCCACCGAGGCCGCGTCCCGGCCCGAGGCGCGGCGCAGCACGGCCTTGGCGCGGGCGGCGACCTCCAGGGGGTTGAAGGGCTTGACGACATAATCGTCCGCTCCGATCCGCAGCGCCTGCAGTTTGTCGAGATCCTGGTCCAGAGCCGTCAGCATGATCACGGGCGTTGCACCTCGTCGCCGGAGTTGCGCCAAGACCTCCCAGCCGTCCAGCTTGGGCAGTCCGACGTCGAGCAGGACGATGTCGGGGCGCAGCGCCTGATGCAGCTCGACCGCCGTCTGGCCATCGCGCGCCGTGACGGTCCTAAAGCCCTCGCGCTCCAGATAGCCGACGAGGATCTCCGCGATCTCGCGCTCGTCTTCAACGATCAGAACCAGGGCGTTCACGGGATCTCCTATGCGGCCGCGGGCGGATCGTTGGAGCACTAATCATCCTTCTCCGGGCAGCGCTAGCGCCCTCCACCAAGTCGCAACATTGCCTCCACGGTCACGCAACCGGCCTCGGGCATAGGCTCGCGGCGCCTTCGAGGGCGCGCCTTGGGAGCCTGTCTCTTTCATGGACCGCCGTCGCCTGCGCATTGCCACCGCCCTCCTGCTGAGCGCATTGACCCTGGCCTCTTGCGGTCAGGCCGAGGTCGGCGCGTCGCCCTCCCCCATCGAAGTCGCCGTGGCGACCGCGCAAGTCGCGACCGTCACTCCGATGGATGATCTGCCGGGCCGGGTGGTCGCTTTCCGGACCGCGGAGATCCGCCCGCAGGTGTCCGGCGTCGTGACCCGGCGGCTCTTTGACCAGGGAGGCGAGGTCTCGGCCGGCCAGCCGCTGTTCCAGATCGATCCCACGCCCTATCAGGCGGAGGCCGCGGGCGCTCAAGCCGCGCTGTCGCGCGCAATCGTGGTCGCCGACCGCGCCAGGGCCCAGGTCTCGCGTCTCGCGCCGTTGGTCGAGGCCGACGCCATCAGCCGCCAGAGCTATGACGACGCGGTTTCGGCCAAGGCCCAGGCCGAGGCTGACCTCGCAGAGGCGCGTGCGACCCTGCGCCGCCGCGGCGTCGAGCTCAGCTTCGCGACCGTGACGGCCCCGATCTCCGGGCGGATCGGCGAGGCGCAGGTCACGGAGGGCGCTTTGGTCGCCTCCGGCGGCGCGAGCCCCATGGCGACCATCCAGCAGATCGACCGGGTCTATGTGGATGTGCGCCAGCCCTCCGCGCGCCTGGAAGCGCTCCGCGCGATGGCCGACGGCGGCGCGGGACGCGAGGTGGAGATCCTCTCCCCCTCCGGCGCGCCCTACCCGCGCAAGGGCAAGATCCTGTTCTCCGGCGTCACGGTGGATCCCGCCACCGGCGACGCGATCGCGCGCGTCCAGATCGACAATCCCGATCGCGCCCTCCTGCCAGGCATGTTCGTCCGCGCCCGCCTGCCGCGCGCGCCGATCGAGGGCGCGGTCCTGGCGCCTCAACAGGCGGTGCTCAGGGACAGCGGCGGAAAGCCGATCGTCAGCGTTGTGAACGCCAGGGGGCTGGTCGAGACACGCGCCGTCGAAGTCGGCGACGTGGTGGGCGGGCGCTACGTGGTGACCCATGGCCTGAAGGCGGGCGAGCGCGTCATCGTCGAGGGGCAGGACCGCGTCGCCGCCGGCGCTCAGGTCAAGGCCGTCCCGTTCCAGATGGGGGCGCGCTAGTCCCATGCCGAAGTTCTTCATCGAGCGACCGATCTTCGCCTGGGTCATCGCGATCGCGATCGTCCTGGCCGGTCTGATGGCCATCCCTCGCCTGCCCGTGGCGCGCTACCCCGTCGTGGCGCCACCGACAGTCAGCATCTACGCCAGCTACCCCGGCGCCACGCCCCAGGCCATGAACGACTCCGTCGTGGGCCTGATCGAGCGCGAGCTCTCCAGCGTCAAGAACCTGCTCTACTTCGAGTCCTCGACCGACAGCTCGGGTTCGGCGACGATCACGGCGACCTTCAAGCCGGGCACGAATCCTGAGTTGGCCCAGGTCGACGTCCAGAACCGCCTGAAGACGGTCGAGCCGCGCCTGCCCCAGACCGTGCGCCAGACCGGCGTCAGCGTCGAGAGCGCCGCGTCCAACTTCCTGATGATGGTCAGCCTGCGCAGCATCGACGG
>NZ_DATFAV010000228.1:0-3198 GCF_035254145.1 Caulobacter sp. | reverse complement strand
CAATGAAGAGCACAAGGACGGCATGAAGTCGGTCGTCGCCCAGATCTGGCCGCGCATCGCCGCCGGGGAGGGCGTCAAGCTCTTCAAGTCGCATCATCCGGACTACGGGGACGGCGGCCAGCTGCGCGATTTCGTCTATGTCCGCGATGCGGTCGACGTGATCGCCTGGCTGGCGCGGAGCCCCGGCGTGAACGGTGTCTTCAACCTCGGCTCGGGCCAGGCGCGATCATTCCGCGACCTCGCCGTGGCCACGTTCGAGGCGGTCGGGCGCGAGCCGGACATCACCTATATCGACATGCCCGAGGTGCTGCGCGGCAAGTATCAATACTACACCCAGGCCGACATGAGCCGCCTGCGCGCGGCAGGATACGCCGCGCCGATGACCACGCTCGAGGACGGGGTGGCCGACTATGTGGCCGGGTACCTGAACACGGACGATCCCTACCGCTAGAAGGATACCGCCTTGCCCGAGCCGATCCAGGTCCAGTGCTGCATCGTCGGCGGCGGTCCTGCCGGCGTCATGGTCGGGCACCTGCTGGCCCGCGCGGGCGTCGAGGTGTTGGTGCTCGAAAAGCACGGCGACTTCCTGCGCGATTTCCGGGGCGATACGGTCCATCCCTCGACCTTGCAGGCCATGGCCGATCTTGGGCTGCTGAAGGATTTCCTGGCCTTGCCGCACACCGAGGTCGGCGAGCTCTCCGGCGAGGTCGGCGGGACGATCGTACGCCTGGCGGACTTTCGTCGCCTGCCCACCGCCGCGCCGTTTATCGCCCTGATGCCGCAGTGGGACTTCCTGAACTTCCTGGTCGAGCGCTCGCGCCGGTTCGCGAGCTTCCGGCTGATGATGAACGCCACGGCCAAGGGGCCGATCATCGCGGCTGGACGCGTCGTCGGCGTGGCGGCCGACACGCCCGAGGGGCCGTTGGAGGTGCGCGCGCGCCTGGTGATCGCCTGCGACGGTCGCGGCTCGGTGATGCGCGAGCAGGCCGGACTCGTGGTCGAGGATTTGGGCGCGCCGATGGACGTGCTCTGGATGCGGCTGTCGCGCCGTCCCCACGACGCTCCAGACATGCCGCTGGGGCGGATCAGCAAGGGGCGGATGTTCATCACCATCCCGCGCGAGGGCTACTATCAGTGCGGCTACGTGGCGGCCAAGGGTGGATTCGAGGCGATCCGCGCGACCGGGATCGAGACCTTCCGCCGCGATGTGGCCCAGGCCGGTCCGGCCATCGCCGATCGCGTGGATGAACTGCGGAGCTTCGACGACGTGCATCTGCTGACGGTCAAGGTCGACCGGTTGACGCGGTGGACGCGGCCGGGCCTGCTGTGCATCGGCGATGCGGCGCATGCCATGTCGCCGGTCGGCGGAGTCGGCATCAACCTGGCCATCCAGGACGCCATCGCCGCGGCCAACCTGCTGCACGACGCCTTCGCCGGCGACGCCGCCGCCCTGGATCGGCGGCTGGAGGCGGTGCAGGCGCGTCGAGAGCCCGCGGTAAAGGCCATGCAGGCGATCCAGGTGTTCGTGCAGGATCGCCTGATCAGCCGGGTGCTGCGCGCCGAGACGCTGAAGCCGCCCGCGGCCTTCAAGCTCTTCGACTGGTTCCCGATCCTCCGCCGCTTGCCCGCTCGCGTCATCGGGATGGGCTTCCGGATGGAGCGGGTCCGCTCGCCCGAGGTCCCGCCCGCTTGACGAAGCGGCAGGGTTGAAGGCGTCCGACCGGCGGGCCTAGGGTTTCCGGAAGAAGAACACATCTGGGAGCGAAACATGGCCGGCATCGCCGCCTGGGGCGCCTATGCGCCGCGCCTTCGTCTCAGCCGCAAGGCTGTGACGGACGCCAACGCCTGGGTCGCGCCGAACCTCAAGGCCAAGGGCAAGGGCGAGCGCGCCATGGCCAATTGGGATGAGGACGCTCTGACCATGGCGGTCGAGGCGGCCCGCGACGCCCTGGGGCCCGACGACGACCGTTCGCACATCGACGCCCTGTATTTCGCCTCCACGACGGCGCCGTTCGCCGATCGGCTGAACGCGGGAATCGTCTCGGCGGCGCTGACGCTGGAGAAGTCGATCAGCGCCAGCGACGTCACCGGCTCGCAGCGCTGCGGCCTGACGGCGCTCTCCCAGGCCCTGTCGGCCGTCGCGGGCGGCGGCGCCAAGGTGGCGCTGGTGGCTTCGGGCGAGCATCGCAGGGCGCGGGCGGTCTCGGCCCAGGAGCTCGACTTCGGCGACGGCGCGGCGGCCTTCGTGGTCACCGAGGGACCGGGCGCGGCCGAGCTGCTGGGAAGAGGCAGCGTCACCGACGATTTCGTCGACCACTTCCGCGGCGACGACGGCGGCTTCGACTACTACTGGGAGGAGCGCTGGATCCGCGACGAGGGGATCGTCAAGCTGGTCCCACCGGCGATCCGCGAGGCGCTTGAAGACGCTGGCCTAAGTCCCGGCGATGTCGATCATTTCTGCTTCCCGTCCACCTTCGCCGGCATGGCCGCGAGCCTGGCCAAGAGCGTCGGGATCAAGCCCGAGGCCGTCCGCGATAACCTGGCCGCCGTCATGGGCGAAGCTGGCTGCGCGCACGGGCCGATCATGCTGGCCCACGCGCTGGAGGAGGCCAAGGCCGGCGCGATCATCCTGGTCGCCCAGTTCGGCCAGGGCGCCGAGGCTCTGGTCTTCCGCGCCACCGGCCAGGGCCGGCGTCCGGCGCGCGGCGTGACGGGGTCGCTGGCCGACAGAGAAGTCGAGACCAACTACCTGAAGTTCCTGACCTTCAACGGCCTGGTCGAGTGGGACAAGGGCATGCGGGCCGAGAAGGACAACAAGACGGCCCTGACCACGCTCTATCGCAACGAGGACATGATCCTGGGTCTGGTCGGCGGCCGTTGTCGCGAGACCGGCGTCGTGCAGTTCCCACGCACGCGCATATCGGTCGCGCCGAACAATCCGGCTGTCGACACTCAGGAGCCGTATCGCTTCGCCGAGCGAAAGGCCTCGGTGCTCAGCTATTCGGCTGACTACCTGACCTTCTCGATGGCCCCGCCCAACCACTACGGGATGATCGTCTTCGAGGGCGGCGGGCGGATCATGATGGACATCACCGATGTCGCGCCGGGCGACGTCGAGACGGGCCTGCCGGTGCGGATGGTCTTCCGTATCAAGGAGGTCGACGAAAAGCGCGGCTTCGTCCGCTACTTCTGGAAGGC
>NZ_DATFAV010000227.1:0-6668 GCF_035254145.1 Caulobacter sp. | reverse complement strand
TCTCGACCACGCCCTGCTTGCGGACGCTGCGGCGCGCGCCGCGCACCAGGGCCTCGGCCTCGGCCCGGACGGCGGCGCGGTCCTCGCTCGACAAGGGCTTTGCGGCCAGCAGGTCGGCGATCACCGCCGCTTCATCGCGATACTTGCCGTCGTCGAGGCTGTCCCAGTCCGTCATGGCGCTTCCCGTCGTTAGAATATCATCGGTCTAACTCGACTTCGGCCAAAGGTGCTTCGTTTGTTGGCTCGCGACGCCGTTCGTTCTTCGGCGAAGGCGCGGAAAAATGATCGCCTGCTCCAGCAAGGAGGGCGGCGCGGACGAGCATGCTCTGGAAAAGGGGAGGGAGGAAGGGACGCTTTGTGGGGGAGACGCTTGCGTCCCTTCCTCTCAAGAGCGGGCAACCACTTTCGGCTGCCACACCCTTATGCGACGCCCGGTTAGGGGGAGAGGGGCGAGCGTCGCGATGTTCCAAACGGGCTGGCCGTCCCACAGGCGCCTGTTGAGGAGGGGCGGCGCCGGCGGGGCTGGAACGATCGAGGGTGTATCGCTAAGCTTGTCGAAGGTGCTCCGTTTGTGGGCGGTATTTTTCGAAGCTTCTTCGGTGTAATTGCGATATGGCCATCTCCGCTCTGGACGACACCGATCGTCGGCTCCTCAAGGTGCTGCAGGCCGACGGCCGCATCACCAACGCCGAGTTGGCCAAGCGCTGCAACCTCTCGCCGGCGGCCACCTTCGACCGCGTGCGCCGTCTGCGCGAGCGCGGCTACATCACCGGCTACGCGGCGCTGCTGGATCCGGCCAAGGTCGACCGGGCGCTGCTGATCTTCGTGGAGGTGGTCCTGGAGCGCACGACCGGCGAGGTGTTCGAGGACTTCGCCGCCGCCGTGCGCCGCGCGCCCGAGATCCTGGAGTGCCACATGGTGGCCGGCGGCTTCGACTATCTGATCAAGGCCCGCGTGCGCGACATGGAGGCCTATCGCAACTTCCTGGGCGACATCCTGGTCAAGATGCCGGGGGTGCGCGAGACCCGCACCTACGCCGTGCTCGAGGAGGTCAAGAGCACGGTGCAGCTGCCTCTGTAGGGCTAGAGCGTTTCACCGATTCAACTGGATCGGCGAAACGCTCCGGTCTTTTGTTTTGGCGTATTTCTGACGACGAACGGGCGTCCACTTCGTCGGAAAATGCCCTAGAGGCGGGCCTCGGCCGTCGGCGCGGTCTCGCGCGACAGCGGGCGACCGTTCAGGTCGGTGGGGTTGAGCACGGCGGACACGGCGGCGGCCAAGGCTAGAAGGGTGGCCAGCGCGATCCCGATCAGGTGGTTTGCTTGTTTGGACTCGGGCGTCATCTAGGCTCTCATCGGCGTTGAAACTCCGCCTGATCCCGGTTCGGTTTTTCGGGTTCGACGGTCGTGATTAACGTGCAAACGTTTGGTCGGGAAGGTTACCAAAGTGTAACGATTGGCCGGCCCGCCTCCCCGGATCGGGGAAGCTTGGCCTTGGGCCTCAGCCGGAAAGGCTCTCTCGACCCCGATAGGCGGCGACCTTCGCGCGGTTGCCGCAGGCGCTCATCGAGCACCAGCGACGGTCGCCCTTGCGAGACGTGTCGAGGAACAGGATCGCGCAGGACGCTCCGGCGCACTGGCGGATCCGCGCGGCCTCGGGGCCGCCCAGCAGCAGCACCGCCTCGCGGGCCACGCTGGCCAGCAGGGCGCGGACACCGCCTTTCAGCTGCACGCCGCCGGCCGCGTCCAGCCAGGGCGCGGCGGCGGGAAGGGCGGCGAAGCCGTTGAGCGCCAGGCGCGGCGCCTCCGGCGGGGGACGCCCCTCGGCGCGGGCCATGGCCAGATCGAACAACGCCTCGCGCAGCGTCCGGGCGGCCGAAAGGTCTCCGGCGTCGGACCCGGGCGCGGTCTCGGAAAGGCCGGCGGCGACCAGCCAGCGGTCGAGATCGGCGGGGGTGGCCAGGGCCTCGCGATGCTGGCCGCTGATCCGTCCCGCCAGGGTGGCCGGCAGGTCGAGCGGCAGGCGACCGCCGCGAAAGCGAAAGCCGTCGCGGGTCTCTTCGGGCCGGGAAAGGAGCGGGGCAGGTGTCACGAAACGCTCTTGGGAAACCGGATTGACAGGTTAGCCGCCTTCGCCGAGTTTGCGCCAGTAACCTATCAAACGAGTTACATGGGGTGTGAGATGCGAAAGACGATGATGGCGGTGGTCCTGGCGCCGGTCCTGGCGATCACGGGCGTGGCGCGGGCGGCGGATTTCCCCCTGGCGGGAACCTGGACCCTCACGGCGGCCGACCGGATCACGCCCGCCGGAGCGCGCGAGCGCGACTATGGGTCGGCGCCGAAGGGGCGGCTGATCGTCGACGCCGCCGGGCGCTACGGCCTGCAGATCTTCAAGAGCGAACGCGCCAGCTTCGCCTCGGGCGACAAGAAGCGCGGGACGCCCGAGGACTACGCCGAGGCGGTGCTGGGATCGTCCACCCACTACGGAACCATCGCGATCGACGAGGCCGCTCACCAGCTGCTGTTCAAGATCGAGGGCGCGTCGTTCAAGAACTGGGAAGGGACGACCCAGCGGCGGGCCTATACGCAGGACGGCGACACCTTGAGCTATCGCGTCCCGACCGCGCCGGACGGCGCCACGCCGATCTCGGAATGGCGGCGCGAACGGTAGGCCAGGGCGGCGAGCGCCTCGGGCCTCCAATATCCTGGAAAAGGGGGGAAGGGGCGGCTCCGGGGATGGGGGGAGGAGCGCGCCCCCTCCGTTCGCGACCACCGGGGGGGGGGATGATGGTCGGCGAACTTCCCCGGCTCTCGCCGGGGAAGGCTTAAAACCTCAGACTGCGGGCGCGCCGCCGCCGAGGGTCTTGTAGAGGGTGACCAGGTTCGTCGCCCGGTTCAGGCGCGCGGTGATCAGGCCTTGCTGGGCCGAATACAGCGTGCGCTGGCTGTCCAGCAGGGTCAGGGCGCTGTCGAGTCCCGCGTCGCGGCGCTGTTGCGACAGGCGCTGGCTGTCCGTGGCGGCCGTGACCAGGCGCTCCTGGGCGGCGACGCGATCGGCGACCGTGGCGCGCACCGACAGGGCGTCGGACACCTCGCGGAACGCCGTCTGCACCGTCTTCTCGTAGGTCGCCACGGCGATGTCGCGGCTGGCCTTGGCGCTGTTCAACCCGGCGACATTGGCCCCGCCGGCGAAGATCGGCAGGCTGATCTGGGGGATGAAGCTCCAGGCGCCCGTACCGTTCTTGAACAGGCCGTCCAGGTCGCCGCTGGCCGCGCCGGTCGAGCCGGTCAGGCTGATGCGCGGGAAGAAGGCCGCGCGGGCCGCGCCGATATTGGCGTTGGCGCCGCGCAGGGTGTGCTCGGCGGCCAGCACGTCGGGACGGCGGACCAGCACGTCCGACGGCAGACCCGCGGGCAGGTCGGCCAGGATGTTCACCGAGGCCACGCCGCCCGAGGGCAGCAGGTCGGCGGGCAGGTCGGTCCCGGCCAGCAGCGTCAGGGCGTTGCGGTCCTGGGCGACCTGGGCGGTGTAGGTCGCCACGTCCGAGCGCGCCGTCTCGACCAGGGTCTGGGCGTTGCGAAGGTCCATCAGCGAGCCGACGCCGCCGTCGACCTGGCGCTGAACCAGGCGCAGCGACTCCTCGCGGGTCGCCAGGGTGTTTCTGGCCAGGGCCAGGCGGTCCTGGTCGGCGGCCAGGGTCAGCCAGGCGTTAGCCGTTTCGGCGATCAGGCTGATCCGCACCGAGCGGGCGGTCTCTTCGGTCGAGAAGAAGCTCTGCAGGGCCTGCTGGTTCAGGCTGCGCACGCGGCCGAACAGGTCCAGCTCATAGGCGGTGAAGCCGATCGTGGCGCTGTAAGTCTCGATGTCGACGCCCTGGCCGGTCTGCGAGGTCGCCGCCGGCGTGCGGCTGCGCGTCTCGCTGAGCACGCCGTTGACGGCGGGGAACAGGTTGGCGCGCTGGACGCCGTACTGGGCGCGGGCCTTCTCGATGTTCAGCACCGCCACCCGCAGGTCGCGGTTCTGCTTGAGGGCCAGGTCGACCACGCCTTGCAGGCGCGGATCGACCAGCACCTGGCGCCAGTCGAGGTCGGCGGCCGTGACCGAGCCCGTGGGCTCGGCCGCGGGCGTGGACCAGGTCTGGGCGACCGGCAGGGTCGGACGCTTGTACTCCGGCGCCAGGGTGCAGGCGCTGACCGCCGTGGAGGCCAGCAGGATCAGGGTGAGGTTACGCAGCATGATCAGTGGGCCTCCGTCGACGGGGTCTCGCCACCCTGGGCGGCGACGGCCTCGTCATGGCCTTTGTGTTTCGGTTTGAAGATCCTTTCGACCACCACGAAGAACAGCGGGACGAAGAAGATCGCCAGCAGCGTCGCCGACAGCATGCCGCCGATCACGCCGGTGCCGATGGCGTGCTGGGCCCCCGATCCAGCCCCGTTGGAGATGGCGAGAGGCAGCACGCCGAACACGAAGGCCAGCGAGGTCATGATGATCGGGCGCAGACGGATGCGGACCGCCTCCAGCGTCGCCTCGACCAGGCCCATGCCCTTCTCGTACAGGTCCTTGGCGAACTCGACGATCAGGATGGCGTTCTTGGACGCCAGGCCCATGGTCGTCAGCAGGCCGACCTGGAAGTAGATGTCGTTGCTGAGACCGCGGACGAAGGTGGCCAGCAGGGCGCCGACGATGCCGAGCGGCACCACCATGATGACGGCCAGCGGGATCGACCAGCTCTCGTAGAGGGCGGCCAGCAGCAGGAACACCACCAGGATCGAGATGCCGTACAGGGCCGGGGCCTGGTTGCCGGATTCACGTTCCTGGGCCGACAGGCCCGTCCACTCGTAGCTGACGCCGGGCGGCAGCTGGGCGGCCAGCTTCTCCATGGCGGCCATGGCCTGGCCCGAGCTCTTGCCCGGGGCGGGCGAGCCCTGGATGTTCATCGACGACAGGCCGTTGTAGCGCTCCAGGCGCGGCGAGCCGTAGGTCCAGCTGGCCGAGGCGAAGGCCGGGAACGGCACCATCTGGCCGCTGCTGTTGCGGACGTACCAGCGGTTCAGGTCCTCGGGCGTCATGCGATAGGGCGCGTCGGCCTGCATGTAGACCTTCTTGACCCGGCCGCGATCGATGAAGTCGTTGACGTACGACCCACCCCACGCGGCGCTGAGCGCGCTGTTGATGTCGGCGGTGGTCAGGCCCATGGCGCCGGCCTTGGCCTGGTCGACCTCGATCTTCAGCTGCGGGGTGTCGTCCTGGCCGTTGGGCCGGACGCCGACGAGGTTGGGGTCCTTGGACGCCATGCCCAGCATCATGTTGCGAGCCTGCATCAGCGTCTCGTGACCGACGCCGCCGATATCCTGCAGCTGGAAGTCGAAGCCCGACGAGGTGCCCAGCTCCGGGACCGACGGCGGGATCACCGCGAACACCATGGCGTCGCGGATCTGGCTGAAGGCGCCCATGGCCCGGCCGGCGACGGCCGGGGCCTTGAGCTTGGCGGCCTTGCGTTCCTCGAAGTCCTTCAGGCGCACGAAGGCGAGGCCGGCGTTCTGGCCCGCGCCGCTGAAGCTGAAGCCCGAGACGGTGAACACCGACTTCACGGCGTCCTTCTCGTCCTCCAGGAAGTGCTTGCGCACCTGGGTCAGGACGGCCTGGGTCTTCTCCTCGGTCGCGCCCGCGGGCAGCTGGACGAGGGTGATCATGATCCCCTGGTCCTCTTCCGGCAGGAAGGCGCTGGGGAGGCGCACGAACAGCAGGCCCATGGCCACGATGATGGCGGCGTAGACCGCCATCCAGCGGCCGCTCTTGCCAAGGATGCCGCGGACGGAGCCCTGGTAGCGCGACGACATGTCGTTGAAGCTGCGGTTGAACCAGCCGAAGAAGCCGGTCTTCTGGTCATGATGGCCGGCCTCGACCGGCTTCAGCAGGGTGGCGCACAGGGCCGGCGTCAGGATCAGGGCCACGATCACCGACAGGGCCATGGCCGAGACGATGGTGATCGAGAACTGGCGGTAGATCACGCCTTGCGAGCCGCCGAAGAAGGCCATCGGCACGAACACCGCGGCCAGCACCAGCGCGATGCCGATCAGGGCGCCGGTGATCTCGTTCATCGACTTGCGGGTGGCCTCCTTGGGGGAGAGCCCCTCTTCGCTCATCACGCGCTCGACGTTCTCGACCACGACGATGGCGTCGTCGACCAGGAGGCCGATCGCCAGCACCAGGCCGAACATGGTCAGGGTGTTGATCGAATAACCGAAGGCCGACAGCACGCCGAACGTGCCCAGCAGCACGACCGGCACGGCGATCGTCGGGATCAGGGTTGCGCGGATGTTCTGCAGGAACAGGAACATCACGAGGAAGACCAGCGCGATCGCCTCGATCAGCGTCTTGACCACTTCCTCGATCGAGATCTTCACGAAGGGGGTCGTGTCGTAGGGGACGACGACCTTCACGCCCGCCGGGAAGAAGCGCTGCATTTCGTCGAGCTTCGCCCGCACCGCGGTCGCCGTCGCGATGGCGTTGGAGCCCGCGGCGAGCTTGACCGCGATACCCGCGGCCGGTTGGCCGTTGTAGCGCGCGAGGGTGCCGTAGTTCTCGGCGCCGATCTCGATGCGCGCGACGTCACCGAGGCGCACTTCGCTCCCTTGGGCCGAGGTGCGCAGCAGGATCGCCTGGAA
>NZ_DATFAV010000226.1:0-5276 GCF_035254145.1 Caulobacter sp. | reverse complement strand
CGGCTGGGAGGAAGTCTTGGACGCCACGCGCAACCCGTCGCCGCCGCTCGCTCGCTCATCGGAGCAGGCGCGCACAATCCCTTCCGGAAGCCGCGCCTGGGCCGTGTTGGCCATGCTGTGGTTCGTCTATGTCCTGAATTTCCTGGACCGACAGCTGATGTCGATCCTGGCCAAGCCGATCCAGGACAGCCTGCATGTCACCGACAGCCAGCTCGGCATGATCGGCGGTTTCTATTTCGCCCTGTTCTATTGCTTCATCGCCATTCCCGTCGGCTGGCTCGCCGACCGGACCAATCGCGTGGCGGTGCTGAGCCTGGCGTGCGCCATCTGGAGCGCGGCGACGGTGGCCTGCGGCCTGTCCCGGACCTATGGCCAATTCGCCTTCTCGCGGATGAGCGTGGGCTTTGGCGAAGCGGGCGGCGTGCCACCCTCCTATGCGATCATTTCGGACTACTTCCCGCCCGAGCGCCGGGGCACGGCGCTTGGCCTCTACAACCTCGGCCCGCCGGTCGGGGCGGCGCTGGGCATCGCTTTCGGCGCGGCCATCGCGGCGGCCTTCGACTGGCGACATGCGTTCGTGGTTCTGGGCGTGATCGGAATCGTCACGGCGCTCGTACTGCCGATGATCGTCCGCGAGCCGCGTCGAGGGGGCATGGACGGAGTCGACGCCAAGACCCCTCCCCGCAAGCCCCCGTTCTGGGCGACGCTGAAAATGTTCTTCTCGCGCCCGACGCTGGTGCTGGCGGCGCTAGGCAGCGGCGCGACCCAGTTCGTGACCTACGGCCTGGGCAATTTCACGACCCTGTTCCTGATGCGCGAGAAGGGCATGGCGCTCAGTCAGGTCGCGGTCTGGTACGCCCTGGTGGTCGGGATCGGCATGAGCGCGGGCATCTTCGTCTCGGGACGGGTGATCGATCGCTTCCGCCGCCGGTCCAAGGCCGTCTACGCCATCGCGCCGGTCATCTCACTGACCCTGGCGATTCCATTCTACCTGGGCTTCGTCTGGGCGCCGACCTGGCCGCTGGCACTGGCCTTCCTGATCGGTCCGACCTTCCTGAACTACTTCTACCTTTCGTCGTCGGTGGCGCTGGTGCAGGAAGAGGTCAGGCCCGAAGAGCGGGTGATGTCCGGCGCCCTGCTTCTGCTGGTCATGAACTTCATAGGCCTAGGCCTTGGCCCCACCTATGTCGGCGCGGCCAGCGACTTCTTCCGCGCCAGCCACCCGCACAACTCGCTGCAGATGGCGCTCTACACCCTGGTTCCGTTCTACGGCCTGGCGATCGCCCTCTTCCTTTGGCTGGGCCGAGTCTTCGCCCGCGAGAAGGCGTAGGGTTCTACGCCCTCAAAGCGATAAAACCGGCGGCCATGAAGCGGGCGATCCGCTTCTTGATCGCCGGGAAGTCGTCGGAATGGCAGACGCCGCTGGACAGCCGATCGATCCGGCCCGTCCGCGCCAGTGTGTTCATCAGCGCGCCCGAAACGAAGTGATAGCCCCAGAAGATCTCCTCGTCGGCATAGTCCGGCAGGGCGCGCTTGAGGATGCCCACCAGCTTCAGCACGACGGGATCGAAGTGCTCGTCCATCAGGGCCGCGCCCTCGGGCGTGTTGCTGACCCGGGCGCAGAAGGCGGCGTAGTTCATCCAGTGCTCACCGCCCTCGTAATAGAGGTCGAGATCGGTATCGAGGAAGGCGTGCAGCGCGCCCTCGACGGTCGGCTTGTCGCCCGCGTCCTTCTCGTACTGTTCCAGCGCCACCATCCGGCGGCCCGACGTGACTCCGGCGCGCCGCGCGAACACGGCTTCGAACAGGTTCGTCTTGTCCTTGAAATAATAGTTCAGCAGCGTGGTGTGGATGCCCACCCGCTGGGCCACGTCGCGCAGCGTCACGCCATAGAGGCCGTTCTGCGAGAACAGATACTCGGCGGCGTCGAGGATCTGCTCAAGGCTCTGGGCGCGCTGTTCGGCCTTGCTGCGCCGCTCCCGCTTCGCAGTCACTCCCTCGGCCTTCTCCGCCTTAGCTCCTGCCAAGCCGTCCTCCTGCACTTGCTGTTCGCCGCGTAGTCGGGCCCGCGCGCGCCGTCAATCACTCGCTTGTCAGCGAGCTTCGCGCAACGACCGCGCTTTGGCCGAACAATGATCATTGACGCCGTCCCGACGATAAGACAACACTCACTCTAGTGAGAATGAGCGTTAGAGACTCATTCAACGGGAGGGTCGCCAAATGAAAGTCGGGCTAACCAGCGCCTCGGGCGTCGCGCTGCTGATCGGGATCGCGGGCATCGCATTGCCGGCGTGGGGTCAGGAAAAGGCGCCTGCGGATCAATCCACCCAGGTCGAGGAAATCGTCGTCACGGGTTCGAACATCAGAGGCTCGGCGCTGGACGCTGCCCTCCCCGTGGAAGTCTATTCGCAGGCGCAACTGGAGAAGCAGGGCTCGCCGACGGCGCTGGAGTTCGCCAAGAGCCTGACGATCTCGGGCCCCACCACCGGCGAGTCCTACTATTTCGGTGGTCCGGCCCTGGTCGGCTCGGTTAACTACAATCTGCGGGGCCTGGGAGCCGACAAGACACTGGTGCTGCTGAACGGCCGGCGGATGAACCAGAACACCGCCAACGTCCCCTCGATCGCCCTGTCGCGCACCGAGATCCTCAAGGACGGCGCGGCCGTGATCTACGGCGCCGACGCCACCGGCGGCGTGGTCAACTTCATCACCCTGGACAAGTTCGTCGGGTTGCAGACCCAGGCGCAGTACAAGCACATCAAGGGCTCCAAGGGCGACTACTCCATCGGCGTGATGGGCGGGATCGGCGAAGACCGCGTGAACCTGCTGGTCTCGGCCGAATACGAGCACCGCTCGCGCCTCAACACCATGGAGCGGGACTTCACCAAGGCCTCGCTGAACCCGACGACGGGCTACAACCCCGCGCCGTGGTCGACCCTGACCAACCTGACGGGCTGGCTGCCGCGCGGCGCCCTGCCCGCCACGCCTAGCGCCACGGACGTCGGCGAATGGGGTCCGGCGGCGGGCGGCATCGTCTCGGACTTCACGCCCGCCAGCTGCGCCGCCGTCGGCGGCCGCTACGACAACAACTTCACCTGCGCCTACAACTACATCTCGTACTACCGGCTGGTGGAGAAGCAGGACACCTACCGCCTCTACGCCCAACTGAAGGCGCAGATCACCGACAGCATGAAGTTCCATATGGACGCTTCATACGGCCGGGTGAACCTGCCGCAGGTGATGGGTTCGCCGGCCCAGCCGGTCGTGCGCGGCCCCGCTCTGGCCACGGGCTCGGTCTATCAGTTCTACGTGCCGATCACGAACCCCTACGCGGCCGACTTCGCCGCAGCCCACGGGATCACCGGGGCCCAGGGCTTCACGCCAGTGACCTATCGCCTGCTCGGCCACGGCGGCAACCCGTACTATTCGGGCGGCGACGGCTTCGGCGTGGCCGACCGCATCGACAACAAGGTCTGGCGGATCTCCGGCGGGCTGACCGGCGACCTCGGCGACGTGGCGCCGTTCGCCAAGAAGGTCGGTTACGACTTCGCCCTGACCTACAACGACGCCTACAACTACAATACCCACGCCGACACCATCGGCTACCGGCTGCAGGAAGCGCTGAACGGCTTCGGCGGCCCCGGCTGCCAGGCCGTGGATCTGGATCCGTCGCGCTTCGGCACCCAGAACGCGGCCGCCGCGGGCAAGAACGGCTGCCAGTACTGGAATCCCTTCTCCTCGTCGTTCAAGGGCCAGCCGGTTCTCGGGCTTTCCAACCCCAACTACGTGGCCGGCAAGGAGAACTCCAAGGAGCTGACCCTGTGGATGTTCGACCCCCGCGCGGTCGAGACCATGAGCCACAACTTCACCGCCGACCTGGTGTTCAACGGCCTCTCCGGCCTGAAGCTGCCCGGCGGCGAGGTGGGCTGGGCGGTCGGCGCCCAATACCGCTCGCTGTCCAACCGCGTCGAGGTGCCCAGCGCCTTCAACAATGGCTCGATCCAGTGCGAGTGGCCGGCCGGCACGACCAGCGCCAACGGCGCCGGCTCGTCGAACCTCGGCGCCACGCCGCAGCCGACGACCAGCCCGAACTTCCGGGGCTGCACGCCCGACGCTCCGGGCCCGTTCGTGCTGTTCGCCCCGACCCTGCCCACCCAGGCCGAGCAGAGCCAGTACTCGCTGTTCGGCGAGTTGCAGGTGCCGCTGCTGTCCAATGTCGACATCCAGTTGGCCGCGCGCCACGAGAAGTTCTCGAACGACCTCGGAGCCACGGTCTACAAGGTGTCGGGCAAGTGGAACGTCTGGGGCCCGCTGACCCTGCGCGCGTCGTACGGCACCAACTACCAGACCCCGCCCCTGGGCGTGACGCCGGGCGCGATCACGGTCGCGGCTCGCACCTATACCGTAGCGGCCAGCAACTGGCTGGCGGCGCAGTTCGTCACCGACGCCAACCTCAAGCCCGAAACCGCCAAGACGTCGAACATCGGCGCGATCTGGCAGAGCCGCGGCCTCGCCGATGACCACCGGTTCCGCCTGATCGTCGACTATTTCGACATCAAGACGAAGGACCAGATCGGCCAGGTCGCCGATCCCAACCAGATCGCCAGCCTGGTCTTCAACGGCGCCGGCGGCACGATCACGACCTGCGACGCGACCAAGCAGCCGCTGCTGGCCCGCATCACCTTCAACAACGGCTGCACGGTGGGCATGAGCGGCGTCGGGACCTTCTCGGCGGTCTCCACGCGCTACGGCAACGGCCCGGGCCAGACCACCAAGGGCTTCGACATCCAGAGCAACTACAGCCTGCCCCTGGGTCCGGGCGACCTGGACGTCAGCGTCACCGCGACCCGGGTGACTGAACTACGGACCGGCCCCACGACCCTGGACGGCGTGACGATCTCGACCGGCGACGATCGCCTCGGCACGCTGAATTTCGCCACCTTCGCGCAAGCCGCGCCGAAATGGCGGGCCAATCTCGGCGTCAACTACAGCCTGGACCGCCAGAACTTCCGCCTCGGCGTCAACTTCGTCTCGGCCGTGAAGGACGAGCGGGCCGGCGTCCAATACGGCGAGGACGGTGAAAACTGGATCACCACCGACTTCACCTACCGCCTGCAACTGAACGGCGACATGGCCTTGACGGCGACCGTGGCCAACATCTTCGACCGCGATCCGCCGCCCGCCCAGGAAGAGTTCGGTTACGACCCGTGGACCGGCAACCCGCTGGGCCGCACGTTCGAGATCGGGATCAAGAAGAGCTTCTAGTTTCCACCTCG
>NZ_DATFAV010000225.1:0-11842 GCF_035254145.1 Caulobacter sp. | reverse complement strand
GCCGGCACGACCCGCGACGCCGAGGGCCGGCTGCGGGCCTCGGGCGGCCGGGTGCTGAACGTCTGCGCCCTGGGACCGACCCTGCACGAGGCCCGCGACGTCGCCTATGCGGCCCTGGGGACGATCAGTCTCGAAGGCGGCTTCTACCGCCGCGACATCGGCTGGCGGGCGCTCTCTAAATAACGAGGATCCTCCCCCTGATGGGGGAGGGGGCGTTTGGTATTGCCACCCGCGCTCCACCCTCTAAACTCCCCATTCAAACAAGCGTTGGGGAGAAGCGTCATGGCCGCAGCCGCCGAACAGTCCGCCCAGGACCTGAACTCGGGCACCAAGCCGGTCGATCCGCGCCACGCGATCGACGAGGCCAAGCTGGCCGCGTGGCTGGTGGCCAATGTCGAAGGCTACGCCGGGCCGCTGGAGGTGCGCCAGTTCAAGGGCGGCCAGTCGAACCCGACCTACCAACTGGTCACGCCGGGGCGGAAATACGTCCTGCGCCGCAAGCCGCCGGGCAAGCTGCTGCCCAGCGCCCACGCCGTCGATCGCGAGTTCAAGGTGATCTCGGGCCTGAACAAGGCCCACTTCCCCGTCGCCAAGGCCTACGCCCTGTGCATGGACGAGGATGTCATCGGCACGATCTTCTACGTGATGGAGAACGTCGAGGGCCGGATCCTGTGGGACGGAACCCTGCCCGACTATCAGCCGGCCGAGCGCCGCGCGATCTACGAGGCGCAGATCGACACCCTGGCGGCTCTGCATAATGTCGACTACGCGGCCGTGGGCCTCTCCGACTACGGCAAGCCCGGCAACTACTTCGCCCGCCAGATCGACCGCTGGACCAAGCAGTACAAGGCCTCGGAGACCACGACGATCCTGGAGATGGACCGGCTGATCGACTGGCTGGCCAAGACCGTCCCGGCCGACGACCAGACCTCGATCGTCCACGGTGACTATCGCCTCGACAACATGATCCTGCATCCCACCGAGCCCCGCGTGATCGCCGTGCTGGACTGGGAACTGTCGACACTGGGCAATCCGCTCGCCGACTTCAGCTACTTCCTGATGAACTGGGTGATGCCGTCCGACCAGCGCGGGGGCCTGGCCGAGATCAAGGACCTGGAAGCGTACGGAATCCCGACCATTCCCCAGGCGGTGGCGCGCTACTGCAAGGCCACCGGCCGCGACGGCCTGCCCGAGCTGGACTGGTATTTCAGCTACAACCTCTTCAGACTGGCCGGCATCTGCCAGGGCATCGTCGGCCGCGTCCGCGACGGCACCGCCGCCAGCGCCCATGCGCAGCTGATGGAGGCGCGCGTGCCGGTCCTGGCCAAGGGAGCCTGGGCCTTCGCGCAGAAGGCGGGGGCTTAGGGGCTATATGCGGAAGTATCTGGCGGGCGTCTGCGCCCTGGCGATCGCCGGGGCGATCAGCGGCGCCGCGTGCGCTGAAACCGTCTTCGTCCAGGCCGGCAAGCTGCTGGCCGACCCGGCGACCGGCAAGGTCGAGACGGCCAAGACGCTGGTGCTCGAAAACGGCAAGGTCGCCCGCATTGTTGACGGCTACGTCGCCGAGCGGGGCGGCAAGATCGTCGACCTGAAGGACAGCTTCGTCCTGCCGGGCCTGATCGATAGCCACGTCCACCTGACCCACGAGCAGAACCCCAACTCCCGCCTGCAGGCCGTGACCCGGTCGTCGGCCGACGAGGCGATGGTTGGGGCTGGGTTCGCGCGCAAGACCCTGCTGGCCGGCTTCACCACGGTGGCCGATCTGGGCGCCGAGAACCAGGCGATCTTCGCCCTGCGCGAGGGGATCAAGCGCGGCGACGTTGTCGGTCCCCGGATCATCGCCGCCGGCTCGGCCGTGTCGATCCACGGCGGCCACGGCGACGTCAACGGCTTCTCCGACGAGGTCATGCACGTGCTGAGGCCGACCTCGGTCTGCTCGGGCGCCGACGACTGCCGTCGCGCCACCCGCGAGCAAGTCTGGCACGGCGCCGACATCATCAAGATCACCGCGACGGGGGGCGTGCTCTCCAACACCGCCGCGGGCCTCTCCCAACAGTTCTCGGACGACGAGCTGAAGGCGATCGTCGACGCCGCCCACAAGATGGGCCGCAAGGTCACCGCCCACGCCCACGGCGTCGATGGCATCAACAGCTTCCTGCGGGCCGGCGGCGACTCGATCGAGCACGGCACCTATCTCGACGCCGAGAGCATCGCCCTGTTCAAGAAGAACGGCGCCTATCTGGTGCCGACGCTGATGGCCGGCGACTTCGTCTATCGGGTCGCCTCGGGTCCGAACAACTTCCTGACCCCCGCCCAGACCGCCAAGGCGTTGGACGCCGGTCCGAAGATGCTGGCCATGGCCCGCCGCGCTCACGAGGGTGGGGTCAAGATCGCGTTCGGCACCGACACCGGCGTCTCGGCCCACGGCGACAACGCCGGTGAGTTCGCCCTGCTGGTCAAGGCGGGACTCTCTCCGCTGGAGGCGATCCAGACCGCGACGGTCAACGCCGCCGACCACTTCTCTCTGGCCAGCGAGATCGGAAGCCTGGCGCCCGGCAAGGCCGCCGACCTGATCGCGGTGAAGGGCGACCCGCTGAAGGACGTGACCGAGCTTCGGCGGGTGACGTCCGTGATCAAGGGCGGGGTGGTCTACAAGTAAGGGGCGGCGACGCCCAAATCCTCCCCCTAACGGGGGAGGTGTCGACGTAGTCGACGGAGGGGGAAGAGGCCGGCTCACCAGGACCTCCCCCTCCGGGCCTTCGGCCTCCTCCCCCTCGGGGGGAGGATTTTTTTAGAGCCCCGCCTTGGCCAGCAGTTCTTCCAGCGCCGCCTCGTCGTCGAAGCGAGCCCGCACGGGCCAGGGCGTCACCTTCTCGCGCCACTTGGGCGGCAGCCTCACCCAGTCCTTTTCGGTGGTGACCAGGCCCGCATCATAGACCTTGGCCCGGTCGGCCAGCATGTTCAGCGTCGCCTCGCTGTAGGCGCCATGGTCGGGGAAGGGCGCGAAGTCGACCAGCTGGCAGCCGGCGGCGGTCAGGGCCTTCTCGACCTTCCAGGGCTTGCCGACGCCGGCGAAGCCGACTTGCGGTCCCGTCGGCACGGGCGCGGCCGATTCCAGCCGCGCGACCAGCACCGGGCGGTCGCCGAAGGTGACCAGGAGGTCGAAGTCGGGCTGCTCGACGTCGACCGGCAGCAGAACGATCACCGCGTCGGCGCGGGCGAGGCCCACCTCAAGCGGCTCGCGCATCGGGCCGGCGGGAAAGACCCGGCCGTCGCCGAACGGCCATTCGCCGCCCCGCGTCTCGCCGTCCACCACGACGAGCGAGAGCGCCTTGCGGACGCTGGGGTTCTGGTGGCCGTCGTCCATGACGACCGCGCCCGCCCCGGCGGCCGAGGCGGCGATGGCTCCGGCGGCGCGGTCGCGGGCCACCCACATCGGAAAGTCCTGGGCCAGCATCAGCGGCTCGTCGCCGACGTCGGCGGCCGTGTGGCGGGCGGGGTCGACCCGCACCGGCCCTTTCAGCTTGCCGCCGTAGCCGCGCGACAGGCCGTGGGCCGCGACGCCGCGACGGTTCAGGGTCAGCAGCAGTTCTCGGACGATCGGGGTCTTGCCCGCCCCGCCCATGGTGATGTTGCCGACGCAGATCACCGGCGCGCCGACCTCGGTCGGGATCGTCCGGGCGATCCGCCGCGCGGTCGCGGCGGCCCAGAGCCACGAGATGGGCGTCAGCAGGGCGCGGGTCAGGGGGGCGGGGCCGCCGTTCCTCACATACCACCAGCGGGGCGTGCCGAGTTTCATGGGACCAGCTCGAGAATGCGGGAGAGGCCGGCGCGGGCCTCGGCGTCGCGGGCGTCGACGAAGCTGCGAGCGCGGGCGGCGCGTTCGCGAGCGGCGACGGGATCGGTCAGGTCGGCGGCCAGGGCCGCGCTCAGGCCTTGGGGCGTCGTCATGACGACGCCGCCGGCTGCTTCGAGGCCGGCGAAGGCCGAGGCCCAGTTCTCGACGAACGGGCCGCTGATCGCCGGGCAGTCCAGCCGCGCGGCCTCCAGCGGATTGTGGCCGCCGATGTCGGGGACCAGGCTGCCGGCGATGACGGCGGTTTCGGCCAGCCGGAACCATAGGCCCATCTCGCCCAGGGTGTCGGCGACGACGACGTCGGCGCTCTCGCCCGGCGCCTGGCTGCGAAGGACGGCGGTCCGGCCGCGCGCCCGCGCCAGGGCGACGATCGCCGGACCGCGCTCGACATGGCGCGGGGCCAGCACTACCGGCCGATGGCTCGGCAAGGCGGCGAGCGCGTCCAGGACGATCTCGTCCTCGCCCGGATGGGTGCTGGCGATCAGCAGGGGCGGGCGGGGAAAGCGGGCGCGCTCAACTTCCAGCGCCGGCGCGTCCACCGGCAGGGGTTCCGCGCCGAACTTCAGGTCCGCCTCGCCGGCCACTCGCCCACCCAGGGCCTCGAAGCGCGCGTGAGCGCGGGCGTCCTGGGCCAGGATCAGGTCGAAGCCCGACAGCAGCTGGCGGGCGGCCCCAGGGCGCTTTTCCCAGCGGGCGAAGCTGCGGTCCGACAGCTTGGCCGAGACAAGGGCCAGACGCGCGCCCGCCGCCTTGGCCTCCAGCAGGAGGTTGGGCCACAGTTCGCTCTCGACGAAGACGGCGAGGTCGGGCTTCCAGCGGGCGAGGAAGCGGCGCGCCGCGCCCGGGGCGTCGACGGGGATGTACTGGTGGATCGCGCCCGGCGGCAGGCGTCTGGCCAGAAGGGCGGCCGAGGTCGTGGTGCCGGACGTGACCAGGATCGCGACCTCGGGGCGCTCGGCGCGCAGTCGCTCGACCAGCGGCAGGATCGACAGGCTCTCGCCGACGCTGGCGCCATGCAGCCAGACCAGCGGGCCGGCGGGCCGAGCCGCCTCGCTTCGTCCCAGACGTTCGGCCAGGCGCGCGGGGTCCTCCTTGCCCTTGCGGGCCCGGCCGGCCAGCAGCGCGGGCGCGATCGGTTCGAGCAGGCCAGTAGCGGCCCGGTAGAGGCCCAGCGACAGGGTCACCCCTAGACCACGTTGGCGGGGGCCAGGCGGCAGGCGTGAGCCCCTTGGCTGCTTTCGACCTGGATGGTCACGTGGCCGATGTTGAACTTGCTGGCCAGCTCGGCGCAGGCGTCGTGCAGGAACTGGTCGTGGTCGGCGTCCAGGGGACGGACGACGTGGGCCGTCAGGGCGTTCTCCGTCGTGCTCATCGCCCAGATGTGAAGGTCATGGACTTCGGAGACGCCGGGACGGGCGACCAGCCAGTCGCGGACCTTGCCGGTATCGATGCCGCGCGGCGTGGCGTCCAGGGCCAGGTCCAGCGAGTCGCGCAGCAGGCCCCAGGTGCCCAGCACGATGACGGCGACGATGGCCAGGCTGACCACCGGGTCGAGCCACAACCAGCCGGTGAAGGTCATGACCAGGGCGGCGATCACCACGCCGGCCGAGACCGCCGCGTCGGCCGCCATGTGCAGGAAGGCGCCCCGGACGTTGAGGTCCTCCTTCGAGCCCTTCATGAACATCAGGGCCGTGGCCGTGTTGATGGCGATGCCGATGGCGGCCACGATCATCACCGGACCCGTCTGGATCGGCTCCGGCGCGGCGAAGCGGCGGACGGCTTCCCAGGCGATGGCGCCGACGGCGACCAGCAGCAGGGCGGCGTTGGCCAGAGAGGCCAGGATGGTGCCCTTGCGCAGGCCGTAGGTCCGGTGGGCGCTGGGGGCCCGCTTGGCCAGGACGACCGCGCCCCAGGCCATCAGGAGACCCAGCACGTCGGACAGGTTGTGGCCGGCGTCGGCCAGCAGGGCCAGGGAGCGGGTGACGAGCCCAGCGCCGGCCTCGACGATCACGAACCCCAGGTTCAGCGCCGTGCCGATCGCGAAGGCGCGGCCGAAGTCCTTGGGCGCGTGGCTGTGGCCGTGGTGTCCGTGCGCGTGCCCATGATCGTGGTGATGGTCGTGGCCATGGTCGTGGCCATGGTCATGATCGTGGTCGTGCGCGTGTTCGGGGTGATCGTGAGCCATGGCCCTACATCCCACCAAGCATGAGCCGGATCAATCTTCGACCAGGGCTTCGGCGCGGCGGGTGACCGCCGAGAGCCGCGCGGCCCAGCTTTCGACCAGCTGCTCAGGATCATCGCCCCGTCCCGCGCCGGTCGGTCCGTCCCAGACCATGGCGGCCTTGGCGAAGGGCAGCGGGATCATCGTGGCGTCCCACGAACCCAGGCGGATGCAGGGCTTGGCGGCCAGGCCGACGAAGATCACCGGCGCGCCGGTGACGCGAGCCAGGGAGGGCGTGCCCTTCTCCATGTGCTCGGCCGGGCCGCGCGGGCCGTCGGGGGTGATGGCGATCCCGCCGCCGTCCTTGACCCACTTGACCATGTCCCGGAAGGCCTGCTCGCCATGCTTGTTCTTGGCGAGGTCGGTCTTCTTGGCCGAGGAGCCGCGGATCGACGGAAAGCCCAGCTTCTCGACCGTACGGGCGATGAACTCGCCGTCGTTCGAGCGCGAGATCAGGGCGCGCATGTCCTGGCGGCGCGACAGGTCCTGTGGCCAGCTCAGCGGCGACATCGGGATGCGCGAGTGCCAGAAGCACAGGATCGCCCCGACGCCGGTCTCGCGACCCTGGGCCCACACCGCCTCAGCCTGCTCGGCGCCCTCGACGGTCATGCGCAGGGTGCGGAACACGAACTTGGAATAGCCGGCGAAGATCGAGGACAAGAGCCAGATCACGAACGGCGAGCGAAGCGGCCTCAAGCGTCACCTTCCAACGGCCGCGCGTCCGGGGTGTGATCCAGATCCTGGGCCTTGGCCAGGCGCGCATAGAGGCCGCCGGCCTGGACCAGTTCGGCGTGCGCGCCGGTTTCGACGACGCGGCCTCTGTCGATGACGTAGATGCGATCAGCGTTCTTCACGGTCGACAGACGGTGGGCGATCAGGATCGTGGTGCGGCCGGCCATCAGCCGCTCCAGAGCCGCCTGGACCTGGGCCTCGCTCTCGGTGTCGAGGGCGCTGGTGGCCTCGTCGAGCAGCAGGATCGGCGCGTTCTTGAGGAAGGCGCGGGCGATGGCGATGCGCTGGCGCTGGCCGCCCGACAGCCGGGCGCCGGCCTCGCCGACGCCAGTGTCGTAGCCTTCGGGCAGCTCCAGGATGAAGTCGTGCGCGGCCGCCTGGCGAGCGGCGGCCTCGATTTCCAGCTGGCTGGCGCCGGGGCGGGCGTAGGCGATGTTGGCGCGGACGGTGTCGTCGAACAGGAACGGCTCCTGGGTGACCAGGGCGATGCGCTCGCGCAGGGAGGCCAGGGTCACCGCGCGCACGTCGTGGCCGTCGATGGTCACCGCCCCGCCGTTCACGTCGTAGAAGCGCGGGATCAGGTTGAGGATCGAGCTCTTGCCGCCGCCCGAGGGACCGACCAGGGCCACGGTCTCGCCCCGGCGCGCTTCCAGCGAGACGTCCGACAGGGCCGGGATGTCGGCGCCGTACGAGAAGGTGACATGGCTGAGGGCCACCACGCCGTCGCCGGCGGGCAACGGCCGGACATCGGCGGGATCGACGATCCTCGGCTCGACGTCCAGCGCCGCGAACAGGCGGCGGGCGCCGGTGAAGCCCTCGCTGAACACTGTCTGCAGATTGGCGACCTGTCGCAGAGACTGCAGAGCCATCGCCAGCGCCGCCAGGAAGGCCGAGAAATCCCCGGCGCTCATCTGGCCCATCGTGGCCCGCCAGCCCGCATAGGCCAGAACGCCGGCGGTGATCAGGGCGCCGAAGGTCTCCGTGGCGGGGGCGGCCATGGCCTTGGCGTTCGAGCCCTTGATCAGGTGACGCTGCCGACGGTCGATCACGGCGGCGACGCGAGCCTCCTCGTAGGCCTCGCGGTTCTCCATCTTGACGATCTTGACCCCGTCCAGGCTCTCCATGATCGCGGTCGAGAGATTGGAGGTCTCGCCCATGGCGCCCTTGGCGGCCTTGGTCGTCTTCTTCGAGAAGCGCCGGATGAACAGGCTGGCGACGGGGCCGATGATCAGGACGCCGGAGGCCAGCGCCCAGTCCAGCCGGAACATGACCACGAGCGTTCCGACGACGGTCAGGAATTCCCGGGTGTAGTTGACCACGCCGCTGGTGGCCGCCTCGCGGATCAGGGTCGCGTCGTAGAGCATCGACGAGACGTAGGAACCCGAGTGAGCGCCGCGCAGACGGGCCAGGTCCGAGCGCATCAGCTTGCCGAACAACCGCAGTTGCATGTCGCCGACGACGCCGTTGCCGATGCGGTTGATCGAAGTGGTCTGCAGAACCTGGAACACCCCCCGGGCGATGGCGATGACCGCGATCAGCAACGGAATCCGCCACAGCGCGCCAGGCTGTGGGTCGGAAATCAGATGATCGACGGCGGGCTTTAGGACATAGGCCAACGCGGCGCTCAGCCCGGCCACGATGGTCGCGCACAACAGGGCGGTCGCCAGCCGGTTCCGACGCGGCTTCAGGTACTCGCGCCAGATCCGCGCGGCCAAGATGCGGTTCGAAAGCTCCGGGGTGTCCTGGACGGTCATGGGCGAGGGGTCGGATTTCGAGGCGGGGCTGTCAATGACTTGGCGGACGCACTCACTCGGAAAAGCGACGCTATCAGGGCCAGTTTTGCCTTTCCGGTCGCTTGCCCCTACTTAGACCGCGCACTTCGCAAGGATCGTCGCCGCTTGGCCAAGTTCGACCTCACCACGCCCTGGGGCCGGTTCAAGACCTATCTCCACTATCTGTGGAACGACCACGCCTATCTGCGTCTGGGCTTTTCCAACGCCCACTGGGTCAGCCCGGAGATGGTCCGCGCCAACCAGCCCTGGCCGTTCCAGCTGGCGTGGTGGAAGAAGCAGGGGATCAAGACGATCGTGAACCTGCGCGGAGGCTTCGACGGCAGTTTCTACGCGCTGGAAAAGGACGCCTGCCAGCGACTGGGGCTGAACTTCGTCGACTTCACCATCACCTCGCGCGAGGTCCCCATCCGCGAGCGGGTGCGAGGGGCCAAGGCGCTGTTCGAGACGATCGAATATCCGGCCCTGATGCACTGCAAATCGGGCGCGGACCGGGCGGGGATCATGAGCGTCTTCTACGCCCACTATCGCCTCGGCCAGCCGATCCGCGAGGCGATGAAGCAGTTGGGGCCGCGCTACCTGCACATCAAGCATGGCAACACCGGCGTCCTGGACTACGTGTTCGAGCAGTATCTGGAGCGGGGCGAGCCCAAGGGGCTGACCTTCAGCGACTGGGTCGAGAGCGACGACTACGATCCGGTCGAGATGAAGAAAACCTTCCGGGCGAGCATGCTGGGGAAGGTGCTGGTGGATAGGATCCTAAGAAGAGAATGATGCGCAAAATCCTCCCCCCGTGGGGAGGCGGCCGAAGGCCGGAGGGGGAAGTGCGGGCGATCCGGCTTCTTCCCCCTCCGTCGGCTTCGCCGACACCTCCCCCGCTAGGGGGAGGATCTTCGTCAGTCCACGCTCGGGTCCAACAGCTTGTGGGCGTGGATGATGAAGTAGCGGGCGTGGGCGTTGTCCACGGTCGCCTGGGCCTTGGCCTTCCAGGCCTTGTGGGCCTCGTCATAGTTCGGATAGGCGCCGACGAACTCGACCTGCGACAGATCGCGGAATTCGGTTCCGGCGACGTCCTTCAGTTCACCGCCGACGACGATATGGAGCAGCTGCTTATCAGCCATTTTGAGCAATGTTCCTGCGAGGGAGTGTGTTTACGGCAGTTCGATATGCCCGACGCGTGACAGGATCAATGGCGCAAGCGCCTGATTGGCGCAAACCAGGCTCGGAACCTGCGGAACGGGGCGATTATAGGCGAAATCGCGGCCCTTGTGGTCGCTGACAGCGGCCCCGGCCCGGCGGACGATCAGGTCGGCGGCGGCCAGGTCCCACTCGCTCTTGGGCGACAGGGCCACGGCGGCGTCGAACGCGCCGGACGCCACCAGGCACATTCGGTAGGCGATCGAGTTGCGGCTCTCGATCCGCATCTCAGGCCAGGGCTCGCGCCAGGCCGGGTGGGCGAACATCTTGGCGTCGCCCAGCATGGCCGCCCCGAACAGCTGGTCGGTGAGGCTGGGCGCGATGACGGCGCCGTTCAGGGTCGCCGGGCCTTCGAGCGTGGCGGCGTAGGTCTCGTTCAGGGCCGGGGCGTGCACGACCCCGGCGACCGGCAGGCCGTTCTCGACCACGGCGATCGAGACCGCGAACCACGGCTTGTTCTTCATGAAGGCCACGGTGCCGTCGATCGGATCGACCACGAACTGGCGCTGGGTGGTCAGCCGCGACGGATCGTCGGCGGTCTCCTCCGACAGCCAGCCATAGTCGGGCCGCGCCGCCTTCAGTTCGTTCTTCAGCAGGGTGTCGACGGCGAGGTCGGCGTCGGTGACCGGCGAGCCACCGGCCTTGGACCAGATCTTCAGGCCGGCCTCGCGGGCCGAGAGCGCCAGCTCTCCCGCCTCCCTGGCGGCTTCGAGGATCAGATCCAGGTCGTTCATTTGCCCGCGATGGCCAGGGCGTCGACCAGCAGGGACGGACTGTTGCTGGCCCCGCGCAGCTCCAGGTCCGAGCCGGGGACGATGCGGGCGTAGATGTCGATCAGGTTGCCGGCCACGGTGATCTCGGTGACGGGGCCGGTGCTCTCGCCGTTCTCGAACCAGTAGCCCGAGCAGCCGACCGACCAGTCGCCGTTGTTACCGTTCAGCGACGGGCCGAACATCGAGGTGACGACGAGGCCGCTCCCGGCGTCCTTCATCAGGCCCTCAAGGTCCTTCTCGCCGGGCTGGAGCGTCAGGTTGTGGGTCGAGACGCCGGAGGGGCCGGCCAGACCCCGCGAGGCGTGGCCCGTGGTGACGAGGCTCAGCTGCTTGGCCGAGGCGGTGTTCAGGAGCCAGGTGGTCAGCACGCCGTCGTCGATCAGGGCGCGCGCCTGCGTCGCCACGCCCTCGTCGTCGAACGGCGCCGAGCCGAGGCCCCGCACCCGGTGCGGATCCTCCAGCAGGTTGACGCCGCGGGCGAAGACCGGCTGGCCTAGCCTGTCCTTCAGGAACGAGGTGCCGCGGGCGATCGAGGGACCCGAGATCGCGCCCAGCAGCGGGCCGATCAGGCTCATGGCCAGGCGGTTCTCGAAGATCACCGGGGCGGTGGTCGAGCCGATCTTGCGCGGGTTGAGGCGCATCACCGCCTGGCGGCCGGCCTCCATGCCGATGTCGCCGGCCGCGGGCAGGTCGCCGAAGTGACGGGTCGAGCGGCCCTCGCCCCCCCGCTCCATGCCCGCGCCCTCGCCGGCGATGGCCGAGGCCGAGACCGAGTGGCCGGTGGCGGCGTGGCTGGCGTGGAAGCCGTCGCTGGTCGCCAGCGCCCAGCGGGACGACGACCAGGTGGCCGAACCGCCGTCGGAATTGGTCACGCCCTTGACCGCGCGGGCGGCGTCCTCGGCCATGCGGGCCTGGGTCTCAAGGGCCTCGGCCGAGGGCTCGTAGGGATCGATCAGGTCGAGTTCGGGATAGGGCGCGCGGGCCAGGCGATCCTGGGGCGGCAGGCTGGCGTAGGGATCTTCCGGCGCCAGACGGGCCATGGCCACGGCGCGCTCGATCAGCTTGCCGCGGGCCTCGGCCGAGATGTCGGAGCCGGAAACCGTGGCGCTGCGCTGGCCGATGAAGACGCGCAGGCCCAGGTCGCGGGCCTCCTCGCGCTCGACCTCTTCCAGTTCGCCCAGGCGGACGCTGACGGAGAGCGACTGACGCTCGGCGAAGACAGCCTCGGCCGCGTCGGCCCCGGCCTTGCGCGCGGCGGCGACCACGTCATGCA
>NZ_DATFAV010000224.1:0-3648 GCF_035254145.1 Caulobacter sp. | reverse complement strand
ATTGCGCGCCCGAGGCGAAGGCCGCCTCGCGGCGGCGCGTGTCATTGGTCCTGGCTTCGGCGGTGTCGCTGTCGGCGCGGGTCCGGACCACAAAACCGGCGCGCACCGCGGCCTGGATGCGGTCTTGCTGGCCGATCGGATCGTTCAGCGTGAAGTAGGCGGCGTAGTCGGCGGCCTCGTCCAACGCGTTGACGAAGATCGGCAAGCCTTCCAGCGAGGTATGGCCCCGCAAATAGAGCTTCACCTTCGGGGCGTGCTCGTCCAGGGCGAAGAACACCTTGCCGCGCGCTCGCGACAGCTTGGGCCAACCGCCAGCCATCGCGCCCTCGCGCAGGGTCTTGTGCGTTCCGCGCACCTGGTCGGGGGTGATCAGCTCGCCCTCGGGGAACACCGCGCGGATCTCGGCGTCCAGCGCGTCGAAAGCCTTCTCGTCATAGGGCAGGGGCTTCACGCCGCCGGGCAGATAGGCCTCGCCGTCCTTGGCGTTGAGCATGATCAGCAGCGGGATGTGGTCGGGATGGACCTTGGACCAGCGCCGGATTTCCTCCAGGCAGCTCTTGAAGGTCGGGCAGCTGGCGCGGACGTCGACGTCGGTCATGTGCTGGACCTTGAAGCCCGGCGCGGACATCTGGCTGGCGTCGAACGGAACGGCGCCGGGCTGGTCCTTGGTCATCCGGGCCAGGGCCGGATCGGCGTAGCGGCCGCCCTCGGGATCATAGGCGACGTCCAGTTCGATCTGGCGCATCCCCAGGTCCAGCTGGCGGGTAAGGGTGGGATGCCAGTAGTCCAGCGAACGCCCCTGCGGAGGCGAGGCCTTGGCGATCATCGCCATCTCGACCGGCGGGATGCGGGTCTTGTAGCTGTTGTGGGTGCCGACCGATTGCAGGTCGTTCAGGCGAAGGTCCTTTGAAGCGCGGCCGGACAGTTCGGCCGCATTCACGGACGGGGCCGCCGACAGTGCCGTCAAAAGGGCGAGCGCGCCGGCGACGGCGCATGGGAACGCACGCTTGCGGTCGGTCATGATCGTCATGTCTCTCGCGAGGAAGCTGGGCGAGCGGGAGCGAGCGCTCCCGCCCGGAAGGAGCGTCAGAAGTTGTAGATGGCCTTCAGGCTGATCGTGCGGCCCGACGTCGTGGCGCTGTAGAGACGGTCGGTGCTGTCCGAATACTGCTCGTAGGGCTCGTCGGTGAGGTTGAGCGCGTTGAGGGTCAGCTTCAGGCGCGGCGTGACGGCGTAGAAGGCGGTCATGTCCACGAAGAGCGACTCGTGGAAGCCGCGCTCGTTCTCGTCGGTGTTCCCCGACTGCACCGCCAGGATGTACTTGCTGCGATAGGCGGCCGACACGCGAGCGCCCCACTTCTCGGTCTCGTAGTACAGCGTGGCGTTGGCCGTGTGTTTCGAGAGGCCGGCGAACGGCTTGTACTGGCTCTTGCCCGTGCCCGCGACGTTCTCATATAGCGTGTCGCCGGTCACGTGCGTGTAGTTGACGATGGCGCCCAGGTTGTTGAACGGCGCGGGCAGGAAGTCGAAGTCGCGCTTGAAGGCGATCTCGTAGCCCGTGACCGTCGCGTCGTTGATGTTGATGGGCATGGAGAACTTGTAGATCGTGTCGGCGGTCTGCGGGGCGCCGTTGGCGTCGACCGTTCCGAGGAACGATAGCGGATAGCCGGTGTCGCCGAACCGGACGTTCACCAGCGACGAGCCGGTCAGGTTCTTCAGGTCCTTGTTGAACACCGACAGCGACACGTAGCCCGCGCCCTTGAAGTAGTATTCGGCGGCCACCTCGAGGTTGGTCGAGGTCATGGGCTTGAGATCCGGATTGCCGGCCGAGATCGACAGGTCGCCCTTGCTGGCGTCGTTCTGGATCGTGCCCGAGACGTTCAGCGAGCCGAGCGCGACACGCGAGACGTTCTTGGCGGCGCTAAAGCGCAGGATCGCCTGGGGCGTGACGTCCCACGCCAGGTTCAGGGTCGGCAGCACGTCGGAATAGGAACGCTGGATCGACACTTGCTTGACCCCGACGGGGCCGTCCGAGGTGATCTTGGTGTCGTAGTAGCGCAGGCCGGCGTTGCCGCGCAGAGAGCCCATCGGCATGTCCAGCGGCGCCATCTCGTATTGGGCGTAGGCGGCCTTGGTCTCTTCGGTCACGATGTTCTTGTTGGCCACGGTCGGCAGCCAGCGGGCGATGCCCAGTTTGGCGAACACGCCGGGGATGTCGGTGCTGAGCCACACGTTGTCCGGATGGCTGCGGTCGACATAGGTCAGGTCCGAATAGACCGTGCGGCTGAGCGTTCCGGCGTTGAGAGCCGCGGCGTAATTAGCCGTCGCGACGCTGTACTCGTTCTTGTAGCGCTTGGCCGAGACCCCGCCCGACAGCTTGCCGCCGGTGGCGAAGTCATAGACCAGATCGGCCTTCGCCGTGTCGAAGTCGTTCTTCAGTTCCGGCTGCCAGATGTCGAGGTCGCTGTAGCGGTAGAGCGAGGAATTGGTGGTGTCGAATGCGTAGGTGTTGCGGCCGCTGAAGCCGTTGCGGAAGTCCAGGGTCATGTCGCCGGTGGCGATCATGTAGACCTTGGACTTGTTGTCGATGAAGTGCGTGTCCTCGTGGCCGATCAGGCCGGTCAGCCGCAGATCGTCGCGCAGCTTCCAGTCGAAGTTGAACACTGCCTGGTGGATATTGGAATCGGCGTCCTCGATCGCGCTTTCCGACACCACCGTCGTGTTCTTCAGGGCGTAGTAGGTGACCTTGTTGTTCTTGTCGTACTCGAGCGCTGTGACCGACGAGCACTTCTTTTCCGTGGCCGGGCCGGTGACCAGGCTATAGCAACCCATGCCGGTCGAGGTGCCGGTGGCGTGCTGGATGTGCAGCTCGTCGCGGTTGTTGTGGAGCTGGCCGTACAGCAGGTCCAGGCCCAGGGTCAGATTGTCGGTCGCCTTGAACTGCAGGGCCAGGGTGACGCCCAGGCGCTCGATGTCGTTCTTAAAGATGATCGGGCGGGCGCCGCGCGGGAACCACAGGCTCTTACCGCTGATCAGGGCCTGGGTCGAGGCGGGCAGGGCGCTGATGTCGGCGCTCTGGGCGTTCACCTGCCGCCAGCGAACGGTGTCATAACCGGTGTCCGCCGTATCGCGGCGGCTGTAGGCTACCGAGGCGAGCGCGCCGAAGCGACCCCAGGTGTTGCTGAACAGGCCGGCGAAGCGGCGGTCCACCGACGAGGTGTGACTGTTGTCGCCGGCCTGGAGCGAGAAGGCGCCCTTGTGGCCCGAATAGTCGAATGGGCGAGGGGTGTAGAGGGCCACCGTGCCGGCCAGACCGCCTTCGTCCAGATTGGCCGAATAACTCTTGTGGACGTCGACGCGGCTGAATAGCTCCGAGGCGAAGATGTTGTAGTCGAAGCCTCGCGAACGGCTGACCGAACCACGCGAGTCGTAGGCCGACGACGTCGTGCCCAGAGCCTCCATGCCGTTCAGCAGCACCTGGGTGAAGTCGGGACCCAGGCCGCGCAGTTGGATCTGGCGGCCTTCGCCGGATTCGCGGTTGATCGTCAGGCCCGGAATGCGCTGCAGCGCATCGGCCAGGTTCTGCTCGGGGAACTGGGCGATATCCTCGGCCACGACCGAGTCCACGACGCCCAACGCGTTTTTCTT
>NZ_DATFAV010000223.1:0-23169 GCF_035254145.1 Caulobacter sp. | reverse complement strand
CTGGTGAGGTGGATCAGCGCCCTTGGCCTTTCGGCCCAATTTTCCGCCGAGATCCGAACCTGCCGCCGGCATGGATCCTGGGCACAAGGCCCAGGAAGGTAGTGATTATTCGCTATATATGCGACGCCGCTCCTAAGAGCTGGTCGAGAACCCGACCCTAGATCGGCATCCGCATGATTTCCTGATAGGCGGAGATCACCTGGTCACGGACGGACATCACCGTTTCCAGACTGGCTTCGGCCGAGCTGATGGCGGTGACCACGTCGACCAGGTCGGCCTTGCCGGCCACCTGGTCGGTGATCTTGTGCTCGGCGATCTTGGAAGCCTTGGTCGCGTCGGTCATGGCCGACTTCAGGAGATCGCCGAAGTCGAGGCCGTTCTTCTGGCCCCCGCCGATCGAGCCGACGGAGCCCACTCCCATGGCGCCGGAGCTGGCGTAGGCCTTGGCGGCGGCGAGCGCGGTGATCATGGCCTAGCCCCTACTTCTTGAGGATGTCGAGGGTGCGCGATTCCATCACGCGCGCCGTCTCGATAACGTTGAGGTTGGCTTCGTAGGCGCGCTGCGCCTCCTTCATGTCCAGCGCCTCGACCAGCGGATTGACGTTGGGCAGCTTGACGTAGCCCTTGGCGTCCGCGGCCGGATTGCCGGGGTCGTATTCGGTCTTGAAGTCGCTCTCGTCGGCCTGGACGCGAACCATCTGCACGCCCTCGGCGCCCTCGACCCTGGTCGGCCGGAACACCGGGACCTGTCGGCGATAGGGGTCGCCGCCGGCGGTGCGCGCGGTCGAGTTGGCGTTGGCGATGTTCTCGGCGATGACCCGCATGCGACCCTGCTGGGCGCGGAGCGCCGAGGCCGCCACGGCCATGGTCGCGATGGGTTGGGACTTGATCTCGGGCATGCCTTAGATCCTCAGCCGTTCGGCTTGCGGGCCGCCATGCGCAGCATGGTCAGGGATTTCTGGTAGAAGGTGATCGCCGCGTCGTAATTCATCCGCGCGTCGGTCATCTTCAGCATCTGGTCCTCGAGCGAGACCGCGTTGCCGTCGAGGGTCGTCTCCGAATCGGCGCCCGCCGTCGCCCGCCAGGCGCTGGGGGCGTTCGACGGCGCCATGTGCGAGGCCGAGGTCGCGATCATCCGTACGCCGCCGGTCGGGGCGGCGGGACCGCCGCGATAGACCGCGCCCGAGGCCTGGTTCATCAGCGAGGCCTGGAAACTGAAGGGTTTCAGGTCTGTCGGGCGATAGCCGGAAGTGTCGGCGTTCGCCACGTTCTGGGCCACGAGCTTCTGGCGCTCGGTCAGATAACCGAGGCGGCTCTTGAGCATGCCGAAGAGGGGAATGTCGTCCGGACCCATGCGGACATGGTGAAGAAACAGGGTTAATCCGGCATTAAGAAGCGTCAGGCACACCAGGACGAACGGGGGCCTTTCCCTGCGCCATCTTGTCTCGCCACCCATGCCCGTCATCGAGTTCATCCGCGCCCTGGCGGCGCTGGCGGTCACCCTAGGCCTGATCGGCCTGGCCGCCTGGGCCCTGCGCAAGTTCGGGCCCGACGCCGTGGGCCGGCTGATCGCCGCGCGCCAGGACCGCCGGCTGAAGGTCGTCGAAAGCCTGGCTCTCGATCCGACCCGCCGCCTTCTGGTGGTCAGCCTGGACGGCCAGGAGCGCCTGGTGCTGCTGGGCGATGGCCAGTTGCTGGATTGGACGCCCGCGGCCCCCTCCCCAACCGTTTCCAACCCGACCGTTTCCGCCCCGGAGCCCGTGGCCTGATGCGCGACCTGATCAAATCCGTGACGGGCGCCAAGCCGGAGGATCTCCGCCGCGCCGCGGTCATTTCGGTGCTGGCGGCCATCGCCTGCGCGGTCATGCCGGCCGCCGCCATGGCCCAGTCGGCCGTCAACATCAACCTCGGCACGGGCGCGGGCCTGACCGACCGGGTCGTGCAGCTGGTCGCGCTGATGACGGTGCTGTCGCTGGCGCCGTCGATCGTGATCATGACCACCTCGTTCGTGCGGATCGTGGTGGTGCTGGGCCTGCTGCGCACCGCCATCGGCGTGCAGTCCAGCCCGCCGAACCCGGTGATCATCAGCCTGGCCCTGTTCCTGACCGCCATCGTCATGGGGCCGACCTTCGAGCGATCCTACGACGCGGGCATCAAGCCGCTGCTGGATCATCAGATGGAGCTGCCCGAGGCCTTCGAGGCGTCGAGCGGACCGGTCAAGCAGTTCATGCTGAGCCAGGTCGACCGCGAGGACCTGGCCCTCTTCGTGCGCCTGTCTAAGATCCCGACGCCGAAGGTCGCCCAGGACACGCCCCTTAAGGTGGTGACCCCGGCCTTCATGATCTCGGAGCTCAAACGCGCCTTCCAGATCGGCTTCCTGTTGTTCATCCCCTTCCTGGTCATCGATCTGGTCGTGGCCAGCGTGCTGATGAGCATGGGCATGATGATGTTGCCGCCAGCGACCATCAGCCTGCCGTTCAAGCTGATCTTCTTCGTGCTAGTGGACGGCTGGCGACTCGTGGCCGGCAGTCTCGTGGAAAGCTTCCAGCGTGGCGGGGCCGGCTAGAGCGAAGCCGCCAAGACGACCAAGAAGACCCAGAAGAAGACGACAATGACGGTATTTGTTCTCGGCTCCATCAATCTCGACGCGATCGCGCGGGTGGACGACTTGCCTCGCCCGGGAGAGACCGTCGCGGGCCGGTCGCTGGAGCTGTTCCTGGGTGGCAAGGGCGCCAACCAGGCGGTCGCGGCCGCGCGGATGGGCGCGCCGACCCGGCTGATGGGCGCGGTCGGCAAGGACGACAGCGGCGTCAACCTGAAGGCCAAGCTGGCCGGCTACGGCGTGCAGGTCTCCGATGTCGTGGAGCTGGAAGACGTCCCCACGGGCCAGGCGCACGTCTGGGTCGCGGCCACCGGCGAGAACATGATCGTGGTGACCGCCGGCGCCAACGCGATGGTGACGCCCAAACAGGTGGCCGCCACGACGCTCGAGGGACAACGGATCCTGCTCTGTCAGCTGGAGACGCCGCCGACCGCGATCGAGGCCCTGTTCCGCGCCGGCGCGGCCAAGGGCGCGCTGCGGATGCTGAACGCCGCCCCCGCCCTGCCGCAGGGCGCGGCGCTATTCCCGCTCACCGACATCCTGATCCTGAACCAGACCGAACTGACCACCTACGCCAAGCTGGACCGCGAGCCGGCGCGGCTGGAGGAGGTGTCCCTGGCCGCCCGCAAGCTGATGAGCCGTCCCGACCAGATCATCATCGTCACGCTGGGCGCGACCGGCGTGGCCGCCGTGCGACGTGACGAGGCGTTCCTGGTCGAGGGCCGCAAGGTCAAGGCGATCGACACGGTCGGGGCCGGCGACTGCTTCTGCGGCGCCCTGGCCGCGGCCCTGGCCGGCAACATGGACCTGCGCGAGGCGGTCGAACTGGCCAACGCCGCCGCCGCCCTGTCGGTCCAGAAGCCGGGCGCCGCGCCATCCATGCCCAACCGCCGCGAGGTCGAGGCCTTTCTGAAGGGCTAGGCGTCGCGGCGGAGATTCTTGCCCACGATCGCCACGATGATCAGCAGAAACGCGGCCAGGCGGATCAGGTAGATGCCGCCGCGTTCCTCCTTGGCGATGTTCAGCACGATCGGCAGCGCCTGGTTCACCGCCATCAGGCCGAACGCCGCCGAGAAAGCCAGGAACAGGCCATCGCGCGTTCGGGTCCAGAAGCGCAGGAAGAACAGCGCCACCACGCCCAGACCGACCGCCAGGCCGCCGGCGACCAGTCCTTCGATCGGGCTCATTGGTCGACCTCCCAGATGAAGGCGTAGATCAGCACCCCGATCGCCGCGGCCAGCGCCGCCTGGCGATACCACCACAGCTGCACCTGGGTCGGCAGCAAGACGAGGTCCACGACCAGCAACAGGTTGTTCAGAGCCATCAGGCCGAACGCCACGGCCGTCCAGAGCAGCAGGCGGGTGCGCGCCTGGGCCCAAGCCCGCGTCAGAAGGCCCGCGCACAACAGGCTGGCGAGCAGGCAAAGGCCATAGACGACGGCGGGCGTCATTCGTCCCCTCCCTTGTTGCCGGGCTTGCCTGTGAAACGAAACGCGTCGGCCAGCGATTTCAGCCGCTCGACCGGCGCGGAGATCCAGCGGATCACGGTGACGGGCCGCACGCGATAGGTTTCCTCCAACGCATCGCACAGGCGGGCCAGGGCGGAGGCGGCCGGAGAGTAGCGGAAGCAGCCAAGGTCATCGCGGACGACGAGGCCCGCGCCGATCAGCGCCGCCAGGCTGTCATCCACCAGCGCGTGACTGGCGCGCAGCACGTCGACCAGTTCGTCGGTCGCCCAGCACCGCTCGGGATCGCCCTTCAGCTTCAGCAACAGCTCCAGCGCCCACACCGTGCGGATGTGCTGGCGGATGAAGCTCAGAACGTCGGCGTCGTCCCCGGTCACGCGGTCTCGTCAGTCGGTCCTCGAAGCGCGCGACTTTAGGCGGCGACGCTCCCGGAGCAAGCTGAGCCGTAAGGAAATCTTGGGCGTCAGGCCGCCCGGATGCCGGAGTTGCTCTCGGCCTGGGAGCCGACCACGGCGTCATAGCCAAGGATCATGTCGACATCCTTGCCGTTGCTGGCCAGCGGCAGGCGCAGCCACAGGATCGACATGTGCGGAGCCCCGCGCCAGGCCAGGCTGTGGACGCCGACGCCCGGACGGCGCTCGTCGACCACCTTGTCCAGCTCCCTGCGCCAGTAGTCGGCCGCGGCGGCGTTGTAGACCTCGCCCAGGGCCTTGCCGGTGATCTCGCGGCCATAGACGCCGTAGAGGCCTGTGCCAGCCAGGCGCAGGCGATAGTCGCGCGGCTCCTTGACGACATCGATCAGGCTGACCGTGGGCAGCAGGCGCTTCATGTTCGAAGGCTGCAGATCGATGCGCGCGGGGAGGCCAGCCCCCCGGCGGAGGGACGCCCAGTAGGCGAACATCTCCTGGTGAGCGCGGGCCGCCGTGGCGGATGCGCTCAATTGCGCGGACATCTTCAGAGTCCTCAACAAGCCTTTGGAATCACTTCGATTCACTATCGCTTAAGGAACGAATCGGCGGCAAGCGAAAAACATGCCGCGCGACAAGATTCCCGGGGAGAGTCAACCGCCCAAGCGAAACGCCCGCCGTCCGTTTCCGGACGACGGGCGCTGCGATTTTAGAAGGCCCTACGGCCAAGCTTCTGTTCCGACTCGATTATTTCGCCTTGCGAGCGGGTTTGCGCCCGCCCTGGCCCAGGCCCATCTGCTTGGCCAGGTTCGAACGCGCCTCGGCGTAGTTCGGGGCGACCATCGGGTAATCCTTGGGCAGACCCCACTTGGCGCGATAGTCCTCGGGGGTCATGTCGTACTTGGTGCGCAGGTGGCGCTTGAGCGATTTGAACTTCCGACCGTCTTCGAGACAGATCAGGTAATCGGGCGTGATCGAGCGCTTGACCGGAACCGCCGGCTCCTTCGGCGGCGGAGCGGGCTCGGCGGCCGGCGATCCCACGGTGGCCAGAGCCGCGTGCACCTGCTTGATCAGGGCGGGCAGATCAGCGGTCGCGACAATGTTGTTACCGACATAGGCGGAAACAATGCCTGCCGTCATCTCGATGAGATCGGATTGATCTTCCATAAAGCCTCGCCGGTCGCCAGATCTTTTCGCTGATGCGGACTGATTCCAACATCAGTCGAGGCGTGCATACAAAGATTGGCGGTTACGGGCAATACGGAGCAGTAAAGAGATTATCTGTAATGAGCCAGTGTTCGAAATACCAGCTCAACCCATCAGAGGATGTGTAAGGGAGGTTGAGTTCCTGAACGCTGCAAAGCGGCCACATCAGAAACCAACGATATCCCGACGTTAACGACCAAAGTCGCGTGAGAGCGCCAACATCGCCGCCCGTTGTGGGGCCGAGTATTCGTCGACGGCGGTTTCATCCCCTTCCCGGATGGCCTTCAGCAACGCCGGCGTCAGTCCCGACGTCAACGACCAGTTCCAATAGCGCAGCACGGTCTGGGCGCGGTCGACGGCGATGGCGTCGTAGACCATCAGCGCCCGCTCGAGCGCATGATCCAGGGCGCCGCCGCGGTCGACCTCCTGTCGGCCCAGGCCGCGCCACAGCGCCCGCATCGCCGACCGTGGCAAGCCCGTCGCCTTGCAGAGAACAGCCAAAGGCTCGCCGCTCGGATCGTTGAAGATCTTGGCGCCGGTCATCGGCTTCAGGCCCGAGAGATAGGAGATCTCCTCGGCGATCTCGCGGGTGAGCCCCGCCTGGGCGGCCGCGACCGCGGCTTCCAGGCTCTCGTAGGGGCTCTTGGCGACCGCCGCGCGGTTGCGCTGCTGGCGATCGATGAACTCCAGCGCCTTGCGCGCCAGCGGGTCTTGCCAGTCCTCGCGGTCGGCCACGGCGAAGGCGTCGCCGACCGCGTCCTGCAGGATCTCCCGGGAGACGGCGAAGCGTTGGAGAATGCCGCGGCGCGCCTCGGCGTCGGCCCACCAGAACAGCACATAGGCGTGGCTGGGCCTCAGTTCGGCCCGCCGCAGCAACAGCGGGATCAGGTGGGGCGCGTCGCGCGTGGCGGCGACCACGTGCTCGACGCCATGGTGGCTGAGCCGCGCCAGGTCGTTGCGCAGCAGGGCTTCGGTGACGACGTCCTCGTCCATGTCGATCAGGGCGTCGGTCACCACCTCGCTGACCCCTCGCCTCTGGGCGATGAGGCGTCGGTGCTCCATGCCCGTGTGATAGAGGCAGGCGATCAGGTCGGCGTCGGTCAGGCTGGCGGCGTCGGTCAGCAGCGGCCGCGCCACCGACAGCTCGTCGCGCAGCAGCAGGCGCACCAGCGGGCCCGGCATCTCGTTGAGCAGGATCAGGCGGCGAGCCGCCTTCTCGCGTTCGGCCAGGCTGGCCTCGCGCAGCAGTTCGACCAGCAGGTCGGCGGTCATCGCCCGCTCGAAGGCGTTGATCCGGCTGGTCGGCAGGCAGGCCACGTCGGTCAGGCGCTTGAGCAGGCTGGCGCGCGAACGCGTCGCGGGCTCGAGGGCCCGCGGCGCGTCCAGGTCCGGGATCTGCGAAACCTCGCTCATCGCGTCCAGCAGAACAGGTCGTGCTTAACGGCGGGTGAGCGCCAGGCGCGTCATGAGGCCGCCGCCTGGCTCCGCGCCCCTATCGGAACTCCGGCTCGGCCCATTCCGGCCAGATGTCGGGCAGGTCGCTGGAGACCTTGTTCGGATAGACCGGCGCGCGCTTTTCCAGGAACGAGCTCACGCCCTCCTTGGCGTCGCCGGACGCGCCGCGCGACTGGATGGCGCGGCTGTCGGCCTTGTGAGCCTCCATGGGATGGGCCGCCCCGGCCATGCGCCAAAGCAGCTGGCGCGTGATCGCCACCGACACCGGGGCGGTGTTGTCGACGATCTCCCGCGCCAGGGCGCGCGCCGCCGGCAGCAGGTCCTCTGGCGCGTGCAGGGAGCGGACCAGCCCTCGATCCAGCGCCTCCTGGGCCGGAAAGACGCGACCGGTGTAGCACCATTCCAGCGCGGTCTGCAGACCGACCAGGCGCGGCAGGAACCAGGACGAGGCCGCCTCGGGATTGATGCCGCGGCGCGCGAACACGAAGCCGAACTTGGCTTCGGTCGAGGCCATGCGGATGTCCATCGGCAGTTGCATGGTGACGCCCACCCCCACCGCCGCGCCGTTGATGGCGCCGATGATGGGCTTGAGGCTATCGTACATGCGCAGGGTCACGCGGCCGCCGCCGTCGCGATAGATGTCCCCGACCTTGCCCTCTTCGCGCTCCAGGGCCTGGGGCGAGGTGCGGTCGAACGTGGCGCCGCCCGCGCCGAGATCCGCGCCCGCGCAGAACGCCCGGCCCGCGCCGGTGATGATCACGGCCTTGACCGCGTCGTCGGCGTCAGTGGCGTCGAACGCCTCGATCAGATCCTTCATCATCCGGGCGGTGAAGGCGTTCATCCGGTCGGGCCGGTTCAAGGTGATCGTCGCGATCCCATCCTCGACGTCGTACAGCAGGGTCTCGAAGGTCGGTTGCGACACGGGGCGTCTCCTCTGACTTTGCGCCCACTCAAACACGCGTATGAAACCAGGGCAACGGCCGCTTTCCGCTAGCGGGCTCGTGAACCACGGCGCCGCGAGGGCAACTTGCGCGATCGCCCCACCTGGGCTCATCCTCCCAACTGAACACCGATCACGCGGACACAAGCGGACGGTGAAGGGAGAGAAGCGATGACCGGGATCATCGAGGCCGACTACGTGATCGTGGGCGCGGGCTCGGCTGGCTGCGTGCTGGCCGCGCGGCTGTCCGAAGGCGGCAAGTTCAAGGTTCTGCTACTGGAGGCCGGCGGCGACGACCGGCCGACCAAGAACCTTGGCCAATTCGCCTCGAACCTGATGATCCATATTCCGGTCGGCTACTCGTCGACGCTGAAGGATCCGAAGGTCAACTGGCTCTATTCGACCGAGCCCGACCCGGGCACCGGCGGGCGCACCCACGTTTGGCCGCGCGGCAAGGTTCTGGGCGGCTCGTCCTCGATCAATGGCCTGCTCTACATCCGCGGCCAGCATGCCGACTATGACGGCTGGCGCCAGCTGGGCTGCGCGGGCTGGGGCTGGGACGACGTGGCGCCCTATTTCCGTCGCGCCGAGCACCAGGAGCGCGGATCCTGCGACTTCCACGGCGCGGGCGGGCCGCTCAACGTCTCCGACGTCACCACCACCCACGCGGTGTCCGACGCCGTGATCGACGCCTGCGAGCAGGCCGGCATCCCGCGCAACGCCGACGTCAACGGCGGCAGCCAGGAAGGCGTCACCTACTACCAGCTGACGGTCAAGAACGGGCAGCGCTGCTCGGCGGCGGTGGCCTATCTGCACCCGGCGATGAACCGTCCCAACCTGCGCGTCGAGACCAACGCCCTGGCGGGGCGCATCCTGTTCGAGGGCAACCGCGCCGTCGGCGTCGAGTTCCGCCAGAACGGCGAAAAGCGCGTGGCCATGGCCAGGTCCGAGGTGATCCTGGCCGGCGGCGCGATCAACTCGCCCCAACTGCTGCAGCTGTCGGGCGTCGGCCCTGGGGAGCTATTGAACCGCAACGGGATCGAGGTGGTCGCCGACCTGCCTGGCGTCGGCGAGAACCTGCAGGACCACTACGTGATGAGCGTGCGCTATCGCCTCAAGCGCGGCGTGGTCTCGGTCAACGAGCAGAGCAAGGGCGGGCGACTGGCTGGCGAGGCGCTGAAATACCTGTTCCAGCGCAAGGGTCTGCTGACCCTGTCGGCCGCGCACATCGCCGCCTTCTGCAAGTCGCGCCCAGACTTGGCAGGACCGGACATCCAGTTCCACATCCTGCCGGCGACCATGGACCTGGATAAGCTGGTCAACGAGCAAAAGATGGTGCTGGAAGACGCGCCGGGCCTGACCATCGCGCCCTGCCAGCTGCGCCCCGAAAGCCGCGGCCACGTGCGGATCAAGTCGTCCGATCCCAGCGTCTATCCGGCGATCTTCGCCAACTATCTGGCCGACCCGCTGGACCAGGAGGTGGCGGTGGCGGGCCTGAAGTGGGCGCGCAAGATCGGCCAAGCGCCGGCCTTGGCGCCTTATGTCGACCACGAGATGGACCCCGGGCCGACGGTGGCCGGTGACGCGCAGCTGCTGGAGTTCGCCCGCCTGGCGGGGTCGACCATCTATCACCCCGTGGGCACCTGCCAGATGGGCCATGGCCCGATGGCCGTGGTCGACGACCAGTTGCGGGTGCGGGGGATCGAGGCCCTGCGGGTGGTCGACGCCTCGGTCATGCCGCGCCTGGTCTCGGGTAACACCAACGCCCCCACCATCATGATCGCGGAAAAGGCCTCGGACATGATCCTGGGCCGCGCCGCCCTCTCCGCCGCCGCCTGATCGAGAGACGACGATGCACCCCTTCCAACACGCCAAGACCCAAGGCGACAAGCCGGCCTACATCATGGCCGGCTCGGGCGAGGTCGTGACCTACGCCCAGCTCGACGCTCGCTCGAACCAGGGCGCGCACCTGTTCCGCTCGCTGGGTCTGAAGCGGGGCGACGTGATCGCCATGATGATGGAGAACAACGCCCGCTACTTCGAGATCGCCTGGGCCGCCCAACGCGCCGGCCTCTATTTCGTCTGCGTCTCGACCAAACTGACCGCCGCCGAGGCGCAGTACATTCTCGAGGACTGCGGGGCCAAGGTGTTCATAACCTCGCTGGCCATGGGCCCGGTGATCGACGAGATCGCCAAGGCGCTCCCGGGCCTCAAGCTCTACGCCGTCGGCGGCGCGCACGGCCCCTACGCCGATTTCGAGACCGCCCGCGCGCCGCTCCCGCGGACGCCGATCACCGACGAATCCCAGGGCTCGGACATGCTCTATTCGTCGGGCACCACGGGACGGCCCAAGGGGGTCAAGCCGGCGCTCAGCGACCTGCCGATCGACGCGCCCAACGCCCTGCAGATGATGGCCCAGGGCCTGTTCGGCTTCAGCGGCGACAGCGTCTATCTCTCGCCCGCGCCCCTGTATCACGCCGCGCCCCTTCGTTGGTGCATGAGCGTCCACAAGCTGGGCGGCACGGTCGTCGTGATGGAGAAATACGACCCCGAGAACGCCCTGGCCTTGATCGAAAAGTATAAGGTCAACTGCGGCCAGTTCGTGCCGACCCACTTCGTGCGGATGCTGAAGCTGCCGCCGGAGGTCCGCGGCAAGTACGACGTCTCGTCGATGAAGTCGGCGGTGCACGCCGCCGCCCCCTGCCCCGTGCCGGTCAAGGAGCAGATGATCGCCTGGTGGGGACCGGTGATCTACGAATACTACGCCGGCACCGAAGGCAACGGCTTCTGCTGGATCAATTCGGAGAATTGGCTGACCCACAAGGGCAGCGTCGGCCAGGCGGTGCTGGGCGAGCTGCGCATCTGCGACGAGAACGGCGACCCTGTTCCGCCGCGCACCGAGGGCGCGGTCTATTTCGCCAACGGTCCGGCCGTGAACTATCACAACGCCCCCGAGAAGACCGCCGAGAGCTACAATCGCCACGGCTGGACGACCCTGGGCGACGTGGGCTGGGCCGACGAGGAAGGCTATCTGTACCTGACCGACCGCAAGAGCTTCATGATCATCTCTGGCGGGGTGAACATCTATCCGCAGGAGATCGAGAACCTGCTGATCACCCATCCCAAGGTCGCCGACGCCGCCGTGGTCGGCGCCCCGCACGAGGAAATGGGCGAGGAGGTGGTGGCGGTGATCCAGCCGATGGACCAGTCCGAGGACCGCGACGCCCTGGCCGAGGAGCTGATGACTTTCGTCCGCGCCAATCTCAGCCACGTGAAGTCCCCGCGCCGCATCGACTTCATGGCGGAGCTGCCGAGGCACCCGACGGGCAAGCTCTACAAGCGGCTGATCCGGGATGCGTACTGGGGCAAGGGCGAGAGCCGGATCGTATAGCTTCACCTTTGTGTTGATTTTTCACCAGATTGCCACCACTTGGCCGAAGTGGTGGCAACGGTGATGTCGTGACCCTTCCGCGCCTGCCCTTGGCGATCCATACGAACGTCGCCGAGCTGCTAGATCAGCTCCGCGCGGCGCAGCTCGCCGAATTCGGCGATGGAGCCAGCTTCCTGCGTCGCGAGCGCAAGGGTCGCTTCTACTGGTATGTCCGCTCGCGTCAGACGCAGGGTGATCGCCCCGAGCGTTATCTGGGCCCCGAGACTCCCGAACTGCTCGAGACGATCGAAAGCGCCAAGGCGGCGAAAACCGCAGCCGGGGATCGGCGCTTGCTGGTGCGCTCGCTTCGCGCCGCGGGCCTGCACGCACCCGATGACAGGACGGGTCGCACCCTGAAAGCCATGGCGCGGGCCGGCGTCTTCCGACTGCGCGCCGCCGTGGTCGGCACCGTCGCGTTCCAGACCTATGGCTCCGCTTTGGGCTTCGTCCTGCCTTCACAGGCGGTACGCACCGGCGACCTCGACATCGCTCAGGACCGTGGGATTTCGGTGACGATCGACGATGGCCTCGATCGTCCCTTCCTCGACATGTTGCGCACGGCCGATCCCACCTTCAGCCCTGTGCCCAAACTCGGCCCCAGCAAGAGCGCGACCTATCGCACGCCGGACGGCTACGCGGTTGATGTATTGACCACCAGCCGCCACGCGGGCGACGAGGAGACGTCGCGGCTGGACGCGTTGAACACCGACGCCACGCCTTTGCGGTTCCTGGATTTCCTGCTCCGCGAAACCGTCGAGACCGTCGTGCTATATGACGATGGCGTCTTGGTCCGCGTGCCCACGCCGGCCCGTTATGCGGTCCACAAGCTGATCGTCTCCCGCAAACGCGGCCAGGCGAATCCAAAGCGACGCAAGGACCTGGAACAGGCTCAAGCTCTCATCCACGCGCTGGCCCACGACGACCCCTTCGCCCTGCGCGAGGCCTATGCCGAGGCGCGCGGCCGCGGCGAAGCCTGGCGCGAACCGCTGGACCAGGCGGTGAGCTTGTTGCCCAGCGAGGCGCGCGCGGCGCTGGAAGGCTGACAGGCCGGCCGACGCGCCTCTCCAGCCTCGCCGGAATCGCGGTTCACAGGCGGCTTCGACCTTCTGCGGTTGACCTGCGCCGCCGAGACTGGTCTCTACCCGAACAACTGTTTGGGAGAGAAAAAGCCATGAAGGAAGTCGCCTACGCCGACCTCGAAGGCCTGGTGGGCCAGGAGTTGGGAGTGTCCGACTGGGTCGAGATCACCCAGGCGCGCGTCAACCAGTTCGCCGAGGCCACCGGCGATCACCAATGGATCCACGTCGACGTCGAGCGCGCCACCCGCGAGATCGGCGGCCCGATCGCCCACGGCTTTCTCACCCTGTCGCTGATCCCGATGCTGGGCGCGGGCATCCTGCGCGTCACCGGCGTTACGCGCGGCATCAACTACGGCTGCGACAAGGTCCGCTTCACCGGCATGGTCCGGGTCGGCAAGCGCGTGCGCATGCGCCAGAAGCTGATCAGCGTCGAGCCCAAGGCCGGCGGCCTGCAGATGAAAAACGAGTGCACCATCGAGATCGAGGGCGAAGAGCGTCCGGCCTGCGTGGCCGAAACCATCTCGATCATCTACGGGGCGTAGGCGCCAGCCTCACGCAAAACGGCCGTCGGATCGCTCCGGCGGCCGTTTCGTCAATCATGGCGACGCGTTCAGCGCTTGATCGCGTCGCCGATCTTGTCCTGGACCTGGCCGACCTTGTTCTGGATATCGCCCTTGGCCTTCTGGGCGGCGCCCTCGGCTTCGAGGCGTTCGTTGTCGGTGGCCTTGCCGACGGCTTCCTTCACGGCGCCCGCGCCCTTGTCGATGGCGCCCTCGACACGATTGGTGCTCATGGCTCGCTCCTGCAATGCTGTTGTGCGTCGCAGAAGAAACGGGCTCCGAGCGCGTCTGGTTCCTAGTGCGACGCTCCCATGGCCATCGCCGAGACCGCCACCGCCGGGGTCGCGCCCGGCATGGCCGGCTCGGGCTTGGCCGCCCGCGCCTGGGTCACCGGGGCGCCGGGAACCTTATCCAGTAGGGCCAGGGTCTCGCGGATGAACTTGGCGTGGGTGACGATGCCGATCTCCAGCCGCTCGCCCGACAGCTCGACCTGCTGGGTCAAGAGACCCGCCACGAACTGAACCTCCTGGCTCTCGCTGGCGCCCGGCCGACGGCGCGCGCCCTCGGCCATGAACACCGGTCCGCCCGAATTGCCGGGGAACACCGAGAAGTCCATCAGGAAGGTCGGGAAATTGGCGGCCGGCGCCAGCGGATACGAGGCCACGCGGCCCGAGCGCAGGATGGGGAAGCCAGCCGGGTTGGCCGAGAGACCACGCGGGAAGCCCAGCGCCATCATCTCGTCGCCGGGGCCGAGGTTGAACTTGTTGAAGGTGTCGTCCTGCGCCAGGTAGTTCAGCGGGATCGCCGCCTTGACGAACTCGGGGGGCGCCTCGACCACCATGGCCGCGACGTCGCGGGTCGGGTGCTTGACCCACAGCGGATGATCGCCATCGCGGATCTTCAGGGTCTCGGGATCGTAGCGCCACACGGAATCGCCGCCTTCGATGCGGTAGCCGATCTTGGCCGACATCGACGGCATCTTCTCGAAGACGTGGGCGGCCGTGACCAGGATGGTGCGCGGCTTGCCGTCCGGCGTCGGATCCGAGATCAGGAACCCGGTGCCGACGGTGCGCGAACCGTCGCCCAGCGGTTGCTCAAGCTGAACCGTGGCCTTGATCAGGTCGACGGACAGATCCAACGGCATAACGCCCCCTTGCTACGCTTACAAAACCGACCAAGCCCGACTGCCAGGCGAGTTTGACCACAGGTTTTTCGCGCCGCAAGTTGTCGTTCTGCCGCAGTCGCGCGTTGTGCAGGGTTACGGGGAATTTTCACCCATGAATCGTCGTCGAATGATGACGAGCGTCGCCGCGACGCTTACCTCCTCTACCGCAGTCCTTCCTGGAATAGCTTTCGGATCCGCCATGCCCTCATCCCCCGCTCGCCCCATCCCGCCGGTCGCGCGAAAGATTCCCAAGACGATCGAGCAGCTGGGCCGCACGCGGACCGACGACTATGCCTGGATGAAGGACGACAATTGGCAGAAGGTCCTGCGCGACCCCAGCCTGATCAAGGCCGACGTCAAGGAGCACCTGACGGCCGAGAACGCCTACGCAAAGGCCATGCTGGCCTCGACCGAAGCGCTTCAACAAAAAATGTTCGAGGAGATGAAGGGGCGCATCAAGGAGGACGACGCCTCCGTCCCCACCAAGGACGGTCCCTTCGAATATTACACGCGCTTCGAGAAAGGCGCGCAGCATCCGATTCACGCCCGCAGGCCTTATGGCGGCGGCGCCGAGGAGATCCTCCTCGATGAAGAGTCGGAGTCTAAGGGCAAGGCCTTCTATCAGGTCGGCGCGGCGGGCCACTCGCCGGATCACAAGCTCTACGCCTATGCCGTCGATGAGCAGGGCTCGGAAGTTTTCGTTGTCCACGTCAAGGATCTGGCCACCGGCCAGGTGCTGGAAAGCCCTGTCGAAAGCACCACCGGCGACTTCTGCTTCTCGCCGGACAGCCAGTGGCTGTTCTGGACCTTCCGAGACGACAACGGCCGGCCGGCCAAGATCTACCGCCGCCCGGCCCGTAGGACGGCCAAGGACGACGTGCTGATCTATGACGAGCCCGACGAGGGCTTCTTCATCGGCGTCGGCGTCTCGGCGTCCGAGAAGTTCGTGGTCATCTCGTGCGGCAATCAGGAGACCAGCGAGGCCCTGATCATCCCCGCCGCGACGCCGACCGCCGATCCGGTCGTCTTCCACCCGCGCGAGGTCGGCGTCCGCTACGAGGTCGAGCACTGGAACGACCACTGGGTCGTTCGCACCAACGCCGACGGCGCGGTCGATTGGAAGCTTGTCACCTGCCCCGAGACCGCCACCGGCAGGGCGAACTGGAAGGACTGGATCGCCCACCAGCCCGGCCGGCTGATCTCCGGGACCATGGCCTTCAAGACTTGGTTCGTCCGCCTGGAGAAGGTCGACGCGCTCAATCGCGTGACGGTCACGGCGCTGGACGGCGCCGAGCACGCCATCGCCTTCGACGAGGCCGCCTACGCCCTGTCGCTGGAAGGCGGCTACGAGTACGAAACCGACAGCCTGCGCTTCGTCTACAACTCGATGACCACGCCTCGGCAGTGGTTCGACTACGACATGAGAAGCCGCCAGCGGACCCTGCGCAAGACCCAGGAGATCCCGTCCGGCCACGACCCGGCCCAGTACGAGACGCGCCGCCTGAACGCCAAGGCCGCCGACGGGACCGACGTGCCGATCTTCATCCTGATGAAGAAGGGAACCAAACTGGACGGCTCGGCCCCGCTGCTGCTGTACGGCTACGGCAGCTACGGCATCGCCATGGAGCCCAGCTTCTCGATCCGCAATCTCAGCCTGGTCGATCGCGGCTGGATCTGGGCCACGGCCTGCCCGCGCGGCGGGTCGGAAAAGGGCTGGGGCTGGTTCCTGGACGGCAAGAAGTTCAAGAAGAAGAACACCTTCACCGACTTCATCGCCTGCGCCGAGCACCTGCATGGCGCCGGCTACGGCAAGCCGTCGAACACCGTGGCCTATGGCGGCTCGGCCGGCGGGCTCCTGATGGGCGCGATCACCAACATGCGCCCGGACCTGTTCGCGGGAATCATCGCAGCCGTGCCGTTCGTCGACGTGGTCAACACCATGAGCGACACGACGCTGCCCCTCACCCCGCCCGAATGGCCCGAATGGGGCAATCCGCTGGAGGACAAGGAGGCCTACGACTACATCGCCAGCTACAGCCCTTACGACAACGTCGTCGCCAAGCCCTATCCGGCGGTGCTGGCGACGGGCGGCCTCTCCGATCCCCGGGTCACCTACTGGGAGCCCGAAAAATGGACAGCCAAGCTTCGCGAACACACCACGAGCGGCAAGCCCGTCCTGCTGAAGATCAATATTGACGCCGGCCACGGCGGCGCGTCGGGACGCTTTGACTTCCTCAAGGAGATCGCCTTGGACTACGCCTTCGCGGTGTGGGCGGTCGAGCAAGGGTGGGAAAAGGCGTGAGTTTGGTGATCAGGGCGTCGACCGACGCCGACGTGGCGGCGATCACCGCCATCTATGCGTGGAACGTGCTGAACGGTCTGGGCACCTTCGAAGAGGTCCCGCCGGACGAGGCAGAGATGGGCCGTCGGCGCTCGGCCTTTCTGGATCGCGGCCTGCCCTATCTGGTCGCCGAACTGGACGGCGCGGTCGTCGGCTACTGTTACGCTGGCCCGTTTCGGCTGCGAGCGGCTTACCGCTACACGGTCGAGGACAGCGTCTACGTCTCGCCCGCAGCGGTCGGAAAAGGCGTCGGCAAGGCTCTGCTGGGCGCGCTGATCCAGGCCTGCGAGGACCTGGGCCTGCGACAAATGTGCGCAGTCATCGGCGATAGCGGCAACAGCGCCTCCATCGGCCTGCACGCCGCGCTCGGCTTTGAAAAGAAAGGCGTTTTCCCCGACATGGGGCACAAGTTCGGCCGTTGGGTCGACCTCGTCTGGATGCAGCGTGCGCTGAACGGCGGCGGCCAAACCCCTCCCGACACGCCCGGAATGTCGCTGAGCGGCGTCTGATCTCGACGTTCGAAGCAAGGCTTAACCTCGGTCCTGTAGAACGACCTGCTCGCAAGTCGTCGGGGACTGGGTTTGCAGGTATCGGAAGCCAATCAAGCGGATAAGACGCAAGTTGCGCTGATGCGCGCTTACGTTCCGATCGCGCGCGGCTACCTGATCGCAAGCTCGGTCTACTATGCGCTGATCAGCGTTTCCCATCCCTTCTATGAAAAGGGCCTCGCCTTCTTCGTGCTGGAGGGCCTGTCCGTGGTCGCGTGTCTGTACGGTTTCGGCGCCTGGATCGCGCTGGGCCGTCGCCAGACCTTCGGCCGCTCGCTCGAAGCGGTGATCCTGGGCATGAACGGGCTGTTCCTGTCCAATGTCCTGGCCTACCAGACCCTGCACTTCGAGCCGATGAAGCTCGTCTACTTCGTGCTGATGGCGCTGGTGTTCGGCACCTCCGCGCCCTCGCGGCGGGTGTCGTTGATCAGCGTGGCCTTCGCCACGGCGGGGCTGGTCTGGATGGCCCGCCAGGCGCCAGGCGACACGATCAACCACTACGCCTTCGTCGGCCTGGCCGGAACCTTCGCCGCGGTGGGCATGTCCTCCCTGATGCGCGGCGCCGTCGGACGCGAGGTTCGCGCGCGCCTGGCCAGCGAGGCCCTGAACGCCGAACTGCAGCGTGAACTCACCGAGAACCGCCGCCTGAAGACCGAGGCCCAGGCCCTGGCCCTGGCGGCCGAGACCGCCAACCGGGCCAAGACCGAATTCCTGGCCACCATGAGCCACGAGATCCGCACGCCGCTGAACGGGGTGCTAGGCATGGCCCAGATCATGGCCGCCGGCGAGCTCAGCTCCGACCAGCGCCGCCGCCTCCACACCATCAGCGCCTCGGGCCAGTCGCTGCTCAGCGTGATCAACGCGATCCTCGACATCTCCAAGATCGAGGCGGGCAAGATGGAGATCGAGGTCGCGCCGTTCGACCTTTCGGCCCACCTGGACGCCCTGCGGCAGCTGTACGGCGGGCTGGCGCGGGACAAGGACCTTGGGTTCAGCCTCGAGGTCTCTCCCGGCGCCGAGGGCTGGCGCCTGGGCGACGCTGAGCGTCTGCGCCAGATCCTCTCCAACCTGATTTCCAACGCCGTGAAATTCACCGAGACGGGCGGGGTGCGCGTCCTGGTGGATGGCGACGAGAACGCGATCCGGGCGCACGTCGTCGACAGCGGCGTCGGCATTCCGCGGGAGCAGCAGGAGCGGCTGTTCACCAAGTTCGCCCAGCTGGACAGCTCCAGCACCCGCCGGGCCGGCGGGTCGGGCCTGGGCCTAGCCATCTGCAAGACCCTGACGGAACTGATGGGCGGCGCCATTGCCTATTCGCCGGCCGAAAGCGGCGGCGCGTGCTTCACCGTCGACCTGCCCCTGCCCCGCGTCGCGCCGGCCGCGGGGTCGGAACCGACCCTCGACATCGCCACGCCCGATCTTGAGCCGACCGACGCCCCGAAGATCCTGGTGGTCGACGACAACCAGACCAACCGCGCCGTGCTGCTGACCCTGCTCAAGCACCTGGGGGTCAGCGCCCACTTCGCCGTGGACGGCCAGGACGCCCTGGCCATGTGGGAGCGGGGTCAGTGGGACGTGATCCTGATGGACATCCACATGCCAGTCATGGACGGGATCCAGGCCAGCCAGGCCATCCGCAGGCGCGAACGGGAGAGCGGCCGTCCGCGCACGCCCATCATCGCCGTCACCGCCAGCGTGCTGACCCACGAGCGCACCCTGTACGCCGAGGCCGGCATGGATGGGCTGGTGCCCAAGCCCGTCGAGATTCCTCGCCTGGTGGAGGCTTTGGGCAAGGCGCTGTCGATCGACGCTCCGGTCGACCATCAGGACTCGCGCGGCGTCGCCTGACCTCCAGACACCGACAATAAAAAAGGGGACGCATTAAGCGTCCCCTCGTTCATGTGCGGCCCCTTGAACGCGACGTCGCCTCGGAGAGGCGGATGCCGCGGCGGCGGTCAGGCCTTGCGCGAGCGCGGAGCCTTGCCCTTGCGGCCGCCCTGACCCAGGCCCAGGGCCTTGGCCATCTTCGAGCGCGCCTCGCTGTAGGCCGGCGCGGTCGTCGGATAGTCGTTCGGCAGGCCCCACTTGGCCTTATATTCGGCCACCGTCATGCCGTGGGTCGTCAGGTGGCGCTTCAGCGTCTTGTACGGCTTGCCGTCCTCGAAACTGATCAGCGCTTCTGGCGTGATGCTTTTACGGATCTGAGCCGGTGTCGCCTTGGTCACGGCCTCGACCGTGGGCGCTGGCGGCGCGCCAATACCGGCCAGGGCGTCGTGCGTAGCCCGGATCAACGCCGGAAGATCCGACACGGGCGTCGAGTTATTTGCCACATAATTGGCGACGATTTCAGCCGTAAGCTCGATCAGGGTAGCTTTGTCTTCCACGATCACAACTCCATTCCCCTATTTGCCCGCAATTACACCTTCTCTTGAGAAAAACAAGTAGTTCGAACCAAGAAAGCTGATTGATTCGTGATGTGGCGTAGCAATCGTCTGTCGACGGGCGCGTTCAACGAGGAAAATTTTCGTCAACTATAACGACGACCACCTTGTTTTAAGCCAGCCCCAGTTGGCGAAAACAACGTACGGGACCATCGATCTCGCAGTTGCGAACCGCGCGCCCGTCACCGCAGGCATTGACGGCATGAATATCATCGTCGCTTGCGTTTTCGCCGGCAGCAACACGCGAGCGTTGAACTTCGTCGACAACACTCGCCCTTTCGTCGACTAAACGATTGCGGATCTGAACTTGTGGATGAAATGATCCGACGGGCCGTAGCGGATCGAAGGGATCACTTATGACGGTCTATGTCGTCGCCCAGCTACGCTTCATCGATCCAGCCCGGTACAGACTCTATCAGGCGCGGTTCGCCGAGGCTTTCGCGGGATCCGGCGGCCAACTGCTGGCCGCCGACGAGTCGCCGCGGGTGCTGGAGGGCGAGTGGCCCTGGTCGAAGCTGGTGCTGATGGCCTTTCCCGACGAAGCCGCCGCGCAAACGTTCCTGGACAGCCCGCTCTATCGCGAGATCTCCGAGCATCGCCGCGCCGGCGCGCTGACCACGGCGCTGCTCGTCCAGGGCCTGGACCAGCCCGGCCGCTGAAAAGCATCGCAAAGTATCGGGAGAAATCGTGGCTGGGGAACTAGGACTCGAACCTAGAATGACGGTACCAAAAACCGCAGTGTTACCATTACACCATTCCCCAGCAGGAACGGCGAGACCTGTCAGGGCCCGGCGAGGCGGTGGAGATAGCGCACGAGTCGGACGGATGCAACGGGGCTTTTCAGAACTTTTTTCAGCCCGCCGCGCGAACCCGGAAAAAGGCGCTTGCGCCCTCCGGAACACCCACCTATAAGGCCGGCCTCCAAGTCGGAGTGTGGCTCAGTCTGGTAGAGCACTGCGTTCGGGACGCAGGGGTCGCAGGTTCAAATCCTGCCACTCCGACCATTTCCTCCCCGCTAGCCAGAAGCGGGAAACCTGCCGAAAAACAAAATCTTAGAGACCGCCAGGCGGGCGCTTCGGCGGCCGGCGGCGACAGATCGGTTTCGTTGCGCGCTCTTCATTTGGACGCAACCCGAACACCGGTTAGCTTGTGGCCGATATCGCAAGCAGGACCTCCGATGAAGCAGTTCTTCCTGACCGTCGCCGGCGTCTTCGTCGGCCTCTTGTTGTTCGTGGTCGGAGTGCCTTTCCTGCTGATCGTGATGGCCGCCGGCGCCGCGCGCCCCGCCCCCACGCCCGCCCATGCCGTCCTGCAACTGGACCTGCGCGGCGGCCTCTCCGATCAGACGCCAAGGAGCCCGTTCGCCTCGCTGGGCGGCGGCGGAGATTCGGTGATGTCGATCATCGAGACGCTGCGACGGGCCGAAAAGGACGACAAGGTCCGCGCGATCCTGGTGCGCCTGCCCGAAGGCGGGGTCGCTCCCGCCGCGGCCGACGAACTGCGCCTGGCCTTCAAGCACTTCCGCGACGTCGGCGGCAAGCCGGTCTACGCCCACAGCCAGGGCCTTTATCCCTCTGGCATGGTCACCTCGACCTACATGCTGGGAGCCTCGGCCAGCGAGCTCTGGATGCAGCCTGACAGCAGCTTCCAGGCCGTCGGGATCTCGAGCGAGTCGATGTTCTTCAAGCGGTTCTTCGACAAGTACGGCGTCAAGGCCGACTATGAGCAGCGCTACGAGTACAAGAACGCCGTCAATCCTTACCTCTACAGCGACTATACGCCCGCCCACCGGGAATCGACCCTGTCGTGGATGGGCTCGGTCTACCGCACCGCCCTGGTCAGCGCCGCCGTCGATCGCAAGCGCGATCCGGTCCAGCTGACCCGCGCCCTCGAGGACGGCCCCTACAGCGCCCAGGAAGCCCAATCCAAGGGCCTGATCGACAAGGTGGGCCAGGTCAGCGACATCCAGGCCTTCGCCCTCGACAAGGCCGGCAAGGGGGCCAAGCTGATCGACTTCGACGACTACGCCTCGCGCTCGAAGCCGCCGGCCATCAAGACCGGTCCGGCCATCGCGGTGATCGGCGCCGAGGGCGCGATCGTCACCGGAACCAGCGGCGGCGGCTCGCCATTCGGCGGCGACAACAACGTCTATTCCGACGACGTGGCCCAGGCGTTCCGCAACGCGACCGAGGACAAGGACGTCAAGGCGATCGTGTTCCGTGTCTCCTCGCCGGGCGGCTCGGACACCGCTTCGGAACAGATCCTGGCGGCCATGAAGGCGGCCAAGGCGGCGGGCAAGCCCGTGGTGGTCAGCATGGGGACCTATGCGGCCTCGGGCGGCTACTGGATCTCCAGCCAGGCCAATTCGATCGTGGCCCAGCCCTCGACCCTGACCGGCTCGATCGGCGTCTATGGCGGCAAGTTCGCCCTGGGCGACGCGCTGGCGCGCTTTGGCGTCGACACCAAGGAGCTGCATGTGGGCGGCGACTATTCGCAGGCCTTCGGCACGGCCGAGGGCTTCACGCCCGAACAGCGCGCCAAGTTCGCCGGCTGGATGGACCGCATCTACGCCGGCTTCGTCAGCCGCGTCGCCGAGGGCCGCAACCTGCCGCCCACCCGCGTGCGCGAGATCGCCAAGGGCCGTGTCTGGACCGGCGAACAGGCCAAGCAGCTAGGCCTGGTGGACGAGTTGGGCGGCTTCTATCAAGCCGTCGACAAGGCCAAGGCCTTGGCCAAGCTGAGCGGCGACGTACGCCTCAAGCGCGTGGACGGCGGCCAATCCCCGTTCGAGGCGTTCGAGCGGCTGCTGGGCGTTTCCGAAACCTCGGCGAAGACCCTGGCCGCCGCGGCCTGGGTGCTGGGCGATCCGCGTTCCCAGGCCATCCTCGACGAGATGGCCCACACCCGCCTGCGCGCCGCGCCGGGCGGCGCCTCGGTGCTGGCGGATACGCCGGTGCGCTAGGAAGGCTTGAGAACCGCTCGGGGCTTCTCCGGGCGGTCCCAGCGGGCCTTTGGGCAGGACCGAGGCTCTCGCTGCGGGACGCCAGCCAGTTGGGCAGCTGGCGCCTCGCGTGCTGATCAGTCCGCTCCATGCGATTGGACACGTTGGAGGTCCGCTTCCAGAGCAGGCCACACTTCCGCTTCCGACCCTATGGAAGAGGACGAGCGAGACAAGCGCACGCGCTACAGGCCGAAGGTGCTAGACGCCGGCGTCGACAACGCTGGTGAAAATGGGAAAAGCGATCCGGCCGGAAGCTAATGCCAGGGCAGCTCCCCACCCTTCTGTGAAGTTGGCGACGTCGCCTCTGAGCCGTCCAGCGCCATGGCGTTGGTCGTCTAGGTTCGGGGCGCCGGCTGTCCGACCGACGGCGCCGAGAGGCGCTTCGAACCGAAGCCCAGAAACGACAATGCCGGCGCTTTCGCGCCGGCATTGCCCTGATCGAAGGCGAGCCTTCAGATCAGAAGGAGTAGCGAACGCCGAGGTACAGGCGACGGGGTTGGACCCAGTTGGTGCCTTGACCCAAGCTATA
>NZ_DATFAV010000222.1:0-25413 GCF_035254145.1 Caulobacter sp. | reverse complement strand
TGGAACCCTTGACCGCAGGCGCACGCAATAGTGTACATGCGGTTACCCTGCTGGGTTGTGGTCGATTTCAAGGTCGACCTGGCCCAAAAAAAGGGGCGAAATCAATAACGATAATAACCTCAAGTTGTAATTTAACTTCTTTTGGCGGGTTCTTGATTCGTCAAAGTCTGTCCAATTGCAACGTTTCATTGGGTTGGCGACGCAAGATACGGTGACTTTGAGGCTCTTGTTTTGAAGTTGTCGGCTTGGATTTAGATATGAATTTCGAGTTCATCTATAATCGAGCAATCGCCTACACTGTTCGAAGCGAAGGAATTGGCTGGTGAGTGACGTAAGCGCCCTCATGAATAAGTTGAAGTCGACCGTTAGCTATAAGCAGTTCGACGCGCCGCGTTCGGCGGACGCTCAAAGCTGGCCAGTACTTGAGAGGATGGCCAAGGCGCAGAACGCACTTTCGCATTTCGAGCCGACGCCAACGATTGCACCATCCGTGGAGACCGTAAGCGAGGCTGCGCCCACACTCGCGTCCGCCACGACCGCCCGGGTCGAAGGCGCGCGGGTTGAAGGATCGCTGTTCGACCGTCTGCACGCTCAAGGCCGAGCGCAGGGTGAGGGCGAGGCGCCCAGGTCGGCGCGTTTTAGCCGCTATGCCGAGACCAAGATTGTCGAGGAAGCGCCTCAAGCCCTTTCGGAGATCTTCGACCGGATCGCGCGAAAGGTCCGCTAGATGGTTCTGGTAGTCGTGTCGTCGCCCAAGGGGGGCGTTGGAAAGACGACGCTCGTCGCGAACCTGGCCGTCGCCCTTCGCCGTCGCGGACGGCAGGTGACCGCCGTTGATTTCGATTCCCAAAACGCCCTGCGTTTTTTGCTCGCGCCGGGTCTCGATAGCGATCTGGGGATCGCGCGCTGCGCTGCGCGCGGCTTGCCCTGGGACGCGGCTCTGGTCGCGGGAACGGATGGCGTTCGCCTGGCTCCTTACGGCGAGGCCTCGACGAGCGAGCGCCTGCGAATGAAGGACGTGCTGCTGTCGGAGCCGCTTTCGCAAGCGCTGGCCGGCCTCGCTCGGTCCGACGCCGAGATCGTCATCGTCGACACGACGCCCGGCGAAGGCCGCATGCAGGAGCGCCTCGAAGCTCTGGCCGACCTGAAACTGATCGTCTTGCTGGCCGACGCGGGCTCCATGGCCCTGGTGCCCGCCTATCGCGACGGTCTTCTGCTAAGGCCGATGGACGAGGCCCCGAACACCTTCGGCGTTCTGAACCAGGTGGATCCGAGGCGCAGGCTCAGCCGCGATATCGCCGACTTCATCTCCGCCCATGCGGCCAAGCGCTTCATCGGGGTGGTGCACTATGACGAGGCGCTGGCCGAGGCGGCCGCGCGAGGCGAGACCATCGTCGGAACCACGCCGAACAGCGTGGCGGCGGCCGACATCGACACCATCGCCGCACGGCTTGACCACCTGACCGCCCCGGGACCTTTTTGATCATGAAATTGAACGGCCTAGCGGACGTCGGCGAAGGCCTGTTCGGTCGCGTCGTGGCTTCGCCGCCCGCGCGATTTGTGATCTTCGCGCTCGCCACGGCGGTGATCATCCTGGCCGTGACCGTGCCGCTCGACACCAGCGGCCAGCTGATCTTCGGCCTGGGCGTCTTCGCCGCGACCGCCGCCATCGGCCAGCTCAGCCAAGGCCGCCGCATGACGATCGGCCTGGTCATGATCTCCACGGCGCTGTCGACCCGCTACATCTGGTGGCGCACCACCCAGACCCTGCACTTCGACAACCCCCTCGCGGCGTTTCTGGGCTCTGGCCTTTATCTGGCCGAACTGTACGCCTGGCTGATCCTGGTGCTGGGCTATGTCCAGTGTGTCTGGCCGCTGGACCGCAAGGTGCGGGAAATCACCGGCCCGCCCGAGACTTGGCCGACTGTCGACATCTATATTCCGACCTACAATGAGAGCCTGGAGCTCGTGCAGGACACGGTGTTCGCGGCGATGGATCAGGATTATCCGCCCGATCGCTTCAAGGTCTACATCCTCGACGATGGCCGCCGGCCCGAGTTCGAGGCCTTCGCGCGCGCGGTCGGCTGCGGCTACATCACCCGCGACAACAACAAGCACGCCAAGGCCGGCAATCTGAACAACGCCATGCCGCAGACCAGCGGCGAACTGCTGTGCATCTTCGACGCCGACCACGTCGCGACGCGGGCTTTCCTGCAGTTGACGGTTGGCTGGTTCCAGGCCGATCCGAAGCTCGCGCTGCTCCAGACGCCGCACTATTTCTATTCGCCTGATCCGGTCCAACGGAACATCCGCGCGGTCAAGGACATCCCGGGCGAGGGCGATCTGTTCTACGGCGTCGTCCAGAAGGGCAACGACTTCTGGAACGCGACCTTCTTCTGCGGGTCCTGCGCGGTGATCCGTCGGTCGGCGCTTGCCCAGACCAACGGCTTCGCCGGCGAAACGGTCACCGAGGACGCCCACACCGCGCTCAAGCTGCAGCGCAAGGGATGGAACACCGCCTATCTGAACACGCGCCTATCGGCGGGCCTGGCGACCGAGCGCTTGGCGCTGCACATCGGCCAGCGGGCCCGCTGGGCGCGCGGCATGACCCAGATCTTCCGCATCGACAATCCGTTGTTCGGGCGGGGGCTCAGCTTCGGGCAGCGGCTTTGCTACCTCAACGCGATGCTGCACTTCCAGTTTCCGCTGCCGCGCATCGTGTTCCTGACGTCGCCGCTGGCCTATCTGATCTTCGGACAGAACATCATCGCCGCGGCGGCCTGGACGATCGTCACCTACGCCCTGCCGCATCTTCTGCTGTCGGTGCTGGTCAACGAGCGGATCCAAGGTCGCTACCGCCGGGCCTTCTGGGGTGAGGTCTACGAGACCCTGATCTCGTTCCATCTGGTCGGGCCGGCCGTGCTGCCGCTGTTCGACCCCAAGCGCGGCAAGTTCAACGTGACCGACAAGGGCGGCCTGCTCGAGGAAGGCTATTTCGACTTCAAGGTCCTGCTGCCTCTGCTGGTCACCACGGGCCTGCTGTTCGGCGGCATCGGCTCGGGGATCGCCAAACTGCTGTTGCCCGAATATTTCGACGTGCAACTGGGGACCGTCCTGCTGAACGTCGGCTGGTCCAGCTTCAGTCTGCTGATCCTGATCACGGCGATCGCGGTGGGCCGCGAGACGCGTCAGGTTCGCAAGCACGAGCACCTGGGCGTGGTTCTGCCCGCGCGGCTCTATTTCGACGACGGCCACGTGCTGACGACCGAGACCATCAACATCTCCATGGGCGGCATGGCCGTTCCGGCCCCCGAGGATGATGTCATCGAGGGGCGCACGGTCACCCATGTCGAGGTGTTCGCGGCGGAAAAGACATTTGGATTCCCGGTCAAGATGATGGGGAGCGGGAAGGGTGGGCTGAGGTTTATGTTCACGGACATGACGCTGGAGTCACGGCGGCAACTGGTGCGGGTCGTCATGGGGCGGGCCGACGCGTGGCCGCTCGTTGACGAGCATGTCTCCTGGTCCGCCTGGCAGTCGTTCACCGATCTGATGCGGGCCAGCGTGTCCATCATCCTCTGGTGGCGCTATCGCGACACGCCGCGGGCGTCCGTGGCGTTCAAGCGCGCCGGCGCCTCGACGGGGGCGGCGATCATCGCCATGGCGCTCGGCTTCGGGCTTCTCGGCCCGGGCGAGGGTCACGCCCAGGCCGCGGGTGCAAAGGCTCGCGCGGCGGCGCCCGCGCCGGCCAAGGCCGCGCCCGCGATCACTGGCGGGGTGCGCACCGTCGCGATGACCCTCGAAGATCTCAAGGTCAGCCGGCCGCTGCGGCTGATCGGCTCCTCGGGCGAGGCCGGGATTCCAGTGAACCTCCGTCAGGACGAGGTGGTCACCCAGGCTCAACTGACGCTCAACTTCGCTTATTCGCCGCAACTGCTCGCAGACCTCAGCCATCTGACGGTGCTGCTGAACGACGAAGTGGTCGGCACCGTGCCGCTGACGCCAGACGGCGCGGGCGGCGTGGTCGTCACCTTGCCGATCGATCCGGGCCTGTTCACGAGCGAGAACCGCCTGGGCTTCCGGTTCATCAGCCACTACACGCGCAGCTGCGAGGATCCGCTGCACTCGACCCTGTGGGCCAACATCAGCAACACTCGCAGCCGTCTGGTCCTGACCCTGCAGCAGCTGTCGGTGGGCGACACCCTCTCGCGACTGCCAGCGCCGTTCTTCGACGCCACCGAAGGCCGTCCGCTGAAGCTGCCGTTCGTGTTCGCCGGCTCGCCGTCCAACGACCTGATCGCCGCCGCCTCGGCGACCGCTTCCTATTTCGGCATGAACGCCAGCTTCCGCGGCTTCTCGTTCCCCGTGGCCTATAACGACCTGCCCGGCGGCGACGCTGTCGTCCTGGCGCGGGCCGGCAGCCAGATCGGCGGATGGGTCGTTCCCGAGGCCAGCGGCCCCACCATCACCCTGGTGCGCAATCCGCGTAATCCCTACGCCACCTTGCTGGTGATCACCGGCGCCTCCGACCAGGACGTCCTGGCCGCCGCGCGGGTCCTGGCGACCTCTCCCAAGAGCCTGTCGGGTCAGACGGCCCAGATCACGCCCCAGGCCATCTCGCGACGCCAGGCCTATGATGCGCCTCGCTGGGTGGACACCCGTCGCGCCGTGCGCCTGGGCGACCTGGTCGGCCAGGCCAATCTCGAAGGGGCTGGTTTGCGCCCCGGGCTGCTGACCGCCGAGTTCCGCACCGCGCCCGACCTGTTCTTCTGGCCGCAGGCCGGCGCCAAGTTGAACTTTGGCTATCGCTATCCGGCGGGCCCGTGGCTCGACTATTCGATATCGCGCCTGGATGTGCTGGCCAACGACAAGTACATTCGCTCGATCCCCCTGCGGCCCGAGAAGACGGCGGCCAAGGTGCGCGACCTGATCGGCGCCTCCGCCATTCAGCAGAAGGCCTCGGTCGATATTCCGGGCTACAATATCTTCGGTCAGAACCAGCTGCAGTTCTACTATGACCTGCACAGCAACCGGAAAGGCGCCTGCCAAGGCGAGCTGCCGGTCGGCATCCGCGTCGGCATCGACGCCGACTCGAAGCTGGACCTCACCGGCGCGCATCACTTCTCGCGCATGCCTGACCTGGCGTTCTTCGCCAGTTCCGGCTTCCCGTTCAGCCGGGTGGCGGACCTGTCGGAAACCGTGGTCCTGATCCCCCAACAGCCTCAGCCCGAGATGTTGGAGGCGCTCTTCACCATGATCGGCCGCATCGGCGACTCCACGGGCGCGGCGGCTGTCGGTGTGACGATCGCCCGACCCGGCGATGCGCCCAGCCTCAGCGGCCGTGACATCCTGGTCGTGGGACCTATCGCTCTGGCGTCTCAGGCTCCCGAGCTGTTCAAGAACGCTCCGGTGCGCATCGACGGTGGCCAACTTCGGGTGGCCTCGACATCGCCGATTGATCGGCTGTTCTCGCGCTTTGGTTCCAATGTCGATCAACGCGATCCCAAGGCCGCCGATGCGGCGCTGGTGACGATTAGCGACTTCGCCGGGGTTTCCAGCTGGCGCTCGCCCTTCGACAAGAGCCGCGTCGTTGTCGCGATACTGGCTGGCTCCCCGTCGCGTCTGCCCGAGATCGTCAGTTCGATGGCGAAGCCGGAGGCGAACGCCGCCATGCAAGGGGACCTGGCCATCGCCACCAACAAGAGCTTCAATAGCTTTCAGGTGTCGCCGGGATTCTGGTCTGGCCATCTGCCCTGGTGGGTGGCGGTCATGTGGTGGTGCAGCCGCAACCCGTTGCTGCTGGCGCTGGCCGTGATCGGCGCGTCGATGGTGATCGGTTTGGGCTTCTGGGCCTGGTTGGCCGCGCACGAACGCCGGCGCATGTTCGATAGCGAAAAGGGCCAGTGATGAGGACGACAGTCTGCATCTCGCTGGTCTCGACGCTGATGGCCTCCACGGCCATGGCCCAGGTCCAGCCCCGCCTGCCGACCGACAAGCCCGCGGCGGCGCCGCTGGTTCCGACGACCAGGGCGCCGACACCGAAGGTGGTTGGCCAGCCGGCGGCGCAGGGCGGCGTGGTCCAGGCGCTGCTGAATCAGGCCGCGAGCCAGCGCAAGCGCGGCCGCAAGGACCTGGGCGCCCAGGCTCTGCAGCGCGCCTTGCGGGAGAGCCCCAACAACGCCCAGGTCCTGCAGCGTCTGGCCGCCTATGCGCTCGAGGACGGCGATGTCGTGGCGGGCGAACGCTGGACGCGTCAGCTGCGCGTCGCCACCGGACCGACCGACCCGCGCGTCGCGGCGCTGGAGAAGGAGCTGAAGGCTCGCGCCAACGCGCCCATTCCCGCACAGTCGCAGGACCTAGCGGGGGCCCCGCCAAACCAGCCGGCCCGCGCCGAGGCCAAGCCGGCCGCGCCGCCCGATCCCGGCGGCGTTTCTCGCGCCGCCGGCTTCGAGGCGCTGGAGCGCAAGGACCTCACCGCGGCCGAGCGTCTCTTCAATCAGGCCCTGCGCGAACGCTCTAGCGACCTGGACGCCGCGGGCGGCCTTGGGATCATTCGCTTGCAGCAGGGCCGGTTCTCCGACGCCGAGGAACTCTTGAGGCGCGCGAGCCGTGGCGTCGGGGGCGATCAGCGCTGGGGCGAGGCTCTGCGTTCGGCGCAATTCTTCTCGACGCTCGCGCGCGCCCGCGCTGCCTACGAAGCCGGCCGCTACGCCCAGGCCGAACAGGAGGCCAGGCCGCTCGCCGCTGGCCAGAACCCCGATCGGATCGAGGCCCAGGTCCTCTGGGGCCAGGCGATCGCCGCGCTCGGCCGGCCCGCCGAGGCGGAAGCCGCCTTCCGTTCGGCGCTGACCGCCGCGCCGCAACGTCCCGAGGCGATCTCGGGCCTGGCCCAGGCCCTGGCCGATCAGGGCCGCTATGACGAGGCCAGCCAGGTCGCCGCGGCCTTGACCGGGCCGACCGCGGGCCAGACCCGGGCGGCGATCGAGCGCGCTCGGGCCAACGAGCTGCAAAGACGCGGCGACACCTTCGGCGCCGGTGCGGCCCTGTCGGCGGCGCTGACGGCCAATCCGTCCAATCCGTGGTCGCGCTACGACTACGCCCGGTTCCTCGCCGAACAGGGACAGGAGGCCGAGGCGCAATCGCTGATGGCGCCGCTCTACCAGTCCAGCGATCCGGAAGCCCTGCAGGCCGCGGCGCTCTATTCGGAATCGCGCGGCCGCAACGAGGAGGCCGTGGGTCTGCTGCGGCGCGTACCCGAGGCGGGCCGCACCCGCGCGGTCAAGGACCTGGTCGCGCGCGTCGAGGCGCTCAGCGCCATCGAGCAGGCGCGTCGCTGGGGCGCCCAGGGACGCACGGTCGACGGCGTCACTCTGCTGAGAGGCTATCTGGGCCGAACCTCGCCCAGCTTCGCCGTTCGCGGACGCATCGCCGAGACCCTGCTCGATCTGGGCGATGGCTATCAGGCCACGGCCCTGGCCCTTGAAGCCGCCCGCCAGCCGCCCGCCAGCTTCAAGCCGTCCGAGGCTTCGGGCTTCCTGGCCGTCCTGGCCCAGACGGGGCAGGACGCCGCCGCCATCAACCTGCTCAACGCCGCGGCCCAACAGACCCCGCAAGGAGAATACCGAACCCTGGCGGCGCTCTACAGCACCCGGCGCGCTGATCGGCAGCGGCTGTCGGGCGACTTCGCCGCGGCGTTCGACACGCTGTCCCAGGGCTTTACCGTCGCCCCGCGCGATCCGGCTCTGTTGGCCGCCCTGGCCCGACTCTACGACTCCGGCGACCTAGCCCAGCAGGCCGCCCAGACCTACGATGTCTTGTTGGCCATCAACCCCAACGACAACGACGCCCTGGCGGGCTCCGCGCGGGTGGCGGTTCGGGCCGGCGACTACGCGCGCGCGGACGGCCTTCTGCGCCGCGCGATCGCTCTTAAGCCAAACGACGCGGAGCTCTATTACCAACTGGGTCAGATGGAGCAGGCGCGCGGCCGCGAGCGCGCCGCTCTCAAGGCGTTCGAGCGCGCGCAGAGCCTGCTTGGCCGTGGCCAGGGCTTGCAGCCGGGAGCGCCGATCGGCGTTGGCGGCGCTTTGGGACCCAATCCGTTCGCCGCCCGCGCCATCGCCCAGGCGGTGGAGGCGCCGACCTATGGGGCCCCGGCCTACGGCGTCCAGCCCCCTGCCTACGGCGCGGCCTACGGCGGTCCATCCCCCTACGGGGCGGCGCCGGCCCTGCCGCAACTGCCCGTTCCGGCCCAGGCGCAGCCGTCGGCCTACGCTGCCTACGGCTCCGCGCCCAGCGCGAACACAGGCTACGGCGCGGCGGTCAACTCGCCGCAGACCGCCCCCGGCGTGGGAGGCGGGCTGAGCTTGCCCGCCAATTCCAACGTCACGGCCCTCCCTGCGCCGTCGACCTATGCCGCCGTTCCGCAGACCTACGCCGCGCCGACCTATGCGGCCCCAAACTATGGCGCGCCAGCCACCCTGGCGCCAATGCCGACGCCGAGCCCCGCTTACACGCCGCCCCGCGCCTATGCGGCGTCGGCGTCGCGGAGCCAGGCCAGCGCGACACCTGACAGCGCCGCGCCACTGCCGACCAAGGTCAGTCGAGAAATCGCCGCCCTGCGCCAGTCGACAGCACCGCAGATCGAGGGTTCGGCCAGCCTGCGCACGCGCAGCGGAGAGGAGGGCGCCAGCCGCCTGTTCGAAGCCAGCACCCGTGTCGCCGCCTCGATTTCGCCGTTCGGGGTCGGTCGTCTGGGCGTGGCGATCAACCCCATCGTCATCAGCGCTGGGGCGCCGAAGGAGGCCGCGACCGCCAACCTTGGGACCAATCCGCTGGTGGTCGCCGAGGCGACGGCGGCGGGGAACGTCATCGTCCTGCCCAGCCTGGACAGCCGCAGCCAAAGCGGCGCCGGCGTCTCGCTGTTCTATGACACCGGACCGATTTCGCTGGACGCCGGCGTCACGCCGATGGGCTTCATGCGGCCAAACTTCACGGGCGGCGTGACCGCCCGGGTCGGCCTTGGCGAAGCTCAGCTACGGGCCACGGTGGAGCAGCGACCGGTGACCGACAGCGTCCTGGCCTATTCCGGCGATCGCGATCCGCTGACCGGCGTGGAGTGGGGCGGTGTCGTCAGGCGCAACGTCAGCCTGGGCGGCTCGGCCAATTTCGGCTCGGCCGGCGCCTATGTCGACGGCGCGTATCGAAAGCTTACCGGCCACAACGTCGCCAGCAACACGGGTTACGAGATCAACGCCGGCGCCTATTTCCGGCCGATCGACAGCAACGGCGATCAGCTGCAGATCGGCCTGAACGCCAACATGCAGGCCTATGATAAGAACCTGCGTTTCTTCAGCTTCGGACACGGCGGCTATTTCAGCCCGCAGCAATTCGTCAGCGTGGCCCTGCCGGTGTCCTATTCCAAGGAGCGCGAGCGCTGGCGTCTGAAGGCCGGCTTCAGCGTGGGCGTTCAGGCCTATAGCGAAGACAGCGCGCCGATTTTCCCGAACAACCCGGCCGCCCAGCAGGCGATTGAGTCCTATGCGTCAGGGGATTCCACGATCCTCGCCCGTTACGATTCCGCCAGCAAGACTGGCATCGGCCTGACGGGATTGTTCTCGGGCGAATACAAGTTCCCGGGCGGCACGGCCGCGGGCGGCGAGCTCACGGCCGACACCTTTGGGATCTACAATGAGTACAAGTTCCGCTTCTACCTGCGGCGGATCCTGACTAGCCAATAGGAACAACGGATGTTGAAGAGTCTCTCATCCCGGGCAGCGCCTGAAGCCTCGAAGGTCGTCGACGCCGAGCTCCGCTACCTGGCCGCGCGGCAGTTCAGCCCGCAATGGCGCGCCGTTCTCCTGGCGATGGCCGACGAACTGTTCGAGAACTTCAGCGCCGAGGAGGCCTGGGGCTTCTACCGGCAGATCGGCCTTCGCGTTTCGCGTGAGGTCGCCTTGCCGGCGGTCAAGACCCTGGATGAGCTGGAAGTGTCCTTGAACACGGTGCTGGCGGAGCTGGACTGGGGTTTCGTCGCCCTGTCCCTGGGCGACAGCGCGATCTCCATCCGCCATCGCGCCTATCCTGGGCTGCATCTCGACGATCCGAGCGGCCACTGGCGTCGCGCGTTCGCCGCCATTCTCGAGGGCGTCTACACGATCTGGCTGCAAAGCCAGGGCGGGCGTCCGGAAATGACGGCCACGCATCGCGAAGGCGGTTCGGACGACGTGCTGGAATTCTCCTATGGGCTCTAGGCGGGCGGCCTTGCTGCTGATCGCCGCCCTGACCTTGCAGGCGGTGACCCTGAGCGCATGCGCCGCCGCGCCGTCGCCGCCCAACTGGGTGGCGTACAAGACGCGTTTCGTCCTGCCTGAAGGACGCGTCGTGGACACCGGCAACGGGAACATCAGCCATTCCGAAGGGCAGGGGTTCGCGATGGTCATGGCGACCGCCTATGACGACCCGGACACCTTCAAGAAGCTCTGGTCCTGGACGGACAAAACCTTGTCTCGTCCCGACACCAGGTTGTTCCGCTGGCGGTACGAACCGGCCGGCGATCTGCATGTCGGCGATCCCAACAATGCTCTCGATGGCGATCTGCTGATCGCCTGGGCCTTGCTGCGCGGCGGCGAGCGTTGGCGACGGCCCGAATATGTTCAGGCGAGCGTCGAGATCCGCAAGGCCATCCTGGGCAAGCTCCTGGTGCGCCAGGGCGACCGCACCCTTCTGGCGCCAGGGATGGACGGCTTCGTTCATCCCGACGGTCTGATCATCAACCCTTCTTACGCCATCATGCCAGCCCTCGACGCCTTCGCCGCGCGCGAGCCGCGCTCGCAGTGGCCGAGCGTTCGTGACCAGGCGCTGCGGGCCCTGCGCGACGCCCGCTTCGGCGCGGCGGACTTGCCCGTGGACTGGGTGCGCGTGGACGGGGCCGGCGCCATGTGGACCGACCCGGATCGCCCCCCAAGGTTTGGTTTCGATGCGGTCCGGGTTCCGCTCTATCTATGCTGGTCGGGCCGTTGCGGCGACGCCACGCTGGATCCCGTCAAGCGCTGGTGGGCGTCGTTCCGTACGGCGGGCAAGCCCGCGCCGGCCTGGATCGACGTGCGCACGGGCGAAGTGGCGCCGTTCGCCGCCTCGGTCGGCATGGCCAGCGTCGCTGATCTGGCGCTTACCGGCCGGGCTTCGACGGCGTCGATCGATGGCGAGGACTACTATTCATCATCGCTGCTGATCCTGACCCAGATCGCGGCCCAGGAGCGGCGTGAAAAGCCAACGACGGTCCGCAAGCGCTAATTCTCATGCTCGAAAGAACGGCAGGCGCGACGAAGCGCCGATGTTTTGGCGCGCGAAGAACGACGTTCTCGAAAATAGAGTTGGGTTGAGCGCTCGTATCAGCCGCGAGAATGGTTTCGGAATATACTCCAGGGTGTGTGACCTCGCCTGTCCCTCCTAGTTTTGGGGAGGCTTCCGTTGGTTCTTCTGGTGAAGCTGTGTTAACGACGTTCTACGCGAGCCGCTCTCGATTTGCTCAGGCGGCCTGACGAGAGGCGGAGATTTCCCATGGTCGGAAATGTGGTGCGAGGACCGGCGACACCGACGCCCATCCATCGCTCGAGCGCGCCCTATCTGATCCTGCTGGCTTTTGTCGGCCTCATGGCCGTTGGCTACCACCCCAGCGCCAAGTCCGCCCAGATCGAGACCCCGCTAGCCTTGCCGCGCATCCGCCAGATGGAGCTGGGCGGCGCGCAATGGACGGTGAAGCGGCAACTGGAAATCTGGGACAACGTCAGCTTCCGCAACGAGCACATCGAGCATCGCCAGGGCCGCGTCGCCGTTTGCGGCGAGGTTCAATTGGGAACCGAGGCCGAGTTCCAGCCCTATGTGGTCATCAACGGCCGCGCCGCGCTGGCCAGTGATATGCGAAGCGACCTGCACCAGGTCTGGCTGGAATTCTGCGCCGTCTGATCAGCGCTGTTCGCGGATAGGCCGAGAACGATCAGTCTCGAAATCTCGACGGCGACATCCACCGATCTTACAAAGAGAAGGGCGCGGACCGGTGTGACCGGCCCGCGCTAGGTGACGACCTCTCGAGGGAGGACGTTCGGGGAAGGGCTTAGAACTTGCCGCGGAGCGTCAGAGAGACCGTGCGGCCCCAGTGATAGATTTCCATCGGCTGGTCCTTGGACTTGCCGTACAGGTAGCGGATCTCGTTGCTGAGGTTCGACCCCTCCAGCGTCACCGCATACTGCGGGGTGATCTGGTACGAGAGCGAGCCGTCCAGCGAGCCGTAGGCGTCGACATAGGACTGGGCCGTCGTGGTGCTGCCGATCGACGACAGATAACGCGAACGCCAGAACCAGCCGAGGCGGGCGCTGATCGGACCCTTCTCGTAGTAGCCGACCAAGTTGTAGCTGCGCTTGGACAGGCCCACGAGGTCGTCCTTGATCTGACGGTTGCCAGCGAAGTAGTTCGCCTTGCTGTCCACCAGGGTGACCGAGGCCTGCACGCCCAGGCCGTCGAACGGCTCGGGCAAGAATGACAGCTGCTGGTTATAGGCCGCCTCGAACCCCTTCACCTCGGCGTCGCCGCCGTTGACGCTGGTCGACAGCAGGATGTCGCCGCGGCCCGGCACCTGGATCGTGGTGTTCTGGGCCGTGATGTAGTCGTCCATCTTCTTGACGAAGATCGCGCCGGTCACGGCCGTGGTCGGGGCTGGGTACCATTCCAGCGAGACGTCGTACTGGTCGGCCAGGAACGGATCGAGGTCCGGGTTGCCGCCCGAAGCCGTCGGCGAGTCGCGGCTGACGCTGATGCGGGGGGCGCTATCGGTGACGTTCGGACGGTTGACGACGCGCGAGGCGGCGAAGCGGGCGATCAGGTCGTCGCGCAGCTCGACCTTGACGTTCAGGCTGGGTAGCCAGTTCTTGTATTCCTTCAGATAGCCGACCGGCACCGGGGTCGAGCCGCTGGTCAGCGTGCCCGAGGCCAACTGCTTGGTCTCGGCGTAGCGGACGCCCACGTTGCCGCTGACCGGCAGGGCGCCGACGTCGAACTTGAAATCGCCGCGCACATAGGCGCTGTGGATCTTCTGGTCGACGATGAACGAGTTGCGCAGGTCGGCCGCCGACCAGGGCTGGGCCGCCACGGTCGCCGTATAGAGCTTGTTGTAGTAGGCGTCGCTGGTGGGCGTGACCCAGGTGCGCGGCGTGGCGCCCGGGAAGTCCGACAGGAAGCCGGAATAGGGCATCGTCTGGTAGAAGCTGGAGCCCAGCGTCGTTAGCGGTACGTTCAGGATGTCGTTCAGCACCCAGTCGCGACGCAGATAGGTGCGGTTCAGGTTGTGCTGCTCGGCGCCGAACGCGAGCTTGGTGAACCAGCCCGAGAACACCCGCGAGCCGTCTAGACGGAACGTCTCGTCGGTGTCGCGCGAGTCCTTCCAGGTGTAGTCGAACGCCTGGCCGACGAAGTTAGCCGGGTTGGTGTAGTCGACCGTGGTGGTCAGTTGCGGGATCGCCGTGTAGCCCCGCGAGAAATCGTAGGTCAGCGGCGCGAAGAAGGCGATGCGGTCGCGCGTCGTGGCCTTGCCGTCCGGGTGGTAGCTGCGGGCGCGCGAATAGCCGTACTCGGCGTTGAAGCTCCAGGCCCCCGGCGTCCAGGCCTGCTTGATCCCGAAGACCGCCAGGTCGTGGCGGTTCAGGCTGGTCTCGCGCGAGGCCATCCAGCGGACATTGTTGATCGTCGCGCCCACCACGGTGTCGCCGACGACCTTCTGGCTGCCGGCCACGAACTGCGGTGTCGCGAAGGTGCTGTCGTCCGGATAGATGTCGAGGCCGAACTCGTCGTAGTCGACGTCCAGACGGGTGACGAGCACGTCGACGTCGGTTTGGAAGTCGCCGTTCGGCTTCCACTGGCCCGAGACCGCCCCTGAGTAGAGTTTGCGGTGCTCGGTCTCGATGGTCGGGCGGGTGCGCGAGGGGGTGTAGAAGCCCGTGCCCAGCACCGACTTGAACCGATCGAGGTTCCAGCCGACCTGATAGAGGCGGTCGTTGCGCACGTGGCGCTCGTCGTACATACCCGAGGCCAGGATGCCGAGGGTGTTGTCGGCGTTGGTCCAGCTGCCCAGGCCCGAGACCGACGGGTCGGCCTTCTTGCGCACGTCGTTATAGGTCTCGCGGACCGAGAAGGCGGCCTTTTTGCCGAGGTCGAACGGCTTGAAGGTCTTGATGTTGATGTTGCCGCCCAGAGCGCCCTCGTCCATGTCGGCGGTCGGGCTCTTCACGACCTCGATCTGTGAGATCAGCTCGGCGGGCAGCACCTCGAAGCGGAACTGGCGGCCCTTGGCGCCGCCGTTCTCGATCAGGTCGTTGACGGCGATCGAGCGGCCGTTCAGCTCGGTGTACTGGAACTGCGGGCCCAGGCCCCGGACGCTGACATACAGACCGGCGCCGCGCTGACGGTCGATGGTGACGCCGGTGACCAGTTGCAGGGCTTCGGCGGCGTTGCGGGTCGGGAATTTGCCGATGTCTTCGGCGTTGACGGCGTCCAGGCCGTACTCGGCCGAGCGCTTCAGTTGGGCGGCGGCCTGCAGGCTCTTGCCGTACGAGGTGATGATGACGGCGTCGACCGAGTCGGCCGGCTCGGCGGCTGGCGTCGCCGCGGCGCTGTCGGCGGCGAGCGTAGGGTTCGCGCCCAAGGCGGCGAAGGCGAGGACGGCGACGGCGCCCGCGCAGCGCGCGGGCGGGAACTTCGAACTGGACATCTATCCCCCGATCTTTGCTGAGCCCGCGGGGAGGCGCGGGTCAGGGCAGAAGAACGGAAGAGCACACGACGGCCCTCAGTCCTGGATCGATGAATTATTTGCGACGATCCTGTTGAAAAGTCTGGATTTTATCCGGAGGCGGATGACCTGGCGGCCGGTGATACGATCAGGTCGCCCTCGGCCGTGCTCCGCGCGCGCACCGGCAGTAGGGCCTCCAGGGCCGCGCCGACATCATCCATCCGATCGACCCGCAGCGAACCTGACAGCCTTAGCCGAGCCAGGGCCGGATCGGTCAGCTCGACCCGTCGCCCAGACGCGCGCGACAGACGTTCGGCCGCCTCGTCCAGGCTGACATTGGTCAGCGCCACCCGACCGTCGGTCCAGGCCGCATCGCTCTTTACATCGCCCGCCCGCGCGACGCCGCCGACCCCCGAGGCGCCGATATAGCGCTGGCCGGGGACCAGCAGCACGCTCGGTGCGCCAGGCTGGCTGACCCGCAGCGAGCCCTGGACCAGCGACACCGTCAGGGTCCGGCCGCCCGCGATATTGAATCGAGTGCCCAGCACCGTCAGGATCCGGCCCGACGCGGCGACCGCGAACGGCCGATGTTTGTCGTGGGTCACCTCGAAGAAGCCGTCTCCGGTCTCCAGGATCACGTCGCGCGCGCCGTGGGTGAAGCGCGTGGTCAGGCGACCACCGGGACTCAACACCACGTGGCTGCCATCGGCCAGGGTCAGGCGGGCTGGTTCATGCCGGGGGGCGACGTAGGTCTGGACCTGGGGCTGGGTCGTCAGCACCACGCCCACGATCAGGGCGGCGGCTAGGGAGAGGACGAGCGTCACCGCCGCTCCACCGCGCGTCATATATCGAGCCTGGCTATCGCGACGCTCCAGCCGCGCCTCGTGGCGGGCGCTGCGGCGCATGACGCGCACGGCGGGGTCCTCGGCGGCGAGGCCCATGGCCAGCCATACCTCGCGGGTGCGAGCGATCTCCTCGCGCGCCTCGGCGGAATCCGCCTCCCAGGCGTCCACCACGGCTTGCTCGGCCACGGTCAGCGGCCGTGTCAGGCTGGCCGCCAACAGGCGGCGGGGATCCATGTCGTCGCTAGGCGTCATGCGGAACCTCGATGGCTTCGCGCAGATGCGCCAGAGCGTTCATCATGTGCTTCTCGACGGCGCTGAGCGACAGGTTGAGGCGCGCCGCCGCCTCGACCTGGGTGAGGCCTTCAAACCGGCACAGCACGAAGACCGCGCGCGCGTTAGGGTGCAGGTCGTCCAGAGCCGCCACCAGCCGGGCCAGTCTTTGACGGCCCGCCAGGGCCGCTTCGGCGGTGGGCTCGTCAGCGGGGAGGGTGGGGTCGACCTCGACGTGGCGCTCGCGCCGGCGGGCGCGCTGGTGGCGTTCGTGATCTACCAGGGCGTTGGAAGCGACCGTAAACACCAGCCCGTCGGGGTTGCCCCAATGCAGGCGCGAGAACCGTTGCGACAGCCGCATGAAGACCTCCTGGGTCAGGTCCTCGGCGTCCTCGACCCCGACCGACCGGCGCTGGAAAAAGCGCAGCAGGGGGCGACGGTAGCGTGACACCAGCGCCTCGAACCGCGGCGCCGGCATCGGCGGGCTGGCCTCGACGGCGTCGCTCGGACCGTCGGGGAGATCGGCGCGGGCGCCCGCCGCGCTGGGGAAGGTCAGAACGCCCATCTCATCCTCGCCGACAGGTACCGGCCCCAGCGATGGATCTCCATCGGCTGATCCCGGGTCTCGCCATAGACGTAGCGGCGGGCGTCGGTCAGATTGACGCCCTCCAGCGAAAAGGTCGTGCGGCCATCCAGCCGCCAGGAGGCCGCGCCATCCAGTGAGCCGAACGGAGCCGCGGTCGCTGGCGCGGTGATCGAGCTGCCGATCGAGGTCAGGTACGAACCCCGCCAGTTGTAGCCTAGCCGCATCGAACCCCGCCCCTTCTCGTAGAAGACCCCCGCGCTATAGGTGGCGCGTGACAGGCCCAGGAGAGCGTTGCGGATCACCCGGTCGCCGGCGAAATAGTTGGCCTGGCTGCGCACCAGGGTCGCCGCCCCTTGCACGCCCAGGCCGTCGAAAGGCGAGGGCAGGTCACGGAACGTCCGGCCGAAGGTCAGCTCCAGGCCCTGGATGCGCGCCTGCCCGCCATTGACATTGGTCGATAGCAGCACCTGGCCGCGTCCCGGAACCTCGATGAAGGTGTTCTGGGCGGTGATGTAGTCGTCCAGCCGCCGGTCGAAGGTCGCCAGGGTCACGGCGCCGCCGGCGGCGAAATACCACTCGAGCGAGGCGTCCAGCTGGGTCGCGAGGAACGGGTCCAGTTCAGGATTGCCGCCGTTCGCCGTCGGGGTGTCGCGGGCGATGGTGATGCGCGGGGCGTTGTCGACGACGTTTGGCCGGCTGACCACGCGCGAGGCGGCTAGGCGCAGATAGAGGCTCTGCGTGAGTTCGACCTTCAGGTTGGCGCTGGGTAGCCAGTCGCCGTAGGTCTTGCGCCACTCCGCCGGCAGGGGATCGGATCCGCTGGACAACACGCCCTTGGAGACCTGTCGGGTGGCCGCGAAACGCAGGCCGATATTGCCGTCGATCGGTCGGCCGAACGCGCCGCCCTTGAAGTCCAGGCGGGCGTAGGCGGACCGGATCTTCTCCTCCACCACGAACGAGTTGCGCAGATCCGCCGCCGTGGGCGGTCGGGTGGCGACCGCTGGCGTGTAGAGCAGGTCGTAAAACGCCCGGGCGTTCGGCGCGACCCAGCGCCGAGGGAGGTCCGAGCCGACGCCCGACAGGAAGTCCGCGAACGGCGTCGAACCATGGGCGGATGATCCAAGGCCGACCAGCGGCTGGCCGACCAGATTGTCCAGCGTCCAGTCGCGCCGACGATAGTCACGCGAGCGCCGGTGGCTCTCGACACCCAGTGAAAGGTCGAACGCGCCGATGGGCCGCTTCAGGTCCAGCCTGGCGGTCTCGTCGAGGTCGCGGGAATCCTTGAAGGTGTAGTCGAACGACTGGCCTACGAAATTCGCTGGGTTCGTATAGTCGACGCTGGTCCGCAGGTCCGGGCCGCCGGCCAGGCCGTGGCTGAAGTCGTAGGTCAGCGGCGCAAAGAAGGCCGCCCGGGCCCGCACCGTGCCCCGTCCGTCGGGATGATAGCTGCGGGCCCGCGAATAGCCCCAGTCGCCGTCCAGCGTCCATGCGCCCGAAGTCCATCGCCCGTGGCCGCCCAGGGCGACCAAATCGTGGCGGTTCAGGCTGATCTCATGGGAGGCCATCCACCGGACATTGTCGATTGTCCCGGCCTGGACGGTGTCGCCCTTGATCACCTGCGTCCCGGCGACGAAGCGCGGGCTCGAGACCGACGGATCGTCCGGGTAGATGTCCAGACCATACTCATCGTAGTGAGCGTCCAGTCGCGTCGCCAGAAGGTCGAAGTCCAGGCTGAGGGCGCTTGTCGGCCGCCACTGCAAGGTGATGTCGCCGGACGCCATCCGACGGTCTTCCAGCTCGACGGTCGGCCGCGTCCGGGTCGGAGTGTAGAGGCCCGATCCCAGCACGGACGTGAAGCGATCCAGGTTCCAGCCGGTCTGGTAGAGGCGGTCATTGCGAATCCTTCGCCGCTCGACGACGCCTCCGGCCAGCAGGCCGAGGCGGTCACTGGTGTCGATCCAGCTCCATACGCCCGAGATCGACGGATCGGTCCGGCCGGATCGGCCCTGAGACAGCCTTGCAGACAGAACGGAGCGTCTACCGCGATCGAGCGGCTTGAAAGTCCGCACGTCGATGTCGCCGCCCAGGGCGCCTTCGTCCATGTCGGCGGTCGTGGTCTTGACGACCTCGATCTGGTCGATGACGTCGGCGGGCAGCACCTCGAAGCGGAACTGTCGGCCCCGGAATCCGCCGTTCTCGACCAGATCGTTCAGGGCGACGGGGCGGCCGTTCAGCAGCACGTTCTGGAACTGCGGTCCCAGGCCCCGGACGCTGACATAGAGGCCGACGCCCCGGTGCCGCTCCAGGCTGACTCCCGGCGCGAGCTGCAGCGCCTCGGCCGCGTTTCCGGCTGGCAGCCGGGCGATATCTTCCGCGCTGACGGCGTCGAGCTGATAGGCGGCCGAACGCTTCACGGCGAGGGAACGATCAAGACTGGCGGCGTAGGGCGCGGTCACGACAAGCGCGTCGACATCCGTCGTCTCCGCCAGCGCGGCCCCGGACGCCGGTTGGGCTGGCGAGACGGGACTGGCGCGTTCCACGACAAAGACGCCTGGTCGAACTTCTCGCACCCGCGCGGGCGCGTCGGCGAGGAGCAGCTGGATGGCGTGTCGCGTCGACGCGGCGCGAGGCGTCGGCCGCCCTGTGCGATCGGCGACCAGGTCCGGGGGAAAGAAGATGAGCACATCGCGTTCTGCCGCGAGCCGATTGAGGCTGTCGCCCAGGGTGATCGGCGTCGCAAGCGCCCCGCACGGCGCCGTCAGCATGAGAAGCCCGAGCACGCGGTGGGGAAAACGGGAGGGCATGCCTGAGAAGCGACTTGAGGCTCGACGCCCAAAGCTCCTTACCCAGCAAGGATGACACTTGGGCGACAGTGAGCGCGGCGACAGTGAGCGCGGGTGGCTTTGGCGTCCGCTTCGCTGGCCTTCGCGCTAGAGCCAGGAATAGATGGCTCGGGGAATGTAGAAGCCGCGTTTGTTGAGGATCGCGCCCGTCACCTCTCCGGTGGCGGACTCGATGCGCTCGATCATGTTGCGCGCAACGGCGGCCCGGGTGGCTTCGGCTTCGATCACGACCAAGGTCATATCGACGAGCGGCGCCACGATCAGGCTGGCCGAGGAACGCTCCAAGGCGGGGTTGTCCACCAGGATGACGTCGTAGTGCTGACGGGCCTCGCGGAAGAAGGTCTCCCACTGCGTCTCGCTCATCGCATGCGATCCCACGCCCATGGGCAGGGTGACGTGCAGCGGCAAGCCCTTCACGCCGATCCGATCGGCGGCCACATGCGAGAGGCTCACGCCGCTTTTGGCGAGAACCTCGATGGCGGACAGGTCGACGCTGGGCTCGATGTCCACAAGCAGCACGCGCTTGGCGTTGGCCTTGGCGGTCGTGACGGCAAGATCCATCAGTAGGCTGGAGACGCCTTCTCCGCCATTGGCGGCGACCAGTTGCAGAACGCGTCCCGGTCCCGGCGCGACGCTGGACAGCAGGCGCAGGACCAGCTTGGCCTCGTCGTAGCCGAGGAATGCGCTCCGGACGCCGGAACCACCCTGGGGCGGACGGCGCGGCGCGGCGTGCTCGCTGGCCGAGACGGTCAGCACGACCGGAATGTCCAGTTTCTGTTCGACGTCGCGCGGCGTGATCATCACGTCGGAAAAGGCGGCGGACACCACGATGACCGTGACGGCCGCGACGACCCCGAACGCCAGCCCGGCCAGCAGCAGGACCATGCGGCCGCTCGAACCCTTCACCGGCGGGTCGGCGGCCTGGACGATACGGACATTGGCCTTGGCCTTGGCCAGGGTATCGGCCAGGCCCGTGGCCTGGGATCGCTTCGCGATGTCGGCGAATCCGGCTTCCAGCATGGAGCGCTGGCGCACCAGTTCCCGATATTCGGGACCAATCTTCACCAGTTCCGCCAGTCGAAGGGTCACGACCTGAAGATCGCGGGCGGCCTGGCTGCGGGCCAGGCGCAGACCCGTCAGGTCGCCGACGCTGTCGGCCAATTCGGTGTCGAGTTGCTGACGAACCGGATTGACGCCGTGGCGCACCGCGACCACCTGCTGGGGAGGGGCCGCGCGGATCTGGGCCTGGACCTCGGCGATCTTGCGATCGAGGTCGACGATCAGTGGATAGCCTTCCACATAGCGCGCGGCGGCCTGACGGCGCTGGTTCTGCAGGTCGAGCAGGCTGCGAGTGAGGTCCTCCAACTGCTGCGAGCGGCCGCGGTCGTTGGAGATTTCCACCTCCGGCGGCGACGACTTGAGCCATTTGGACAGCACCGAGACGCGGCCGCTGCGGGCGGCCAACTGCTGATCCAGCACCTGGATCTGGCTGGCGAGCGAAGCCTGCTGGTTCTGGATCGTCGCCAACTCGGTGGGGTAGTCGCCAAAGCCGTGCTGGACCGAGAAGTCCAGCAGCTTGGCCTCGACGTCGGCCAGGCGGTTGTTCAGCTGATCGCGCTGACCATTGACCAGCGAAAGGTCGGACTGTTCGAAGATCAGCCGTCGTCGCTCGATGTACAGCTTGACCAAGGTGTTCAGGAGATCAGCCGCCGCCTGCGAGTCGCGATTGCGCAGGTTCAGTTCGATGACGTTCGACTGCGGAATGTTAGTGATGACCAGGTCCTTGGAGAGCTGCTCGGCGGCTTTCTCGATACCATGGGGCTCATTGGCCAGGGCGGGATAGGCGTGGGCGAGTCCGGTCTTGCGGATGGCTTGAACGCGAAGTTCCTTGGCCGACAGAATCTGGATCTCGGCCTGGACGATCTGGGCGCGATCGAAGCTTAGGCCCTGCGCCGCGCCATCGACGTCACTGCGAAATACGTAGTCGTCGCCTAGCAGGATCAGCAGGCGCGACTGGGCGGTGTAAATCGGCTGGGCCAGGCAAATGGCCACCACGGCGATAGCTACGGGAATGAGGAAGCTCACCAGCGCGGCGACCCGATAGTAGAAGACGGGAGTCAGCAGCTCTCGGATCGTCAAGGGCGAGCGGATACGCCCTTGGCCACCCGGGGCGTAAGCGCCTTGCTCTATCACCGCGGTGTTCATCTCGGCGGGGGGCTTCGATCCTCGGGCCGCCTGGGTGCGGCGACTAGTCCGTCGATAGCTGGGCTCTCTTAATTAAAGACTGACGTCAGGGTGAGTGGGCTCAAGGCCGAACCCCATAAAGGGGATATTCTGCCGAAAACCTTTGTTATCTAATGGCTTCCATGTGGCGAAGCGCTGCAATTTGCCGCATCTGGGAATGGCGGCGGCAACCAATTCCTAACTCGCCCCGGTCCACCTTCGTTTACCAACGCCGCGCCATTGCGCGCCCTGGAGATCGCCTTGTTCGCCTGGATCCGTTTCGCCTCGCTGTCCGTCCTTCTGACGGTCGCCGGCTGCGCTTCGGCGCCCGCCGGTGGGGAGCGCGCGACGGTGGCTCAAGGGGATGCTGGAGCCGGGGCGGTCTTCGCGTCCTGGACCAGCGAGGACTATCGCTATCGGATCGGACCGGGCGATGAGCTGGCCTTACGGTTCGTGGTCAATCCAGATCTCAACGCCAACATCGTCGTCGGGCCGGACGGTCGTGGCGTCTTCCCGTTGATCAGCGCACAGGATGTCGCCGGCTTGACCGCCGAGGAGGCCAACGCCCTTTTGAGCCGCGCCTACGCCACGGTGCTTCGCGTTCCACAGGTGGAGACGTTGGTGGCCGGCTACGGCGCCTCGCAGATCTATGTGGGCGGAGAGGTCCGCGATCCTGGCGTCAAGACGATCAAGGGACGCCTGACGGTGGCCCAGGCCGTGATGTCCGCGGGTGGTTTCCAGGAAACGGCCAAGACCGGTCGCGTCGTCGTTATCCGGCAGCGACCGGGAGACTCGCGCCTGCTGATGCGGACGATCGACGTGGCCGACAATCTGCACGGAAGGGGCGGCGACGACTTCGCCGTTCTGCCCGGCGACCTGGTCTTCGTGCCCCGCAGCGCCATCGCGGAGGTCGATCGCTTCGTGCAGCAGTACGTAAAGGGGATCTTGCCCTTCAACTTCAACTACAACATCAACCGCGGCTCACGTTACTAGTCGAAGCGACGGACCGGGGAGACGGATGTCCCGCTATCTGATCTCCGCCTTCGAGCAGGCGCTGTGGTCCCTGCTCAACTTCGGCGTCAACCTGCTGCTGATCCGCTTCGTGGCGCCTGATCACTACGGGGCGTTTGTATTCTGGGCGTCCTGCGGCTTCGTGCTGTCCAGCCTGCAGAACGCCCTGACCGTGTGCCACTTGCAGGCCCTGGCGCCGAGCGACCCAAGACGGCCGTCGGTCGAGCGTCTGATGCACGGCGTCAATCTGATCTTCCTTGTCGTCGTCGGTCTGGCCTGTCTCGGCGCAACGCTGGCCTGGCGCGGCGCTGGCAGCCTCTATGGAGCGCCGGCCGCGGCGCTGTTCGTTCCGGCCTATCTGCTGCAGCAATATGTGAGAGCCCTGGCTTTCTCGCGAGGGCGTCCCGGTCTGGCGGCGGCCCAGACGGCGTTGGTCTTCGCCCTGGTGGTGACGCTCCTGGGCGCGGCCCTCTTGCGCGGCGAGACGCTCTACGCCGACGGCGTCCTGTGGCGTCTGGGTGTGGCCTACGCGGTCAGTGGCGGCGCGAGCGCGGTATGGGCCTTGCGAGGTCAGGGGCGTTTGTTTCAGCCGGGCGGCCTTGCGACCTACGCCGGCTACGCCAAGCAGTCGGCGTGGGTGTTCCTGGGCGTGTCGAGCACCGAACTGCTGAGCCGTTTCTATGTCTTCATCGTCGCCGGATGGTTCGGCGCGGCGGCCTTGGCGGCGCTATCGGCGACCCAGCAATTGCTCAGGCCTATCCCCTTGCTCGCGGTGTCGTGGAGCATGGTCGCCCGCAACGATCTGGCGCGGCGTCGCGACCGCGAGGAGTGGGGCGCATTTGCGCGGGGCCTGATGGTCGCGGGCGGGGGCGGATTGGTGATCGCCGCGCTCTGGACGGCCATCTTGCACTTCGCCTGGCCTGTCCTGGCTCTCCATCTGTTCGGGGGGAAATATGTCGCCGAAGGGTGGATGGCGGCGTTGTGGGGCGTTAGCGCCGCGATCACCCTGGGCCAGACCGTCGTGAGCACGGGCTTGCAGGTCTTGCGGGCTTTCAAGCCTCTCGCCTTGGCCAATACCGCCGCCTCGCTCGCGGCCGCCGCGGCCATTCTGCTGATCATGCGGGGCATGGGGCCGGCCGGCGCGATCGTCGGCACCGCCGTGGGTCAGCTGATCGAGCTGGCGGCCATGAGTTTCATCCTCGTCTCGATCATGACCGCGCGGCGGCGATCGGCTCCGCGTGGGAACTAACGCGCGATAGGGACGGGGCAAGGGGTGTCGCGTGACGCATGTCGATGTCGATCCCGACCAGCAGGATGATGATCCCGAACATGGAATTGGCCGTGAAATAACTGCTTTCCATGAAGTTGTGCGCGAAGAACATCAGCGGAAAGACGCCCAGAAAGAGCGCGTGAGGCAGGGCGAGACGGCTGTCCAGGTCATGCGCCCGCAGGCATTCGCGCACCAATCCCAGGCCCCGTGTCATCCAGCGCAGCAGCAGGAACAGCGCTCCAATGAGGCCAGGAGCGCCTGTCGTCACCAAGAGGTCGAAATAGCCGTTGTGGGACTGGTTCGTGTAGGTCGACTGAGCGAACCACATGCCGGTTTGCAGGCTGGGCTGAACGCTGGGATCGACGTCCCAGAACGAAGCGAAGCCCTGGCCCGTGATGGGATGCTGCACGAACTGGCCGAGCGCGAACATCCACACGTCCGTGCGGCGCGTGAAGGTCAGCTCGCGGAAGGGGTAGAGCGGGTCCAGAGCGCTGGCGTAACACCAGACGATCCACGAGAACGCCAAGGCCAGCACCGACATTACGGCGAAAGCCCCCGCGGCCAGCAGCGCGCCCGAGCGAAGCCGCAGGCAGGCCAGCAGGACGGGCGTCAGGATAACGGTCGCCAGCACGATCGCGAGGCTCGTCTTCGACTTGCTGGCGACGAGGAGCGCAAGGCAGCCGCCGAACATGGCGATCCAGAAGATCCGCGTCTTGAGATCACGTCCAAAAAAGACGTAGGGCGTGATCACCAAGGCTGACAGCAACATCACCGAGCCCAGAGTGTTCTTGTGATTGTGGATGGCCGCCAGGCCGATGTCGGTCATCGACTTGGCGGGCATCGCGACCCACGAGAACAGGTCGATGAGGATGATGATCGCGCAGGCTGTCGCCAGCGCCGCGTGCATCCGGCGCGCCTCATGCAGGCCCGCCGCCAACGCCATGCCGACCACGAGATTGATCAGGTAGAGGATGTAGCGTCGGTCCGAGGCGACGGGGTCGATCGCCCAGCGCGTGGTCGCGCCGAACCAGACGAACAGTAGCAGCAAGGGCCAGACGCGCAGGCCCAGGGCCAGGAATTCGCTGCGCCTCACCCAGATGATGGGGACGGTGAGCGTCAGGATGACCAGCCAGACCATCCGGTTGAGCGGCGAGGTGAGGGATCCGCCCGAGAGGGCGTCGACCGTCACCTGGTGCGTATAGGGCTCTGGCCCGATCATCATGAAGAGCAGCATCAAGACCAGCACGACGCCCGACCACAGCGACGTGCGACCATCCAGACGCGCCAGCGCGGCGTCACGCTGTGCGTGCCGCTCGGCGCGCCACGCCTCCAGGACGTGTCGACGCTGGACGTGGCCGTCAGGCATCGGCGCGCGCCCGTCTCAGCCCAAGCCTGAACGCCGCGGCGTCGCGCAGCGCGAGGCCTAGCCCGTAGAAGCCTCGCATATATCGGCGCCACAGCCTGCGAGGCTCTTTGGCCAGTCGGTAGAGCCAGACGAACCCCGAATGCTCCATGACCGCCGGAGCCGGGTCGGAATCACCTGTCAGAACTTGTAGCGAGCTGCCGATGCAGAGGCCCACCCCCGTGGC
>NZ_DATFAV010000221.1:0-14818 GCF_035254145.1 Caulobacter sp. | reverse complement strand
TTCTGCCTTCCTGGGCCTTGTGCCCAGGACCCATCGTTCCGCTTTCGCCAAGTTAGATCGGCGAGCTGGGTCGTTCAGCCTCAGCTCACTTCGAGCTCACAGCTCACCGCCGGCATGGGTCCTGGGCACAAGGCCCAGGACGGCGAGCTATTGGCTTCGAAGGCGGTGAATGGCGAACGCGCGCGCTCAATCCAACGCTCGATACTTAAACCCCCGGAACCGCGCCGAACCCTTGCCCGCCGCGTAGATCCCCGGCTTCAGCATCAGGAAGCCGCCGCGGACGTTGTGGTGGTAGCCGCTGACCTCCATGCCCCGGTCGAAGCGACGCCAGGTCTCGCCGCCGTCGCCGCTGGTGTGGAAGGCGACGATGTGGCGGGTGTTGCGCAGCCTCATCAGCATCTTCGAGCCGTGCGGGTTCGCCGGACGCCCGCGCTCGATGCCGTACTGGTGGGTGACGAACGCCTTCGCATCGAAGCCCAGGCCGCAATAGAGCTGGCGGTCGTAGAACAGGATCAGGCCGGCGCGAGTCTCGGGATCGACCTCGATCTCGCACTCGATCTCATAGGCCTGGTCGCCGGTGACGAAGATCAGCGGCGCGCCGCTGGACGGCGCCTCTCCTGCGCCCTTCAGGATCAGGACGCCGCCGGCGCGGCTGATACGCTGCTGCTCGTTGGGGCCAGGATCGAAGAAGTTCCACTGCACGCCGTACTTGTCGGCGGTGAAGTCGTCCGACAGGGCCATGCCGTGCGGGCCGGGCTTGCCGCCCTTTGGCTTCTTGATCGGCTGGCTGAGATCGCCGCCGCCGACCTCGAACCAGCCGTCGGCGGTCCAGGTCACCGGGGCCAGCAGGGTCTGGCGGCCAAGCGTGTAATAGCCGTTCTCGTAGCCATGATAGACGGTCCACCAGTCGCCGGGCGTCGGGCCCTCGACCAGGGTGGCGTGGCCGCGGGACCACCACTTTTCGCTGTTGTCGACGGTGCGGACGATCGGATTGCGCGGATGGTCCTCCCAAGGCCCGGCCAGGGACTTGGCGCGGGCCACGATGACCATGTGACCGGTCGGCGGGCCGGCCGTGCCGCCCACGGCGGTGACCAGGTAGAAGTATTCGCCTTTGCGCATGACCTTGGGGCCTTCGGGCGAGAAGCCCTCGACGTCCCAGGTGTCGGGATAGCGCCACGGATCATAGACGTGCTCGGGCTGGCCGACCGTCGACAGGCCATCGGGCTCCAGCTTGATGCGGTCGCCGCCGGACAGGAACAGCCAGCGCTCGCCCTTCTCGTCGACGACGTGGCCGGGGTCGATGTAGCGGGGCAGCTTCAGGTCGATCGGCTCGGACCACGGACCTTCGATCCTGTCGGCCCAGATCACGTAGCTGGTGTTGTTGTTGGGCTGCTTGGCCGGAATGTAGATGTAGTAGCGGCTCTTGTGCTTGCAGAGCTCGGGGGCCCAGACCGAACCGATGTTGGTCTTCAGGGTGGTGGTGACCGGCGTCCAGTTCACCAGGTCGCGCGAACGCCAGATCAGCAGGCCCGGATAGGCGTCGAACGAGCTGTGGGTCATGTAGTAGTCGTCGCCGTCCTTGAGGATCGACGGGTCGGGATGGTCGCCGGCCAGGATCGGGTTCAGGAACGTCCCGTCGCCCAGGTCGGCCTTGCGCTGGTCTTCGATCCCCTTGGACCAGGTCGGGCCGCTCGTCGCCTTGGACGGCAGAAGGCCCATCTGCGCGGCTTCGCTCGAAGCGGGCAGGGCGGCCAGGCCCGCGCCGGTCAGCAGCGAGCCCAGCGCGCCGCGGCGGTTGATGTCGACCATGGTGTTCCTCCCGAACGCGCACTTGTCTTGTTGAGGGCAAGCTAGCGGTCCGCGCGGTTTTGTCCACCGGTGTCATTTTGCGTGGAGACAAAAGAAAACGCCCGGCAGCCAGGCTCCCGGGCGTCTGCGCGATTCCAAAATCCTCCTCCCCAGCGGGGAGGTGGCCGAAGGCCGGAGGGGGAAGTGGGCAGGGTTTGCGGGACTTCCCCCTCCGTCGTCTCTTCGAGCCGACACCTCCCTTTTGAGGGAGGATTATCAGCCCTCCATCGCCTCCAGTTCCTTGCCACGGGTCTCGTGGATCAGCTTCTGGACCAGGAAGAACGAAACCAGGGCGCAGACGGCGTAGAAGCCGTAGGTCGCCGGCAGGCTCGCCTTCTTCATGATCGGGAAGCTGAACGAGATCGCGAAGTTGGCGATCCACTGGGCGAAGCCGCAGACGGCCAGGGCCGAGCCGCGCATCTGGTTGGGGAACATCTCGCCCAGCATCACCCACATGACCGGCCCCCAGGAGAGGTTGAAGAAGATCACGTAGAGATTGGCGGCGATCAGGGCGATCGGGCCGATCGAGGGATCCAGGTGCAGCGAGCCGTTGACCGTGGTGGCGGTCGAGAAGCACCAGGTCATCACGCCCAGGGTCACGGCCATGCCGGCCGAGCCGACCAGCAGCAGCGGCTTGCGGCCGATCTTGTCGATCACGGCGATCGTGGCCAGGCAGGCCAGGATCGACAGCGAGCCCGACAGGATGTTGATCTTCAGGCTGTCGTCCTCGGTGAAGCCCACCGACTGCCACAGCACCGAGCCGTAGTAGAAGACGATGTTGATGCCGACCAGTTGCTGGAACACGGCCAGGACGAGACCGGCCCACAGGATGATGCGCAGCTTCCGGGTCACCGGATCCAGCAGGTCCGAGAACTTCGGCTGGTGGTCGGCGGCGAGCGAGGCGCGGATCTCGTCGACCTTCTTGGCGCCCTGGCCCTCGCCGAACAGGCGAGAGAGGATGGCCTCGGCCTTGGCCTCCTGGCCCTTGGCGACCAGGTAGCGCGGGCTTTCGGGGATCGCCAGCAGGGCGAAGAAGAAGACGCCGGCGGGGATGACCTGCATCCAGAACATCCAGCGCCAGGCGGGCAGGCCCAGCCAGAACTCGGCGGTCGAGCTGCCGGCGGTGTGGGCCAGGGCGTAGTTGGCCAGGAAGGCGCCGGTCAGGCCGGTGATGATCATGATCTGCTGCACGGACGACAGCCGGCCGCGGATGTTCGCGGGCGTGACTTCCGAGATGTAGACGGGGCACAGCACGCTGGCCGCGCCGACGCCCAGGCCGCCGATCAGGCGGAAGATCACGAAGACCAGCGAGGTGTGGGCCGCGCCGGTGCCCAGGGCGCTGATCACGAACAGCAGCGCCGAGATGATCATGACGGTGCGGCGGCCCCAGACGTCGGCCAGGCGGCCGGCCGCGAAGGCGCCAAAAGCGCAGCCGAGCAGGATGGCGGCCACGTTGAGGCCCTCGCCGGCCTCGGTCAGGTTGAAGGCGGCCTTCAAGCCGGTCTGGGTGCCGTTGATGACGCCGCTGTCGTAGCCGAACATGAAGCCGCCGATCGTGGCGACGGCGACGATCGCCGCGACGAAGGCCATGTTGACCTTCGCGCCGTCGGCGCTCATGCCGGCGCTCGGGCCGGCGTTGGAAACTGAAGCCACAGGTGTCCTCCCCGTTGGGGCCGTCGGGCCCCGTTTAACGCCCTCTGGTCCTTGTCGGACCTTAAGTTGATGGCGACCTTAGTGTTACCGGTATCAGCGCGCAAGCGGAGGTTCTGACGACCATTTGCTCGCGCGCGGGACTCACCTCCGAGCCTATGGTTAGCAGAGCGGCGCGAAGACGCGAGGCCTGCGCGCGACGAGGGCTTTCGCATGGGAGGGTGATATGTTAGCTAATATTAGCTAAGTGAGGTTTGCCGTGACGACCGTCAACATGCACGACGCCAAGACCCAGCTCTCCAAGCTGGTGGAAGCCGTCGAAAAGGGCGAGGTCGACGAGATCATCATCGCCCGTAACGGCCGTCCGGCCGCGCGCCTAGTCCCCATGCGAGCCTCGCGCGGGATCGAGCGTCGGATCGGCATCGCCGCGGGCATGTTCACGGCGCCGCAGGACCCGCAAGCCGATGACGACGAGGTCGCCCGCCTGTTCCTCGGCTCTTCTGAGTGAAGCTGCTTCTGGACACCCACATCGCGCTCTGGTCGCTGACCGACGATCCGCGCCTGTCGAGCGCGGCGCGCGCGCTGATCCTCGATCCCGAGAACGAAATCTGCGTCAGCGCCGCCACCCTATGGGAGATCGCGATCAAGCATGGTCTGGGGCGTAGCGGTCCCAACGCCATGCCGATCGGTGGGGACGAGGCGATGGAGCTGTTCCTCGCGTCGGGCTACGACCTGATACCGATCACGCCGGAGCAGACGGTCCTCGTCGAGCAACTGCCCGCCCTCCATGCCGATCCCTTCGACCGGCTGCTGGTCGTCCAGGGCCTATCGGGCAGCCTTCGTCTCGTCACCCACGACGCCATCGTCGCCTCCTATAGCCCCCACATCATCCGCGTCTGAAGCTCACGCGAACATTGCGGAAAAGACATTTGTCTTGGCTGGAGGAGCCAGGCTAAGGGTCTTGTATGTAATTTTACATATGTACATTTTGTAATGATCGGCGGGCGGCTGGATCTTCGCGCGCCGCCGAGGGGGATCTTCGCTTGCGTCTGAAACTCGCCTTGCTCGCCGCCGTGGCCGCGATGACGTCGCCGGCCCTGGCCACGGCCCAGACCCCGCCGGCCGCTCCGGCGCCCGCCGCGCCCAAGGCTCCGGCCAAAGACGCTCCGACGGCGGTCGAGGGGGTGACGATCACCTCCGACTCGACGGCGATGCGGACCTCGATCGACCGCCGCAGCTACAGCGTCGCCAACGATCTGTCGGCCAAGACCGGCTCGATCGCCGACGCCCTGCGCAACATCCCCTCGGTCGAGGTCGACGTGCAGGGCAATGTCAGCCTGCGTGGGGACGCCAACGTCACGATCATGATCGACGGCAAGCCCAGCAGCCAGTTCACCGGCGAAGGCAAGGGCGACGCCCTGCAGTCGATGCCGGCCGACCAGATCGACCGCGTCGAGGTGATGACCAACCCTTCCGCCGCCTATCGCCCGGACGGCTCGGCCGGGATCATCAACCTGATCACCAAAAAGACCCAGAAGCCGGGGACCAACGGCACGGTCCGCTTCAACGTCGACACTCAGGGTCGCCACAACGGCGGGATCAGCGCCACCCGCCGCTCGGGCAAGCTGACCCTGACCGGCGACGCCAGCTATCGCCACGACACTCAGGAGGCGCGCCAGTTGATCGAGCGCTCGGTGCGCGACGCGGCCAGCGGCGGCTATCGCACCAGCACCCAGGACGCCGCCGTCGAGAACGAAGGCGGCATGACCAACCTGCGTGGCGCGTTCGACTACGACGTCGACAAGAACAACCGGCTCAGCGGCGAGCTGCGCCTGCGCCGCATGGCCTTCGACAGCGACGCACACGAGACCTATGCGGCCCGCGACGCCTCGGGAGCGCCCAGCCGCGCCTATGTCCGTGACGTGTCGGGCGAGCTTCAGCGCGACAACGGCGCGGTCAGCGCCGACTGGCGTCGCCAGCTCAAGGGCGCCGACCACACCCTGACCACGCACCTGGAGTACGAGGTCACCGACTTCACGCGCGACGGCGACACCCTGACCCGCAACACGCCCGGGGCGGCCCTGTACGAACATATCGGCATGGACGTCGACCAGACCCGCGCCAACTTCAAGCTGGACTACAGCAGGCCGCTGCCCAAGGACGTCAAGCTGAAGACCGGCTTCGACTTCGAGCTGGCCGGCAACGACTACAAGAACCGCGGCGCGGCCGGCGCCACGGCGGACGGGCTGGTCGTCGATCCGGCGCGCACCAACCTCTATCGCTACGACCAGGACGTCTATGCGGCCTATGTCACCTACGAGCGGCCGTTCGGCGACTTCACCGTGCAAGGCGGGCTACGCGCCGAAGAGGTCCAGATCGACGTCAACGACGTCACCCACGGGGTGACCGGCAAGAACGACTATTTCCGGCTCTATCGGACCCTGCACATGGGCTACACGCTCAGCCAGAGCCAGACCCTGAGCGCCAACTACAGCCGCCGCGTCGTGCGTCCGAGCGGCCAAGACCTGCACCCATATCGGGTCTATCAGGACCCGTTCAACTACCGCCAGGGCGACCCGAACCTGAAGCCGCAGGTCACCGACTCCTACGAGCTGGGCTGGCAGTTCCGCAAAGGCCAGACCTACTACCTGGCCACGGCCTATTTCCGCGACACCCGCGACAGCGTCACCGACGTGGTCAGCGACCTGGGCGGTGGGGTGTTCCTCACGAAGCGCGCCAACCTGGGCAAGAGCCGCAGCGGCGGGCTGGAGCTGGTCGCCAACGGCCGCCTGACGCCGAAGCTGACCTACAATCTCAGCGGCAACCTGTTCTGGAACGAGATCGACGCGGCCAATCTGGGCTTCACGGGAAATCGCTCCGGCACGGCGCTGTCGGGTCGCGCGAACCTGAACTGGCAGGCCACGCCCAAGGACTTTTTCCAGCTGAACGCCTTCAGCTCGGGCAAGCGCCTGACGCCCCAGGGCTATCGCGAGCCGTTCAAGATGCTGAACCTGGGCTACCGCCGGAAGGTCAACGACAAGCTGTCCTTCGTGGTCACCGCCCAGGACGCGCTGGACAGCTTCGAGGACGTGGTGGTCGTCGACACCCCGGCCCTGCGCGACCGCACGCGCCGCACGGCCAATATCCGCTCGGTGTTCTTCGGCTTCAGCTACGCCTTCGGCGGCGGCAAGTCCCGGCCCGAGCAGTTCGACTTCAGCGCGGGCGGACCGGGGTAGGGCGCCGGGCTCGACAGCCAAGCTGCCGCTTTGACGCCATCTTGATCCCCAATGGTGCGGGCGGATCAAAGCGTGCGCATGACTGAGCAGAACCGAAACCTTTCCGTCCGCCGTTACGGCGATCGCTGGGCCATCGCGGTCGGCGACGAGGTGGTGCTCGTCTCGCCGTCTAAGCGCGCGGCGGAGTCGGTGGTCGCGACGGCCAGGACGGTGTTGGAGGAAAGCGGCATCGAGCCGGAGCGGCGGTCCTTCTCGGAGGATTGACCGCCTCTTCCTTCCTCGCTGAGAGCTGGCTAGCGGCGTCGTCTCTAGGGCTCTGTCCCGAGCAGCCGCTTCTCATACCGCCAGACCTTCAGCGGGAACGGCCCGGCCGAGGTCTCGGTTGGCACGATCTCTTCGCGGGCCAAGGTCCAGCCCGACTTTTCGTAGAAGCGGGCGGCGCGGGCGTTGCCAATGGCGCAGGCCAGCCAGGCCGTCGTGACACCCGCTTCGGCCAGACGCATCTCGGCGTCAGCCATCAGCACGCCGGCCGCGCCCGAGCCTCGGGCCTCGCTGGCCAGATAGAATTGGTTCAGCTCGTCATCCTTGATCAGGTGGAAGCCCAGCGGCGCTCCGAGGGGGCCCAGCACGCGAACCTGGGGCAGGGCGGCGGCCATGCGCTCGGCGAAGCTCTCAGGCGTGCGCAGCGCGATCAGATTCTCGGGAACGATGGCCAGATGTGCGTCCAGCCAGCCCTGACGCCAAAGCCGGGCGAGGGGTTCAAGGTCCTCGGCCTCGGCGGCGCGGGTCGCCAGGTTCAGCCGCCGGAGGGCTTCCTCGACCCCGGCCACGACGTCCGCGTCCTGGTAGAGCGCGCCGGCCTCGCGCCAGAGGTCGGTCGAGGTTTGTCCCAGCGCCTCGCGCGCCAGGGCGGCCAGTCGTAGGGCGTTGGCGAGGTCCAGGGCCGTGGCGTCAGGGTTCGCGCGGTAGAGCGCGATCGCCTCGTCGGCGGCGGCCAGGGCCGGCTCGGCGTGTCCGGCTTCCCGGTCCAGATCGGAGACGTGGCGCAAGGCGTGGGCCAGGGCCAGGACGGCGCCGACCGCGCGAGCCCGCTCGGCGGCCTCGACGTAGAGGTCGCGGGCCTGATCGGGATGGCCGGCCGTCCGGGCCTGACGCGCGGCGACGAAAAGCGGCTCGAAATCCTGCACGCCGAGATCCTCCGACGCCATCTGGCGCGTCGGCGGTTGTAGCAAAAAAGCCCCCGGATCGCTCCGGGGGCTTTCGTCGTCAGTGGTTATGCCGGGGGAGTTTGGACGCCAGGTCCTGGTATTTGACGGCGAACTCCAGCACCCCGCCGGTCTCCAGCTGGCCGGTGTGGGCGCGGTAGATTTCCTGCCAGGGCGTCATGGTGGCGGGAACCGCGGGGATCCCTTCTTTCCGGCGCTCGGCGATCACGGCTTCGTCCACCAGGGCGTCGCAGCGACCGGTGTTGATGTCGATGCGGATCACGTCGCCGGTGCGCAGCCACGACAGGCCGCCGCCGACTGCGCTTTCGGGCGAGGCGTTCAGGATCGAGGGACTGTCGGCGGTGCCCGACTGGCGGCCGTCGCCCAGGGTGGGCAGGCTCATGATCCCCTTCTTCAGCAGGTGATCCGGCGGCTGCATGTTCACGACCTCGGCCGAGCCGGGCCAGCCGATCGGGCCGGCGCCGCGGATGACGAGAATGCAGTGCTCGTCGATGTTCAGCGCCGGGTCGTTGATCCGCTTGTGATAGTCGTCCGAGCCGTCGAACACGACGGCGCGGGCCTCGAAGACGCCTTCCTTGCCGGGTTCCGACAGGTAGCGCTTGCGGAACTCCTCGCCGATCACGCTGGACTTCATGATGGCGAAGTCGAACAGATTGCCCTTCAGGACCAGGAAGCCGGCCTTCTCGGCCAGGGGCTGGTCGTAGGGGAAGATCACCTCGCGGTCGCTGGTCTCGCGGCCCTGCAGGTTCTCGCCCATGGTCTTGCCGGTGACGGTCAGGACGTCGCCGTGCAGGCGGCCTTGCTGCAAGAGCTCCCACAGGACGGCGGGCGCGCCGCCGGCGCGATGGAAGCGCTCGCCCAGATACTTGCCGGCCGGCTGCATGTTGACGATCAGCGGGATGTCGTAGGCCGCCCGCCAGTCGTCGGCGGTGATCTCGACGCCGGCATGGCGGGCCATGGCCACGATGTGCGGCTGGGCGTTGGTCGAGCCGCCGACCGCCGCCACCAGGGCGATGGCGTTCTGGAACGCCTTCTTGGTCAGGATGTCGAGCGGTTTGACGTCCTCATAGGCCAGGTCGACGATCCGCTGGCCGGTCTTGTAGGCCATCTGGCCGCGCTCGCGGTACGGGGCGGGGATGGCCGCGCAGCCGGTCAGCGACAGGCCCAGGGCCTCGGCCACGGCGTTCATGGTCGAGGCCGTGCCCATGGTGTTGCAGTGGCCCGCCGACGGCGCCGACGAGGCGGCGCGGTCGATGAACTCTTCCTCGGTGATCTCGCCGGCGCCTAGCAGGCGGCGCGAGCGCCAGATCACCGTGCCCGAGCCGACCAGCTCGCCTTCGTGCCAGCCGTCCAGCATCGGACCGCCCGACAGCACCATGGCCGGGATGTTGACCGTGGTGGCGGCCATGATCCCGGCGGGGGTGGTCTTGTCGCAGCCGGTGGTCAGGATCACCGCGTCGATCGGATAGCCGTGCAGGGTCTCGACGAGGCCGAGATAGGAGAGGTTCCGGTCCAGCGCCGCCGTCGGGCGACGGCAGTTCTCGAAGATCGGATGGACCGGAAACTCCATGGGGATGCCCCCGGCGTCGCGGATTCCGTCCCGCACGCGGCTCACCAGGTCCAGGTGGATGCGGTTGCACGGCGAGATGTCGCTGCCCGTCTGGGCGATGCCGATGATCGGCTTGCCGCTTCGCAGCTCCTCCGGCGTGATCCCGTAGTTCATGAAGCGCTCCAGATAGAGCGCGGTCATGTCGATATGGTCGGGATTATCGAACCAATCGCGGGACCGGAACCGGCGGGGCGTGCGTTCAGCCAAGGCGAACCTCGTGTTGGGGCTGGCCCGCGACATTGACCCCGACGGCGAACAGGCCTCCGGCCAGCGGATACTGGGCCAGGGTTTCGTCGCTGAGGCCCTTGCGGGCGGTGGTGAAGAAGAGGGTCTTCAGGTCGGGCCCGCCGAAGCAGACCTTGGTGACGTTGGGCGCGGGCAGCTCGATGCGGCCGACGATCTCGCCGGCGGGCGACACGCGGATGACGCCGAAGCCGCCCCACAGGGCGATCCACAGGCAGCCTTCGGAATCGACCACCGTGCCGTCCGGATAGATGTCGTCGCCCAGCTTGACGTGGACGAAGGCGCGCTTGTTCGACAGCGTGCCGTCCTCGGCCAGGTCATAGGCCCAGATGGTCTTTTCCAGGGTGTCGGTGTGGTAGAAGGTCTTGCCGTCCGGCGAGACGCACGGGCCGTTGGTGATGCAGATGTCCTTGTCCATCCGCGCCACGCCCTCGGCGTCCATGCGGTACAGCGAGCCGCTCTTGGCTTCCTCGCCATCATGCATGGTGCCGAACCACAGGCGGCCGTTCGCGTCGACGGTGGCGTCGTTCGGACGATTGTCCAGCGCGGCGTCCTCGACCTCGATCAGCGAGCGGAAGCCCATGGCGGGATGGAAGCGGTGGATGCCGTTCTTCAGGCCCACCACGAAGCCGCCGACGTCGGCGATCGGCGCGAGGAAGGTTACCTGCTCCGGCGCGTCGAAGCTGAGGTGATCGCCCGTCGCCGGGGTGTACCTGTGGATCTTGCGTTGCTTGATGTCGACGAACCACAGGGCGTCGCCATGCCAGATCGGGCCTTCGCCCAGCGTGGCCTTCAGATCCCAGACGCAGGTGACTTCAGCGGTCATATCAGCCTCTTCAGATCCCTCCCCCTCGATGGGGGAGGGTAGGGTGGGGGTGATAGGACATCGGCGGCCGAACCGCCACATCACCCCCGTCCCCAACCCTTCCCCCATCGAGGGGGAAGGGGGCCTCTGTCAACGCCAGCCGGCGTCGATCCAGTATTCGTGACCGGTGCAGAGCGAGGCGTCGTCCGAGGCCAGGAACAGCACCAGCGAGGCGACGTGATCCGGAAGGATGCGACCCTTGAGGCACTGGGCCTTGACGATCTCGGCCTCGCCTTCCGGCGTGTACCACTTCTCCTGGCGCTTGGTCTTGACGTTGCCCGGCACCACACAGGTGACGCGGATGTCGTCGGGGCCAAGCTCGCGGGCGAGCGCCCGGGTCATGCCCTCGATGCCGGCCTTGGCGGTTTCGTAGAGGACGAGGTCCTCCAGCCCCAGGTGCCAGCTGATCGAGCCGAAGTTGATGATGGCCCCGCCGCCGCGCTTCTTCATGCCGCCGGCCACGGCCTGGGCCGCGAACACCATGTGGCGCAGGTTCACGCCGATGCGATTGTCCCAGTAGGCGGGCGTCAGGTCCGAGAGGCTATGGCGGTCGTCGTTGCCGGCGTTGTTGACCAGCACGTCGACGTCGCCGATCTCGGCGAAGGTCGCCTTCAGGGCGTCGATGTCCATCAGGTCGCAGCGCTTGTAGACGGGCGCGATCGCGGCGTCCTTCGACAGCTCGGCGACCAGGGTCGTGGAGTCCGCGTCGACGATGTCGAGGAAGATCACCTCGGCGCCCTGGCGCACGAAGCCGGCGACGAGGCCCGCGCCGATGCCCGAGCCGCCGCCGGTGATGACGACGCGCTTGCCCTTCAGGCTGGGATAGATGGCTGAGGACATGCTGCTTAGGACCACGAGTAGGAGGTTTTGGTCTGGGTGAAGAACTCGACCGCGGCGAAGCCTTGTTCGCGCGCGCCGTACGAGCTGCTCTTCGTGCCGCCGAACGGCACGTGGTAGTCGACGCCGGCCGTGGCCAGGTTGACCATGGTCATGCCGGCCTTGGCGTGGCGCTGGAAGTGGCGGGCGTACTTCAGCGAGGTCGTCGCGATGCCGGCCGACAGGCCGAACTCGACGCCGTTGGCGACCTCCAGGGCCTCTTCGTACGACTTGACGCGGATGGTCGAGGCGACGGGGCCGAAGACCTCCTCGTTGTTGATCCGCATGCCAGCCTGGGTGTCGGCGATCAGGGTCGGCTGCACGTACCAGCCGGGATTGTCCAGCTTCAGGCGATCGCCGCCGGTGACCAGACGGCCGCCTTCGCCGCGCGCGATGTCGATGTACTTGTAGCTGGTCTCCATCTGGTCTTCGGAGACGGCCGGGCCGATCTGGGTGTTGGGGTCGAGCGCATCACCGACGCGGAGCGCGGCGACCTTCTCGGCCAGCAGGGCCACGAACTTGTCGTGGATGCCGTCCTGGACGATCAGGCGCGAGCTGGCGGTGCAGCGCTGGCCGGTGGCGTAGAACGAGCCGTCGAGCGCGATGGCGACGGCGCGCTCCAGGTCGGCGTCGTCCAGGATGATCAGCGGGTTCTTGCCGCCCATCTCCAGCTGCACGCGGGCCTGGCGGGCCACGGCGGCGGCGGCCACCTGGGCGCCCACGCCCTGCGAGCCGGTGAACGAGACGCCGTCGACGTCCTTGTGCTTGATCAGGGCGTCGCCCATCGAGCCGCGGCCGAACAGCATGTTGAAGACGCCGGCCGGAGCGCCGCATTCCTGCATGATGTCGGCCAGCACATTCGCTGTCGCAGGCGTCGGGCCGGCCGGCTTGATCACCACGGTGTTGCCGAAGGCCAGGGCCGGGGCGGCCTTCCAGGCCGGGATGGCGATCGGGAAGTTCCAGGGCGTGACCAGGGCGAAGACGCCGACGGCCTGGCGATAGGTCTGGACCTCGACGCCCGGACGGGTGCTTTCCAGGTTCTGGCCGTGCCGGCGCAGAGCCTCGCCGGCGAAGTACTTGAAGATGCGGCCGGCGCGGACGGTCTCGCCGACGCCCTCGGCGACCGTCTTGCCTTCTTCGCGAGCCAGCAGGCGGCCGATATCGGCGCTGCGGGCGATGATGGTCGAACCGACCTTGTCCAGCAGGTCCGAGCGGACTTCCGGCGAGGCTTCCGACCAGCTTGGGAAAGCTTGCTTGGCCGCGTCGACGGCGGCGTCGACCTCGGCCTGGCCGCCCATCGGGACCTTGGCGACGACGTCGTTGGTGTTGGACGGGTTCAGGCTCTCGGCCGGGGCGTCGGCGGCGACGCGTTCGCCGCCGATATAGTGGCGCAGGGTGTCGGTCATTGCCGAGCTCCTTGGCTAGGATTTTCGAGCGAAGTGGAAGCCGTTTCGCGTGAAGAAAATCCGTTGAAACAATTGGATTAGAGCAGGCCGCGGCCGGCCAGGTTGCGGATCAGGGCCGAGATGCCGAACGTCCACGGCCTGGCCTTGTCGCAGGTGGTGACCTCGTTCTCGAGCACGCCCAGCTTCGGCGTCGAGACCCGCACGCGGTCGCCGACCTTGTGGGTGAAGCCCTGGCCGGGGGTGTCGCGGTCCTGGATCGGGGCGAACATGGTGCCCAGGAATAGGGCGAAGCCGTCCGGATACTGATGCTGCTTGCCAAACGCCTGGCCGGCCAGCACGGCGGGGTCGCGGCTGATCAGGCTCATGTTCGACTTGCCGTCGAGCACGAAGTTGTCGCGGCCGGTGATCTTCAGCTCGACCTCGGCCGAGCGGACGTCGTCCAGGGCGAAGGTCTCGTCGAACAGGCGGAAGAACGGACCGATGGCGCAGCTGGCGTTGTTGTCCTTGGCCTTGCTGAGCAACAGGGCCGAGCGGCCTTCGAAGTCGCGCAGGTTGACGTCGTTGCCCAGCGCCGCGCCGCGGATCTGGCCCGAACCGTCGCACAGCAGCACGACTTCCGGCTCAGGATTGTTCCAGTGGCTGTCGGAACGGACGCCGACATGGTCGCCCCAGCCCATCGAGGACAGGGTCGGGCCCTTGGTGAAGATCTCGGCGTCGGGACCGATGGCGACTTCCAGGTACTGCGACCAGAGGCCATCCTTGATCAGGGTCTGCTTCAGGCGCTCGGCGCCCTCCGAACCAGGGTTCACGCCGCGCAGGTCGCCGCCCATGCTTTCGGACAACTGCTGGCGGATCTTCAGGGCGGCGGCGGCGTCGCCGCGCGCGCGTTCCTCGATCACCCGCTCGAGGGTCGAGACGGCGAAGGTCACGCCGGCGGCCTTCAGGCATTGCAGGTCGACGGGGGCCAAGAGCTTCACCGGCGCGGCGCCGTCGGGGTCTTCCCAGACCGGGCGGATGTCGAGGGCTTCCAGCGGACCCTTGTCCTCGCCGCGCGGGATCGCCGCGCCGGGCGCAAAGGCGTTCATCAGGTCGGCGACGGTCGGCGCGACCTTGGACATGTCCTCGACACGGCCGCCGCGCACCAGCACGGGCGTCGGGCCCTCGCCGAAGTCGATGCGGCCCAAGAGGGTCGCGTCTTGCCAGTCTTCCGGAAGGAATTCGCTCACGCCCACGGCGTCGTCTCCCCTTTGCCGAGCGTCTGCAGGCGCCGAAACCGTCGGCGGCGCTCGTTGGTCGCAAGCTTGGTAGCGCTAACATGTGGCGGCCGCAAGCGCGTTGTCAGACCAATATAAAAACACCCTCTCCCGGAGGGAGAGGGCGGGGCCCGCGCCAAAGGCGTGGGAGGGTGAGGGACTAGGACCTCTCCGTCCGAAGCGTCGCTACGATCATATCGCCTACGCCGCCCGGATCATTGAGCACAGCTCCATTCGGAAAGCGGATCAGAAGGTAACCGCAAGATACGAGAATCGCCGTCCTTTCGAGATCCCGGATTTGAGCCTCCTCATCGTCATGGGCGCCGCCGTCCAACTCGACGATCAGCCGAGCCTCCATGCACACGAAGTCGGCGACGTACCGGTCGATCGGGACTTGCCGGCGGAACTTGAAACCGGAGAGGCGGCGGCCGCGCACGAGCTGCCAAAGAATGGCCTCGGGATGGGTCTGCTCTCGGCGGAGGTGGCGGGCGAGTATGGTGCGGCTCATGCCGACCAGGAACGGTGTTCTTGTTTTGTTTTCAAATTAAGGAATTATGATTTTCCGGAACGGGTGTTTCCCTCACCCTCCCACGCCTTCGGCGCGGG
>NZ_DATFAV010000220.1:0-26638 GCF_035254145.1 Caulobacter sp. | reverse complement strand
CGTTGCATCCTAAGCTTGCGCATCGCCAAGGAGATCCCGTGAGCTTCTTCGAGAGCCTTCTCGTCCTGGTGGCGGTCGCGGTCCTGCTGCTGCAGATCTCGCGCCGCATCAAGGCGCCGTATCCGACGATGCTGGCGGCGGCCGGGGTCTGCCTGGCCCTGGCGCCAGGCGCGCCCACGATCTCGATCGAGCCACACACGGCCCTGGCCCTGTTCCTGGCGCCGGCGCTGGTCGACGCGGCCTTCGACTTTCCGATCGGCGAGGTGCGGCGGCTGTGGCGACCGCTGTTCGCCCTGGTGGTGGTGGCGGTGCTGCTGAGCGCCGGCGCGGTCGCCTGGTTGGGGGTGGCGATGGCGGGCCTGCCGATCGCCGCGGCCGTCGCCCTGGGCGCGATCGTCGCCCCGCCGGATGCGGCCGCCGCCACGGCCGTGCTCAGCAGCGTGCGCATGCCGCGAGGTTCGATCGCGGTGCTGAAGGGCGAGAGCCTGCTGAACGACGCCTCGGCGCTTTTGCTGTTCTCGGCCGCCCTGGCTTTCCAGGCCCAGGGCGGCATCGATCAGGCCCTGGCCCTTAAGCTGGGTCTGGCGGCGCCGGGCGGCGTGATCCTGGGGATCGTCATCGCCCAGGTGTTGCGCGTGTTGAACCCGCTGGTGACCGGAACCCTGGGCGGCAATCTGTTCGAGTTCGTCACCGCTTTCGGATCCTGGATGATCGCCGAGCGACTGGGCGTGTCGCCCGTGCTGTGCCTGGTGGCGTTCGCCATGACCGTCGCCCGCACGGCGGCCTTGCGCACGCCGCCTCGCATGCGGATCCACAGCTTCGCGGTCTGGACCTCGGCGGTGTTCCTGCTGAACGTCGTGGCCTTCCTGCTGATGGGGCTGCAGGCCCGGACCATCGTCGCGGGCATGGATGGCGATCGGCTGGTCGAGGCGATGGGCTTCGCCTCGGCCGTGGTCGTCTGCCTGATCGTCGTGCGCATGGTCTGGGTGCTGCTGTATCTTCGGCTGGCCCAGAGTTTCCCCAGCCTGCGCGGCGGCTATCCGTCGATCAGCCTGCGCAACGGCGTGCTGGTCGGCTGGTGCGGCATGCGGGGCCTGGTCACCCTGGCCACGGCCTTCGCCTTGCCCGGAGACTTTCCGCAGCGGGATCTCCTGGTGCTGACGGCCTTCGCCGTGGTGCTGGCGACCCTGGTGTTCCAGGGGCTTACCCTGGCGCCGTTGATCCGCCTGCTGGGCCTGGATCGCGAGGACGGGCTGACGGACGAGCTGGTCCGGCTGCGCGCGGATCTGGCGGACGCGGCGCTGGCGGCGCTGGACGGCAAGGCCGGCGAAGCCGTCGATCATTGGCGCTACCGCTTCGCCGCCGTGCTCAGTAGATCGGCGCCCAGTGGTTCGGCGTCAGCCACCGGCCCTCTCGAGGCGCGCCGCCGCGTGGGCCTCAAGGCGCTGCGCCGCCAACGGGTTCGGCTGGAGGAACTGCGCGGCGACGGGGCCGTCAGCGCCGACGCCTTCCTGGTCCTGCAGGAGGAGCTGGACTTCGAGGAGATCTCGATCAGCCGCGAGGACGAGCGCCAGATCGAGGAAAGCTGATCGCTTGCCTCACCACATCGTCTTCGCCGCGCGGTCCGGCCATGCGCTGTCATAGGCCTCCCCGCCGACCTCGCCGGCGGTGACGGCGGCCAGCATGGCGCCTGGCGTCGGCAGGGCGCTCGGCTGAACCTGGCTTTCGGCCTTCCAGAGGCCCGAGCGCACGATCGCCCGGGCGCACTGGAAATAGGCCTCCTCGACCGTGACGATCATGACGGTGCGCGGCCGCTTGCCGTCGACCGCGAAGCTCTCCAGCAGTTCGGGGTCGGCGCTCAGCACGGCGCGGCCGTTGACGCGAAAGGTCGTGCCCGAGCCCGGGATCAGGAACAGCAGCGCCACGCGCGGGTCGCGGACGATGTTGCGCAGGCTGTCGATGCGGTTGTTGCCGCGACGGTCGGGCAGCATCAGGGTCTTGGGATCGGCGATGCGAACGAAGCCGGGCAGGTCGCCGCGCGGGCTGCAGTCCAGGCCTTCGGGGCCGACTGTGGCCAGGGCCAGGAACGGCGAGGCCTGGATCAGCGCCGCGTAGTGAGGGGTGATGTGGTCGGCGACCTTGACGGTCGAGGCCGGGACCGGCGCGGGCTGATAGAGCGCCTCCAGCGACTCAAGGGTCGTGATCTCGTGCATCGCGTCCTCCCGTCGGCCTTGCTTGTAGGCGGGCGCGGGGGAGGAAGGCAATCAGGCGGCGAAGGCGCGGGCGCAGGCCTCGGCCAGGTGGCGCGGCGAGATCGGCTTGTCGACGATGGGCTTGAAGCGCCCCTTCAGCTGGTCGGCGTTGCCGGTGACGTAGACGACCGGGATGTGGCCCAGCTTGCGCTGGATCGCCTCGACGGCCTCGACCCCGGTGCCGCCGACGATGCGATAGTCGGCGGTGATCAGGTCCGGCGGATGGGCCACCGCCAGGGCCAGGGCGTCGGCGGGGCTGTCGGCGATGTCGAAACTGGTGAAGCCCTGCTCGGCCAGGAGGGCTTCGACTTCGAACGCGACGAGGATCTCGTCCTCGATGATCAGCACATGTCGGGCCTGTGCGTGCACGGTCATCGCCGTCGCCTTCTGTCGCGTCCCAGAATTCATTTCAATGTCGCCCGGCCCTCGCGCGCCAGTCGCGTTTTCGTGATCGCCGCAGTCGGATGGGTTGAGTGGCGCCGGTTCGGCTGCACGGCGGGACAAACCGCGCTATGGAAGGGCAAACAAGCAAAAACCCGCAGGAGCGCCTTCGTCCATGTCCCAGCCCTTGATCCTGACCGAGAAGCGCGGCCACGTCGCGATCCTGACCCTGAACCGTCCGGAGGCGATGAACGCCCTCGGCGCGCCGGGCGACGGCGACCAGGTGGCGGCCGCCTGCGAGGCGATCAACGACGACCCTGAGATCCGCTGCGTGGTCCTGACCGGCGCGGGCAAGGCCTTCTCGGCCGGCGGCGACGTCAAGGCGATGAAGGCCCGCGAGGGCGCGTTCGGCGGCAACGGCGTGGCGATCCGCGACGGTTATCGCAAGAACATCCACCGCGTGGTGCGGGCCATCTACGGCCTGGAAGTCCCCTCGATCGCCGCCGTGAACGGCGCGGCGATCGGTCTGGGTTGTGACGTGGCCTGCATGACCGACATCCGCATCGCGGCCGATACGGCGCGGTTCGGCGTGACCTTCCTGAAGCTCGGTTTGATCCCGGGCGACGGCGGCGCCTGGCTGATGCCGCGCACGATCGGCATGAGCCGCGCGGCCGAGCTCTTGTTCACCGGCGACGTCATCGACGCGGCCAAGGCCGCCGAGTGGGGCCTGATCAGCAAAGCCGTGCCCGCCGAGAGCCTGATGGACGAGGCCCTGGCCCTGGCGAACCGCATCGCCCAGCAGCCGCCGCACGCCCTGCGCATGGCCAAGAGCCTGCTCAAGCACGGCCAGACCGCCAGCTACGACACCCTGATGGAGATGAGCGCCGCGGCCCAGGCCATCGCCCACCACACCGAGGATCACATGGAAGGCGTCGACGCGATCCTCGAAAAGCGCGCGCCCGTGTTCAAGGGCGCCTGACCATGGGCAAGGAAGCCAGCGGCGTCTGGGGCCAGCTGTCCGACGGCGAGAGCGAGGGCAAGCTGCTGTGGGAGCCGCCCAAGCTGATCTTCCGCGGCGCCTATCGCGGCATCTATCAGGGCCACGCCCTGCGCGGCCTGCGCACCGAGGGCGACGATCTTGTGCTGAGCGATGGCACGCGGTTCACCCTTGATCCGGGCCAGGCCGACAAATGGCTCCACGCCATCCAGAACCCGCCCTCGCGGCTGGACAAGCTGGGCGTCAAGCCCGGCATGACGGTGGTGGTCGACGGGGTCGAGGACGCCGAGTTCCTGGCCGAGCTGGAAACCCGCGTCGAGCTGGCCGAGGCCGAGGAGGGGATCGACCTGCTGTTCCTGGCCGCCGAGGATCTGGCCGACTTCGACCGGCTGGAGGATTGGGAAGGCGCCCTGGCCCCCAAGGGCGCGGTCTGGATCGTGGCCCAGAAGGGCAAAGGCGCGCCGCTGAAGGACGCCGAGATCCTGGAGGCCGTGCGCGGGCTGGGCTTCGTGGACACCAAGGTGTGCGCGTTCTCGCGGAGCCATACGGCCCTGCGGTTCGTGAAGCGGAAGGCGTCGAAAGTCGAGGCCAAGCCAGTTGCGGACGAGGATGAAGCGTTCGACGAGGACTAAGACTCTCAATCGTCGTCATCCCGGAATCCTCGCGGAGGCTGTCCGGGATCCAGGCCGGGACCAGGGCGGCCGCGCTGCGTCGGCCTCTGGGTCCAGGCTCTCCGCTTCGTTGCGGCCGGGATGACGAGAGAATTAGGTTGCGGCTGAGGCTGGTTCGCCAGTCGCCCGCGCCGCCAGCAGCCGCTTCTGCTCGGCCTGGCTCCGATAGAGGAAGTCGTAGGGCAGGCCCAGGCGAAGGCTGGCCTGGCAAGGCGGCGAGCCTCGCAGGGCGATCCTGTCGGCCAGCCTGCCGGCGGCCTTCAGCGCCAGGACGTCGAGCGGCGTCAGGTCGTACTCGCGTCCCAGGGCCAGTTTCTCGCGCGCGATCGGCGGCAAGAGCGACACCGCCGCGCGCGCCAGGGCCTTGTGCAGGAACCTCGGCGCGTTCGGCGCGGCCTGGCCCGACTGGATGATCCCCAGGAATTCCTCGACGATCGGATGGGGCTCGAAGCGCGGCGCCAGCTTGTTCATCATGGCCAGGAAGTCGGCCTGGGAGGTGGGCGAATACTTCACGCCGTATAGCCGCGCGATCGGGTGGGCCTCGGCATAGAAGCGGGTCTTCTCGGCCTCGCCAAGCGGGGCGACGAAGCGGTCGTAGGCGTTGAGGAAGCCATAGGCGGCCGTGGCGCTGACCCAGTCCAGCAGTTCGACGTCCAGGGCCTTGTAGGCCTCGCCCCTGGGCGTGTCGCCCACGACGCGCGCGTGCATGTTGGTGACGCCCTGGATCACCCGTCGCGCGGCGGCTTGCGGGCCATAGACCCCGACCATCGCCGCGATGCCGGTCCGCTTGGAGCGCCCGATCGGGTCGGCCTTGTAGGTCGAATGGTCCCAGACGCCCGAACGGATGCGCGCGTCGGCGAACTCCAGCAGCACGGCCGCCACGCCCCCGACCGCCAGGGCGATCGGGTTCTTGTAGACGCGCCAATGAACCGAGCCCGGATCCAGATAGGCGGGCTCGCCCGGCGGGTTGGCGTAGTCGATCTTCCAACCCAGGTACGATTGGGGTGCGTTCATGGTCTTTCTCCGCTCACGAAGAAAGGTCGGAGTCGGGGCTTTCGACAGCAACCTATCAAATTCGATAGGGAAACCTCCGCGCAATCCCACACAAACTCGCCTTCCTCGCCCCCGTGGCGAGGACCCATGGCGCCGCCAGACTCGGCGTTCATCGTCATGCTCGGAGCGAGCGGAACGCTGGGCCCTAGGCACAAGGCCTAGGGAGGCGGTGTCTTCAGGCGGCTTCCTTGGTTTTGATCACCGCCGTCTTGCGGCCGAAGGTCATCACCCCGTCCTCAAGCTTGCCGAAGCGCAGCGCCATCAGGTCCAGGGCGTAGTTCTGGTGCACCTTCCAGGGCTTCTTGACGCCCTGCCGGGGGAACTGGCCGATCGAGCGGGTGACGTAGCCGGACGAGAAGTCCAGCCACGGGACGAAATCCATGTTCGGATCGTCGATCCGCGCCACGCCGTAGTCGGCGCCTGTGCGGTCCATGTGGTTCAGCAGCCGGCAGACATATTCGCTGGTCAGGTCCGCCTTCAGAGTCCAGCTGGCGTTGGTGTAGCCGAAGGCCGAGGCCATGTTCGGCACGTCGCTGAACATCATGCCCTTGTAGCTCATCGACTTGGACAGGTCGGCCACCACGCCGTCGACCACGACCTCCATGCCGCCGAGCAGCTGCAGCTGCAGGCCGGTGGCGGTGACGATGACGTCGGCCTCCAGCGTCTTGCCCGACTTCAGCAGGATCCCGTCCTCGGTGAAGGTGTCGATCTGGTCGGTGACGACCGAGCTGGTTCCGGCCTTGATCGAGTCGAACAGGTCGGCGTCGGGCACCAGGCAAAGGCGTTGGTCCCACGGATTGTAGCGGGGCGTGAAATGGGTCGCGACGTCGTAGTCGGGACCCAGGTGCTCGCGCACCAGGGTCAGCAGCTGCTCCTTGGTCTTCTCCGGCTTCTTCCGGGCCAGGTTGAAGAACAGCATCTGAAGCAGGACGTTCTTCCAGCGGGTGACGCCATAGGCTGTCATGGCCGGCAGCTTGGACCTCAGCCAGTTGGCCAGCCTGTCCTCGGCCGGGCGCGAGACCACATAGGTCGGCGAGCGCTGCAGCATCACGACGTGCGCGGCCGTCTTAGCCATCTCCGGCACCAGGGTCACGGCGGTGGCGCCGCTGCCGATCACCACGACCTTCTTGCCGGCGTAGTCCAGGTCCTTGGGCCAGTGCTGCGGATGGACGATGCGGCCCTTGAAGCGTTCGGTCCCGGCGAAGTCGGGCGTATAGCCGGCCGAATAGCGATAGTAGCCCGAGCACATGTAGAGGAAGCCGCAGCTGAACTTGACGATCTGGCCGTCGTGCTCGGCCTCGACGGTCCAGGTGGCGGTCTCGGTGGACCAGCTGGCGCGCTTGACCTTGTGATTGAAGCGGATGTGGCGATCGATGTCGTTCTCGGTCGCGGTCTCGCGCACGTAGGACAGGATCGACGGGCCGTCGGCGATGGCCTTGGCCGCCTTCCACGGCTTGAAGGCGTAGCCCAGGGTGTACATGTCGCTGTCCGAGCGGATGCCGGGATAACGGAACAGGTCCCAGGTGCCGCCGATCGACTCGCGTCCCTCCAGGATCGCGAAGGTCTTTCCCGGGCAGTGCTTTCTCAGGTGATAGGCCGCGCCGATCCCCGAAAGCCCGGCGCCCACGATCAGTACGTCGACATGGTCCATGGCGTTTCTCGTTTCCCCCGAGCGGGCTTCGCGCGCGCTCAATCGTTGAATTCAGAGCCGCGCCCGTTTGAGCCAAACTCTGACCACGCGCCGGTTGACCCGGCGTCGCGGTATATGAACAGTGTTCACCAACAAACGACCGTTTTGACCGAACGTCAACCGCGGCCTATCGGATCACTTCATGTCTCTTCGCGACTTCGGCGTCCTGGTCCTGGTCTGTCTGGTCTGGGCCAGCAGCAACATCCTATCCAAGCTGGTCGTCGCCCATTGGGGCGTGCCGCCGCTGTACTACGCCGCCGTCCGCTTCGCGGTGGTCGCGGTCTTGACCCTGCCGTGGCTGCTGCCCGCGCCCCGGCCGACCTGGCGGATGGTGCTGGTCGGCCTGCTGATGGGCGGCGGCAACTTCGCGCTGCTGTTCATGGGCTTCAAGACCGCTTCGCCGTCGGCCGCCTCGGTGGTGATCCAGCTGGGGGTGCCGTTCACGACCCTGCTGTCGGTGCTGATCCTGGGCGAGACGATACGCTGGCGGCGCGGTTTCGGCATCGCGCTCACCTTGCTCGGCGCGGTGGTCGTCATGTGGAGCCCGCATGGCCTGGAGCTGTCGGCGGGCCTCTGGCTGATCGTCGCGGCGGCCTTCACCGGGTCGCTGGGCGCGGTGATGATGAAGCAGATCGAAGGGGTGAAGCCCCTGCAGTTCCAGGCCTGGGTGGGCTTTTCGTCCTTCTGGCCGCTGGCGGCGATGAGCGCGGTCATCGAGCCGGGGCAGGTGGCGGCGGGCTTCCAGGCGGGCTGGCCGTTCATCGCCGCGGTGCTGTTTTCGGCCCTGGTGGTTTCGGTCCTGGCCCATACGGCCTATTACGGCCTGATCCAGCGCTACGAAGCCAATCTGATCGCGCCGCTGACCTTGATGACGCCCCTGTTCACGATCGGCATGGGCGTGGTCGTCACCCACGACCATTTCGATGTCCGCATGGCGATCGGCGCGGCCCTGGCGCTGCTCGGCGTTCTGATCATCGCGCTTCGGCGGAATCAGGTCATGCCGCTGCTGATGTCGATCCGGAACCGCGTCCAATGAGCCTGAACATCGTCGAAGCGCCGTCGCCCAACTTCGACGCCCGCAAGGCCGTCCCCGACACCATCGTGCTGCACTACACCGGCATGGAGACGGGCGAGGGCGCGCTCGAGCGTTTGCGCGATCCGGAGGCCAAGGTCAGCGCCCACTACATGGTCGAGGAGGACGGCCGCGTCTTCCGGCTGGTCGCCGAGGAGCGCCGGGCCTGGCATGCCGGCGCGGCGTTCTGGAAGGGCGTCAAGGACATCAACTCGGCCTCGATCGGCGTCGAGATCGTCAATCCCGGCCACGAGTTCGGCTACCGCCCGTTCCCCGAGGCCCAGATCGCCGCGGTGATCAACCTGCTGGCCGACGTGCGCTCGCGCTGGATGATCCCCGACAGCCGCATCCTGGGCCATTCCGACATCGCCCCCGGTCGCAAGGTCGACCCCGGCGAGCTCTTCCCCTGGAAGCGCCTGGCCGAAAGCGGCCACGGCCTCTGGATCGAGCCGGCCCCGTCGCCGGGCGCGCCGCTGGGCCAGGGCGAGGAGGGGACCGGCGTCTTCGCCTTGCAGGCGGGCCTGACGCGCCTGGGCTTCGACTGCGCGCCGACCGGCAAGTACGACGAATGGACCACCACCGTGGTCTCGGCCTTCCAGCGCCACTGGCTGCAGAGCCGCTTCGACGGCATCGCCGATGGCGAGACGCGGGCGCGGCTGGTCGGCTTGCTGCGCGCGGCGGCGGACTGATGCATCCGGCCAACGCCTTTCACGTCGAGGACCGCGCGGTTCTGCTCGACTTCCTGCGGGCGCATCCGTTCGTGACCATCGCCGCCAGCGTCGACGGTCGGCCGATGGTGGCTCAGTCGCCCATCGTGATCCGCGAGCTGGACGGCGAGATCGCCCTCGACTTCCACCTGTCGCGCGGCAACGTCCTGACGCCGCACCTGACGCAAGGCTTCCGGGCGGTGGTCCTGGCGACCGGTCTCGACGCCTATATCAGCCCCGACTGGTACGAGAGCGCCGACCAGGTGCCGACCTGGAACTACCAGTCCGTCGAAGCCGAGGGCTCGGTCGCGCCGCTGAACGAGGCCGAGCTGATCGCCCTGCTGGACGACCTGTCGGCGCAGGAGGAGGCGCGCCTCCTCCCCAAGAAGCCTTGGACCCGCGACAAGATGAAGGCCGGCAAGTTCGAGGCCCTGCTGCGCGGGATCATGGGAGGCCGCCTGTTCGTCGAACGGCTGGAGGGGACCTTCAAGCTCTCGCAGAACAAGGGCGAGGCCGATCGGCTGGGCGCGGTGAAGGGGCTGGGAAAGCACCCGATCGCGATGGTGATGCGGAAGCTCTAGTTCTCGTCATCCCGGAAACGCCGGAGGCGTTATCCGGGATGACGAGGATATTGATTCAACTTGAAAGTTGACGTTTCAACCCGCCCCCTTCAAACACCGTCCCGGGCCAGATGGTCGGGCGGTCGCGTCGTCTTCGGACGCCGAGGAAAGTCCGGGCTCCACGGTGACAAGGCGGTGGGTAACGCCCACCGGGAGCGATCCCAGGGATAGCGCCACAGAAAGCAAACCTCCTCCCTACGGGGCGGGAAGGGTGAAAGGGTGGGGTAAGAGCCCACCGCGGACCTGGCGACAGGGACGGCATGGCAAGCCCCGCCTGGAGCAAGACCGAATAGGGACCCCGCGCCGACCTCGCGTCGGATAGGCCGTCACTGGCTGAGAGGGTCCGGGTAGGTCGCGAGAGCCGTCCAGCAATGGCCGGCCTAGAGGAATGATCGTCGCCGTCTCTTCGGAGGCGGAACAGAACCCGGCTTACAGATCATCTGGTCCCCTTTGATCCTCCCCCGCAAGGCGGGGGAGGTGGCCCCACGGGTCGCGCGGAGCGCGCGCCCGAGGATAAACTCCGGGCCGGAGGAGGCGCGCGCGGAGCACGTCCAGCTTGCCCCCTCAGTCGCTCCGCGACGGCTCCCCCCGCATCGCGGGGGAGCATCTCTTCTCCCACTCCCAATGGCCTCAACTGACACGGCGCACGCTGTTCACTGAACAGTTCCGTGTATGTTCTGTTGATTAACTGGCGCGTCCAGTGGAGCGCCGGTGCGACACCTTTGAAATCTCGATGAAAGGGGTTTTGGTGTCATTGTATCCCAATTCATCCCATGTTAACCCAATTGGCGTCGGGGCGATGTGGCGGGTCGCCGACCGACGTGGATCTGGCGGGGTTCGGCTTCAGTGTTTCTCTCGACCTTCGAGAAACAGCTCGACAGCAAGCGGCGCATTGTTGTGCCGCAGGAATTCCGCGCGGCCGTCTCCGGCATGTTCGACGGGATCTTCTGCTTCCCCTCCATCGAGGCCGACTGCCTGGAGGCCGGCGGCAAGGCCCTGTTCGACCGTTACTCGGCGGTGATCGAGGAGCTGCCCTTCGGCGATCCGATCCGCTCGGCCCTGGAAACCAGCGTGCTCGGCGGCATGGCCAAACTGTCGTTTGATACAGCTGGTCGCATTACGCTTCCCGATCAGCTGTGCGAAATGTGCGGCCTCACGGATTGGGTGGCCGTCGTCGGTATGGGTGAGCGTTTTCAGATCTGGTCCCGCGAGGCCTTCCAGGCCCATCGCGCGGCGCAGCGCGATCTCGCGCGCGAAGGTCTGGCCGCCCTGCGCGCCCAGCAGCGCGCCGCCAAGCTGGGGGTCGTGTCGTGAGCGCCGCGCCACACGTCTCGGTGCTGCTCGACGAGGTCGTCGAAGCCCTGGGCGCGGGTCCAGGCGACATCGTCGTGGACGGCACCTTCGGCGCGGGCGGCTATACCCGCGCGGTGCTGGCCACGGGCGCCAGCGTGGTCGCCTTCGACCGCGATCCCAGCGTCGCGAAGTTCACCGACGGCCTGCCCGCCGACCGTTTCCGCCTGGTTCAGGCCCGTTTCTCCGACATGCTGGACGAGCTGGGGCCGGAAAGCGTCGACGGCGTGATGCTGGACCTTGGCGTGTCGTCCATGCAGCTGGACCAGGCCGAGCGCGGCTTTTCCTTCATGCGCGACGGTCCGCTGGACATGCGGATGGGAAACACCGGCCCGACCGCCGCCGACCTCGTCAACACGCTGGATCAGGTCGAGCTGGCCCGGATCCTCTACGTCTATGGCGAGGAGCACGCCTCGCGCCGCATCGCCAGCTTCATCGTCCGGCGTCGTGAAGAAAAGCCGTTCGAGCGCACGCTGGACCTGGCCGAGGTGATCGAGCGCGCCGTCGGCGGCCGCAAGGGCGCCAAGGTCCATCCGGCCACCCGCTCGTTCCAGGGGCTGCGCATCGCGGTCAATGACGAACTGGCCGAGCTGGAGGCCGGTCTCGCCGCCGCCGAGCGCGTGCTGAAACCGGGCGGCCGGCTGGTCGTCGTCACCTTCCATTCGCTGGAGGACCGCATCGTCAAGGCGTTCCTGGCCGAGCGGGCCGGTAGGACGCCGGGCGGCTCGCGTCACGCGCCGCCGGTGGAGGTGGGCGCCGCGCCCAGCTTCCAGCTGATCTCCAACAAGGCCATCGCCCCGGGCGAGGCCGAGCTGGCCGTCAATCCCCGCGCCCGCTCGTCGAAGCTGCGCGCCGCCGTCCGCACGCAAGCGCCGGTGTGGGAGGCCGCGGCATGAGCGTCGCGGACGTCTTCAATCGCCGGGTGCGGGGCTTTCGCGTCGTCGAGGTCGTGGGCCTGGGCATCCTTTTGAGCCTGGTCACCAGCGTCTATCTGGCCAAGACCTTCGCCGGCAGCGAGCGCCAGGAGATCGGCCGCATCGAGCAGGAGATAGAGCAGGAGGGCGTCCGCAAGCGCCTGCTCGAGGCCGAGGTCGCCCATCTGGAGCAGCCGCGCCGCATCGAGCAGCTGGCGCAGATGATGCAGCTGCAGCCCATCGCGGCCGACCATGAGATTGCCGAGGACGCCCTGATCGACGTCGCGCGCCGTCGCGAACTGCCGCGCGCGCCGGTCACGGCCGAGCCGGTGGCCGCCGACGCCCTGGCCGCCGATGGTCCCGAGGCGCTTCCGGACGACGTTCCGCCGCCGCCACCCGCGGCTCCGGCGCAATCGCCGGCGGGAGGCGTGCGATGAGCCTCTCCAATCTCGGCCCGAACGGCTTCCAGCCCGCGGCCTGGCGGTGGCTGATCGAGCGCGTCTGGCGCCTGGAGCACGCCTTCGAGCGCTCGCGCGCGGCGGCCAAGCCCCAGGACGACACCCGCATCCGCATCTTCCTGGTCATGGTGTTCTTTGGCCTGTGCTTCGTCGGCGTGGCGCTGGGCGCGGGCTGGGCGGCGATCTTCTCGAACGCCGGCCGTGGCGTCGGCTACGCCCAGGGCGCGGACGGCGCGCGCGGCGATCTGGTCGATCGCAACGGCCAGCTGCTGGCCGTCGACCTGGCCCACTACGCGCTCTACATCGACCCGCGCGAGATCTGGGACGCCAAGGAAACCCGCGTCGCCCTGGGCAAGGCCCTGCCGCAGGTTCCGGCCAAGCGCCTGGACAAGGCCGTGTTCGGCGATCACCGCGCGTTCGTGCTGGGCGGGCTGACGCCCGACGAGAAGGACGCGATCTTCAATCTCGGCCTGCCGGGCGTCTCGTTCGAGGAGCAGGAGCGGCGGATGTATCCGCTGGGCCCGACGGCCGCGCACCTGGTCGGCTTCGTCGACAGCGGCGGCAAGGGCCTGGCCGGCGCCGAGCGCGCCCTGGACGATCCGATCCGCAAGGCCGCTGGCGGGGAAGGCGGCCCCACCCAGCTGTCGATCGACATCCGCGTCCAGGCCGCGCTCGAGGACGAGCTGCGCAAGGCCGCCGCCGAGTTCACGCCCAAGGGCGCCGTGGGCCTGGTGACCAACGTCCATACCGGCGAGATCCTGGGCCTGGCCAGCCTGCCGGACTACGACGCCAACAAGGCCGGCGACGCCACCGACGACCAGCGCCTGAACCGCGCGGCCGCCTCGGTCTATGAGATGGGCTCGACTTTCAAGGCGTTCACGGTGGCCATCGGCCTGGACACCGGCGTGGCGACGCCCGCCTCGACCTTCGACGCGCGCGAGCCCTACAAGCTGGGCTACCGCACCATTCACGACTACCACGCCGCCAAGGCGATCCTGACCCTGGTCGAGGTCTTCAAGCACTCGTCGAACATCGGCACGGCCATGCTGGCCGAGCGGATCGGCGGCGAGCGTCTGTCGCACTACTTCACCGCGCTGGGCCTGACCAAGCCGGCCAAGGTCGAGTTGATGGAGTCGGCCCGTCCGCTGACGCCGCGCAAGTGGGACATGGACGCGGTGGCCTCCACCTCGTTCGGTCACGGCATGAACGTCAGTCCCCTGGCCCTGGCCCAGGCGATGAACACCCTGCTGAATGGCGGGGAGATGCGCCCCCTGACCATCCGCAAGCTGGCGCCGGGCGTCCGTCCGGAGGGCGTGCGGGTGATCTCGGAGAACACCTCGGCCGAGATGCTGAAGATCATGCGCGCCAATGTCGTTCCGGGCGAGGGCGGCAGTGGCGGCAAGGCCGACGTGCCGGGCCTGTCGGTCGGCGGCAAGACCGGCACCGGCGAGAAGTACGACCCGACGATCCGGGGCTATAATCACCAGCGCCAGGTGTCGTCGTTCGCGGCGGTGTTCCCGACGGACGGCCCGCTGGAGGCCGACCGCTACTTCGTTCTGATCCTGATGGACGAGCCGCATGGCACGGCCAAGTCGTTCGGCTTCTCGACCGGCGGCTGGGTCGGGGCGCCGGCGGCCGGCAAGGTGATCGAACGCATCGCGCCGTTCCTGGGCGTGCAACGCAAGACCGAGCTGGTGACCATCGCCGGCGAACCGAAGACCGCCGCACCGGAGCCGGGGCTATGACCAGACATCTGTCCGAGCTGTTCAACCGTCCCTTCGCTCATGATCCGATGATCGCCGGCGTCACGGCCGACAGCCGCAAGGTCACGGCCGGCTGGCTGTTCGCCGCCCTGCCGGGGACCAAGGTCGACGGCCGCGACTTCGCGCCGGGCGCGGTGTCCAAGGGCGCCGCCGCCATCCTCGCCCCCGAGGGCGGGCTGGAAGGGCTGGGCGTTCCGGTGGTGCGTTCGGAGGATGCTCGCCGCGCCTACGCCCTGGCCTCGGCCGCCTTCTGGGCCAAGCAGCCGGCCATGTGCGTGGCCGTCACCGGCACCAACGGCAAGACCTCGGTCGCGGGCTTCTGCCGCCAGATCTTCGCCAAGCTGGGCCACAAGGCCGCCAGCATGGGCACCCTGGGCGTCGTGGTCAGCGAGGCCGGCAAGCCCGACCGGCAGCTGACCCCGCCCGGCCTGACCACGCCGGACGCCGGCGATGTGGCCGAGATGGTCGCGCGCCTGGCCGAGATGGGCGTCACCCATCTCGCTCTCGAAGCCAGCTCGCACGGCGTCGACCAGCGCCGCGTCGACGGCGTCAAGCTGCATGCGGCCGGCTTCACCAACTTCACTCAGGACCACCTCGACTATCACGGCTCGATGGAGGCCTATCGCGCCGCCAAGCTGCGGCTGTTCGACACCCTGACGCCCAATGGCGCGACGGCGGTGCTGAACGCCGACAGCGAGGCGTTCCCGAACTTCGCCGCCGCGGCCGTGACCTCGGGCCAGAGCGTCTTCTCGGTCGGCGAGGACGGCCAGGGCCTGCGCCTGGTCTCGCGCACCCCGACGCCGGAAGGCCAGCGCCTGCTGGTGGAGGCGGGCGACGAAACCTACGACATCCGCCTGCCGCTGGCCGGCGCCTTCCAGGCCTCGAACGTGCTGGTCGCCGCTGGCCTGTGCGTCGCCGCCGGCGAGGACGTCGCCAAGGTGCTGAAGGCGCTGGAGAGCCTGGAGGGCGCGGCCGGCCGCCTGCAGCGCGTCGGGCGCGGTCCCAAGGGCGGCGAGGCCTATGTCGACTACGCCCACACCCCGGACGGCCTGGAGACCGTGCTCGAAGCTCTGCGGCCGCACACGCGCGGCAAGCTGATCGCCGTGTTCGGCGCGGGCGGCGACCGTGATCGCGGCAAGCGGCCGCTGATGGGCGCCATCGCCGCGCGCCTGGCCGACATCGCCATCGTCACCGACGACAATCCGCGCTCGGAGGATCCCGCCTCGATCCGCGCCGCCATCCTGGAAGCCGCGCCCGGCGCCCGCGAGATCGGCGACCGCCGCGCCGCGATCCGCGCCGCCGTGCAGCTGATGGGCGAGGGCGACGTGCTGGTCATCGCCGGCAAGGGCCACGAGCAGGGCCAGATCGTCGCGGGCGTCGTGCATCCGTTCGACGACGTGGCCGTGACGCTGGAAGCGCTGGAGGGCGTCGATGCCTGACGTGCTCTGGACCGCCCAGGAAATCGCTGACGCCACTGGCGGCAAGGTCGCTGGCGACTTCGTCGTGAACGGGGTCTCGATCGACACCCGATCGGTGGAGGCGGGCGACCTGTTCGTGCCGCTGGTCGGCGCGCGCGACGGTCACGACTTCGTTGGCCAGGCCGTGGCCAACGGCGCGACCGGCGTCCTGGCCGCCAAGCCCGTCGATGCGCCGGCGGTGATGGTCGCCGACACCTTCAAGGCCCTGGAAGCCTTGGGCGTCGCCGCCCGCGAGCGCGCGCCGCGGTGCAAGCGCGGGGCGGTGACCGGCTCGGTCGGCAAGACCAGCGTCACCCGCGCGGTCGAGGCCGGCCTGCGCCTGGCGGGCAAGGCCCATGCCTCGGTCAAGAGCTACAACAATCATATCGGCGTGCCGCTGACCCTGGCGCGAATGCCGCGCGACACCGAGCGCGCCGTGTTCGAGATCGGCATGAACCACGCCGATGAGATCACCCCGTTGTCGGGCTTCGTGAAGCCGCACGCGGTGGCGATCACCACGGTGGGGCCGGTGCACCTTGAGAACTTCCCCGACGGGGAAGCTGGCGTGGCCCGGGCCAAGGCCGAGATCTTCGCCGGCCTGCAGCCCGGCGGGATCGCCGTGCTGAACGCCGACAATCGCTGGTTCGACGTCCTGAAGGGCGAGGCCGAGAAGGCCGGTGCGACCGTATGGAGCTTCGGCGAGGCCGTCGGCGCGACGGCGCGCCTGATAGGCTTTTCAGCGGAAGGCGAGGGGGCGACCGTTTCCGTCGACTTGCGCGGCGAGGTCCTGAGCTTTCCGATCCGCCAGACCGGCGTCCACTGGGGCCCCAACAGCCTGTGCGTTCTCCTGATGCTGGAGGCCCTGGACGTGCCGCGCGAGACCGCGCTGGCCGCCCTGGCCGCCTTCGCGCCGATCGAGGGACGCGGGGCGGAGAAAACCATCCGCATCGACGGCGGCGCCTTCACCCTGGTGGACGAGAGCTACAACGCCAATCCCGTCTCCATGCAGGCGGCGCTGAAGACGCTGGGCGCGCGCAAGATCGCCGGACGCCGGATCGTCGTGCTGACCGACATGCTCGAACTTGGCGAGAGTTCCGACCGCTTTCACGCCGAGCTTGCGGGCCCGATCGAGCGTGCAAACGTTGACACGGTTTTTCTCGCGGGCGTCCACATGAAATCGCTGTGGGAGGCGCTTCCGCCGACTCGGCGAGGCGGCTACGCGGAAGTTACCGAAAAGTTAACGGCGATTCTGGCGGGGGCGATCCGGCCTGGCGACGTGGTGATGGTGAAGGGGTCGAACGGCTCCAGGGCCGGCGTTCTCGCCGGCGCCCTGGCCGCGCTCGACCTTGGGGAACAGGACTGATGCTGTACTTCCTGTACGAATGGCTGGCGCGCACGCAAGAGCACGTCCCGGCCCTGAACCTCTTGAAATACCTGACCTTCCGGTCGGGCATGGCCATGCTGACCGCCTATATCGTCGCCGTGGCGATGGGCTCGCGCTTCATCCGCTGGATGAAGACCAAGCAGGGCAAGGGTCAGCCGATCCGCACCGACGGCATCGCCCGCCACGTCACCGAAAAGGCCGGCACGCCCACCATGGGCGGCTTCATGATCCTGGCCGGCCTGTTCGTCGGCGCCCTGCTGTGGGCCGACCTGCGCAACATCCACGTCTGGGTCGTGCTGCTGGTCACCGGTAGCTACGGCGTGCTGGGCTTCATGGACGACTACGCCAAGGTCACCAAGCAGACCACGGCCGGCCTCTCCAGCGTCCAGAAGCTGATCGCCCAGTTCATCGTCGCCATCGCCGCCACCGTGATCCTGATCCTGTTCGCGCCGAAGTCGCCGATGACGCCGGGCATGGAGACCAGCGTGGTCTTCCCGATCTTCAAGGCGCTGGTGATCGATCTGGGCTGGTTCTACGTGGCCTTCGCCGCGGTCACGATCGCCGGCTTCTCCAACGCCGTGAACCTGACCGACGGCCTGGACGGCCTGGCCATCGTGCCGGTGATGTTCGCCGCCTCGACCTTTGGCCTGATCGCCTACCTGGTGGGCAACTACAAGTTCGCCGACTATCTGAACCTGCACTTCGCGCCGGGCGTCGGCGAGCTGGCGGTGCTGTGCGGCGCGATCATCGGCGGGGGCATGGGCTTCCTCTGGTACAACGCCCCGCCGGCCAAGATCTTCATGGGCGACACCGGTTCGCTGGCCCTGGGCGGCGCGCTGGGCGCCATCGCCGTCTGCGCCAAGCACGAGCTCGTCCTGGGCATCGTCGGCGGCCTGTTCGTGGCCGAGGCGCTCTCCGTCATGATCCAGGTCGCCTACTTCAAGAAGACCGGCAAGCGCGTCTTCCTGATGGCGCCGATCCACCACCATTTCGAGAAGCTGGGCTGGCCTGAGTCCACCGTCGTGATCCGCTTCTGGATCGTGTCGATGATCCTGGCCTTCGTCGGCCTCGCCACCCTGAAGCTGCGGTAAGGGGAGGCGAGCCCGATGATCCCGGTCCGTGGTTTCGAGGACAAGACCGTCGCGGTGTTCGGCCTGGGCCGCACCGGCCTGACGGCGGCGCGCGCCTTGATCGCGGGTGGGGCGAAGGTCGCCCTGTGGGACGAGAAGGTCGCCAGCCGCGAGGCGGCGGCCGCCGAGGGCTTCCCGGTCGTGGATCTGGAGACCGCCGACTGGCGCCAGTTCGCGGCGCTGATGCTATCGCCGGGCGTGCCGCTGACCCATCCCAAGCCGCACTGGACCGTCCAGAAGGCCAAGGCCGCGGGCGTCGAGATCCTGGGCGACATCGAACTCTTCGCCCGTACGGTCAACGCCGCGCCGGTCCACAAGCGGCCCAAGATCATCGCCGTCACCGGCACCAACGGGAAATCGACGACCACCGCTCTGATCGGCCACCTGTGCGCTTCGGCCGGTCGTGACACGCGCGTCGGCGGCAATATCGGCCAGGGCGTGCTGGGTCTCGAAGATATGCACGGCGGCGCGGTCTACGTGCTGGAGCTGTCGTCCTATCAGCTGGACCTGACGTCGAGCCTGAAGCCCGACGCGGTGGTGCTGCTGAACATCTCGCCCGACCATCTGGACCGTCATGGCGGCATGGACGGCTACATCGCCGCCAAGCGCCGGATCTTCCTGAACCAGGGCAAGGGCGACACCGCGATCATCGGGGTCGACGATCCCTGGTGCCAGCAGATCTGCACAGAGATCACGGCCGCCAACCGCCGCACCATCTGGCCGATCAGCGCCGGCAAGGCGATGGGGCGGGGCGTCTACGCCCTGCAGGGCGTGCTCTATGACGCCACCGGCGAGCGCGTGGTCGAGGTCGCCGATCTGCTGCGCGCCCGCAGCCTGCCCGGCCGCCACAACTGGCAGAACGCCGCCGCCGCCTACGCCGCCGCGAGGGCCATCGGCATCCCGATGCAGGACGCCGTGGACGGGCTGATGACCTTCCCCGGCCTGGCGCACCGGATGGAGACGGTCGGCAAGATCGGCAAGGTCCGCTTCGTCAACGACAGCAAGGCCACCAACGCCGACGCCGCCCGCCAGGCGATGTCGTCCTATCCGAAGTTCTACTGGATCGCCGGCGGCGTGGCCAAGGCCGGCGGGATCGATGACCTGAAGGACCTCTTCCCGCGCATCGCCAAGGCCTATCTGATCGGTGAGGCGGCCGAACCCTTCTCCTGGACCCTGGCCGGCAAGGCCGAGGTGGCGATGAGCGGGACTTTGGCGCGCGCGGTCCAGCAGGCCTATGCCGACGCCGCCGCCAGCGGGGAGGACGCCATCGTCCTGCTCTCGCCAGCCTGCGCCTCGTTCGACCAGTTCAGCGATTTCGAAGCCCGTGGCGAGGCCTTCCGCGCGGCGGTGAACGGCCTGGTCGGCGGCGGCAAGGCGGCGGTCGCCTAGGGCCGCGATGACCAAGCCGGCGGAGACGAACAAGCCCGATCCCGCCGCGTCCCACCCCTGGCGCCAGGTGCTTCGCACATCGCTGACCGAACGCGCCGCCTTCCGCGACGCCCGCCGTCAGGCCCTGCCTTGGCTGGCTTGGCTGCGTCGCCGCACCCGTTCGTCCGAGCTGTGGCTGATCGCCGTGGCCACCGTGGTCGGCCTCGCCGCCGGCGCCCTGGCGGTGTTACAGGCCAAGGTCGCGCACGGAACCCAGGTCCGCCTCTTCGGCTTCGATCCCGACGAGCGCCTGTCGGCCCAGGCGGTCATCCAACCCTGGCGACTGCTGGCTATTCCCCTGGGCGGCCTGCTGCTGGGCGTGTTCACGGCGGTGGTGCTGCGGTTCCGACCCAATCCCGCCGTCGACCCGGTCGAGGCCAACGCCCTGCATGGCGGACGGCTGTCGGTCCGCGACAGCGCTTTCATCTGCGGCCAGACCCTGATCTCGAACGGCTGCGGGGCCTCGGTCGGGCTGGAGGCGGCCTACGCCCAGGCGGGCGGGGCGGCGGCCTCGTGGGTTGGCCAGGCCCTGAACCTGCGGCGGGGCGACCTGCGGATTCTGGTCGGCGCCGGGGCGGGGGCGGCGATCGCCGCCGCGTTCGGCGCGCCGCTGACCGGCGCCTTCTACGCGTTCGAGATCGTCATCGGCGCCTACACCGTGGCCAACATCGCGCCGGTCGCTGCGGCGGCGCTGGCGGGCGTGCTGGTGGCCAAGGCGCTGGGCTCGACGCCCTATCTGATCAAGACCTCGGTGCTCGCCATCTCGTCCTGGACCGACTACCTGCTCTACGGCTTGCTGGGTCTGGTCGCGGCCCTGTTCGGCGTGGCGCTGATGCGGGCCGTGGCGGTCGCCGACCGCTGGGTCGCCAAGGCCGCGCCGACCCGCTGGACGCGGCCGGCGATCGGCGGGATGGCGCTGGCGGCTCTAGCCATGGTGACGCCCCAGACCCTATCCGGCGGCCATGGCGCCTTGCACCTCGATCTCAACGGCGACCTGTCGCTCAAGATGCTGCTGCTGCTGATCCTGATGAAGTCGGCGGCGTCGATCGTCTCGCTGAGCTTCGGTTTCCGAGGCGGTCTGTTCTTCGCGGCCCTGTTCCTGGGCGCGCTGATGGGCCAGTCGTTCTCGGACGTCGTGAACCTGGTCGCCGGAGCGGGGCGTCTGGACCCGATCGCCGCCTCTCTGGTCGGCATGGGCGCGCTGGGCGTGGCCATCGTCGGCGGACCCTTCACCATGTCGTTCCTGGTGCTGGAAGCGACGGGCGACTTCACGATCACCGCCGCAACCCTGGCCGCCTCGCTGATCGCCAGCGCCGTGGTGCGCGAAACCTTCGGCTATTCGTTCTCGACCTGGCGGCTGCACCTGCGCGGCGAGACCATTCGCAGCGCCCATGACGTCAGCTGGATGCGCAATCTGACGGCGGGCAAGATGATGCGGGGGGACGTCAAGACGGTTCCGGCCGCGACCAGCCTGGCGGAGTTTCGCCGCCGCTTCCCGCTGGGTTCCACAAAGCGCGCGGTCCTGACCGACGAGACCGGCCGCTACGCCGGCATCGTCGCCACCGCGGCGGTCTATGCCGAACCGCCCGAGCGCGAGGCGCCGGTGGCCTCCCTGGCCGCCCACGCCAGTCTGGCGCTGACGCCGGGGCTGTCGATCAAGGCGATCATGACCGCCTTCGACGAGACCGGCGCCGACGAACTGGCCGTGGTCGACGAGGGCGGCGAGGTGATCGGGCTGATCACCGAGGCGCACGTGACCCGCCGCTACGCCGAAGAGCTCGAAAAGGCGCGGCGCGAGCTGACGGGGGATACGGCCTGATCGGCTGGCCCGCGTTCACCCCAGCGGCATGAAGGCGTCGACCCTGTTCAGCGCCGCCAGGGGCGAGCGGATGGAGCAGCATAGGCCCTCGGCCTGGTAGTCGACCGAAACCGTTCCGCCCAGTTCGCTGGGCAGCGCCGTCTCCACGATGCGCGTGCCAAAGCCGCGCCGCTCGGGCGGGCGCACGGCCGGACCGCCACGCTCGCGCCATTCGATATGCAGCTGGTTGTCCGCGGCGATCGACCATCGGATGTCGACGTGGCCGGCCGGCGCCGAAAGAGCTCCGTACTTCAGCGCGTTGATCGCCAATTCGTGGAACGCCAGGGCCATGACGACGGCGGTCTTGGGCGAGACCTTCAGGTCCGCGCCGGAAATGCTCAGCTGCGCCGGATCGGACCGATAGGGCGTCACCGAGCCGTCGACGATCTGCCGCAGGCTGGCCGCCGACCAGTTCTGATCGGTCAATACGTTGTGGGTCGCGGCGATCGCCATCAGCCGGCCTTCCAGCGCATCGCGCACGGCGCTGTCGACGTCGGCGTTACGCAGAGACTGCTTGGTGATCGACTGCACCGTGGCCAGGGTGTTCTTCACCCGGTGGTTCAGCTCGTTGATCAGAAGCTGGCGATGGCTTTCGGCCAGCCGTTCGCCGGTGACGTCGCGCGAGGTGGCCAGCACGCGGATGACCCGCCCGTCTTCGAGGATGGGGGACACGGTGGTCTCCCACCAGCGCGGGTCGCCCTTGGCCGTCGGGCAAGAGGCCCGGAACGCCACGGCCTGGCCCGCCATCGCCGCGTGCAACGCCTGCTCCACGGTGGCGCGGCTGTCTTCGGGCCAAAGATCCGGCCAGTACCGGTGACGGTTCCGCCCGTCGAAATCGTCGATCTCGAACAGTGATTGGCCCTGGGCGTTCATGTATTCCACGTGACCATCGGCGCTGATCACGCGTATGCAGTCCTGACTGGCTTCGATCACGCTCAGAAAATAAGCGCCGGCGCCCTCAAGAATCGCCCTGTCAGATCCGTCGTCAGCCACGGTACGCCCCTGTCACGGCGCGCATGATTACTGGGCTGTGATGGAATTCAAGCGGCGCCGTACTGTTTAATGCACGGGCGCGTCTTCGATCGACGGGCGGACGCCGCCTGGCTTGGGCCAGGCTCCAATCCAAAAGTTTAGAGTATTCCTCGCCCCGATAACCGTTTCACACTTATCGGAGAGTGCTCTAGCCGTTTTCCGCCGACGGATCTTCGTCGCGAGGCGTGGGGCGCTTGGCGGCGGCCTTCTCGGCGGCCTTGGCCGCCTTCTGGCGTTCGCGCTCCTTGCGCTCGAAGTCGTAGTTGGGCTTACGGACCATGGGGCTAGGCCCGCGCCTTACGCGCGGCGTAGCGGGCGTCGCGCTTGGCCTTGGCCTCCGCGGCGGACAGCGCCTTGCGTTCCTTGCGCTCACCGCGCTTGGCGGTCAGAGCCTCGGCGGCGAGGGCGGCTTCCGCGTCGACGATCGCCTGAGCGGCGTCGGCGGCGGCTTGCCGGATCGCGGCCTTGGCGACCGATCGGTCCTTGCGCACCTGCGCCAGTTCGGCGGCGCGCATCGCCTCGCGTTCCGCGAACCGCGGATCGATCTGGGCGGCTCTCGGCTTGAACTTGGCCAGCAGGGCGGCCTTGGCGCCGGCGGCGGTCTTCAGGCGCTCGGCATGACCGATGTCTTGAGATGGATTCATGGTCGCTTTCGTATCCGGTCGCTCGCGCGAACGGGGAGATGGGGAGGGGGGATCGCCGGCCCGGGACCCGGGCCGGCGAAGCCTTTAGGCGGCTTGAAGCTGGCCGGCGGACATCTTGCCGCTGCGCTGGTCGCGTTCGAGTTCGTACGAAACCTTCTGGCCTTCGTCGAGCGAGCCGAGGCCCGACCGTTCGACGGCGGTGATGTGCACGAAGACGTCAGCGCCGCCGTCGTTGGGTTGAATGAAGCCAAAGCCCTTGGTGGAGTTGAACCACTTCACGGTGCCGGTCGTCATGGGTGTATTCCTTGCATTACATGGACGCGCAGCCCGCAACGGGCCATGCGATCAAATTTTCGGAGAGGATTTGGGTGGGCTCGGGGGCTCGATCCGAAGAGCAAGCATGGAGAGCGACCGAACCAGTTCGATATTCGACGAAATATAACCTATGCCGATAACGGCGGTTGAGCAAGGTTTATTTTGAATATAATTTTACCGACCGGACCTTTTTCCTATATCGTAAGGCATGTTTTCTAAAATGAAGCTGCGCCTTTAATGGCGATGATCAAGTCTCAGAAGGCGCCTCGAACCGGAACCGGCGCCTTGAAAATCACCCGCGGCGAAGAAGCGGTGGCTTTCTCCATCCTGCTCACGGGCGGCCTCGGCGGGCGCAAGACGGGCAAGGGCAGTCTCACGGGCGAACCGGAGTTCATGAGGGAGGCCTTCCGGGCGGGGGAATGCCGCCTGACGCTGGATGATGGCGTGGCGCTGAACATCGCGGTGGTGGCCCATACCGACGGCGGCGACACGGCCTATTTCGAGCTTCGCTGACGCTGAGCAGGGGGCGCGTACGCGCTTTTCGCCGCCAGTCCACGATCTTGGACTGGTCAAGCAAGATTTGATTAACCCTGCCGTCCGACTCTCCGCGCCATGGCCCCTAACGCGACACACGCCTTCGCCCGCACCGACCGCACCGCGATCGGCCTGTGGTGGTGGACGACGGACCGCTGGCTGCTGGGCGCGACCGCGCTGCTGGTGACTTTGGGCATGCTGCTGTCGTTCGCCTCCAGCCCGGCGGCGGCCCAGCGGATCGGCATCGACGACCAGTTCCACTTCGCCATCCGCATGTGCTTCTTCGCCAGCGCCTCGACGGTGCTGATGCTGGGCGTGTCGATGCTGTCGCCCCAGGGCGTGCGGCGGTCGGCGTTCTTCATCTACATCGTGGCGATCGCCATCATGATCGCCTTGCCGTTCATCGGCCACAACGCCAAGGGCGCCACGCGCTGGCTGCAGTTCGGCGGCTTCACCCTGCAACCTTCCGAGTTCATGAAGCCGGCCCTGATCGTGCTGGTCTCGTGGATGTTCGCCGAAGGCCAGAAGGGCGAGGGGGTGCCGGGCGTCTCCATCGCCTTCCTGCTCTATTTCATCGCCGTGGCCCTCTTGCTGGTGCAGCCGGACGTCGGTCAGACGGTGCTGATCACGGTGGCGTTCGGCGCGGCTTTCTGGATGGCCGGCGTACCGATCTCGTGGATCATGGGCCTAGGCGGCGTGGCCATCGCGGGCCTCTGCTCGACCTACTTCCTGTTCGACCACGTGCACGCCCGGGTGCAGAAGTTCCTCAGCCCCGACCAGGCCGACACCCACCAGATCACCCGCGCCGCCGAGGCGATCCGGGCCGGCGGCCTGTTCGGGCGCGGCCCGGGCGAGGGCGTGATGAAGCGCCACGTGCCCGACCTGCACACCGACTTCATCTATTCGGTCGCCGCCGAGGAATACGGTCTGGTGTTTTCCTGGGCCCTGATCGCGATCTTCGCGTTCGTGGTGGTGCGCGGACTCTACAAGGCCATGAAGCTGAACGACCCGTTCGAGCAGGTCGCGGCGGCCGGCCTTTTCGTTCTGGTGGGCCAGCAGGCCATCATTAACATCGCGGTGAACTTGAACATGATCCCGACCAAGGGCATGACGCTCCCGTTCATCAGTTACGGGGGCTCTTCGATGCTCGCGATGGGTTTGACGCTGGGCATGGCCCTGGCCTTGGTGCGTAAGCGTCCCGGCGCGTACGGCGTGACGGGCGAGTTCGCCCCCCAGGGCGTCTTCGCCTGACATGAGCAAGCTGGCTGTCGTCGCCGCCGGAGGAACCGGCGGCCACATGTTCCCCGCCCAGGCGCTGGCCGAGGTCCTGGCCGCGCGCGGCTGGCGCATCGTGCTGGCCACCGACGATCGCGGCGCGCTGTACGCCGACAAGTTCCCGGCGGAGGAGCGCCTGGCCCTGTCGGCCGCCACCGCCAAGGCCAACGACCCGCTGGGCATGGTCCGCGCCGGCTTCGTGGTTCTGCAGGGCGTGATGGAGGCCCGGGCGGCCTTCAAGCGCCTGGACCCGGCGGTCGTGGTCGGCTTTGGCGGTTATCCCGCCTTGCCGGCCTTGCTGGGCGCGCTCAGCCAGAAGCGTCCGACGGTCATCCATGAGCAGAACGCGGTCCTGGGGCGGGTGAACCGCTTCCTGGCGCCCAGGGTCGACGAGGTCGCCTGCGCCTTCCCCACGTTGGAGATGGCCAAGCCGGGCGTGAAGGCCCGGGCGCACGTGGTCGGCAATCCGGTTCGTCCGGCCGTGCGCGCGCTCTACGACGTGCCCTATATCGCGCCGGAAGTGCAGCTGCGCATCCTGGTGACCGGCGGCAGCCAGGGCGCGCGCCTGCTTTCGGAACTGATCCCCGAGGCCGTCGCCAAGCTGCCCGAGGATCTCCGCAGCCGCCTGAAGGTCTTCCAGCAGGCCCGCGCCGAGAGCATGGAGCAGGCGCGCAAGACCTATCGCAACGCCATGGTCGACTGCGAGGTCGCGCCCTTCTTCCGCGACATGGCCGGCTATCTGCGCCAGTCGCACCTGGTGATCGGCCGCTCCGGCGCCTCGACCTGCACCGAGCTGGCCGTGGCCGGCCGGCCCTCGATCCTGGTGCCGCTGAAGATCGCGGCCGACGATCACCAGCGCTTCAACGCCAAGCTGCTGGAAGAGGCCGGCGGGGCGGCGGTCTGTCTCGAGGACGAGCTGACTGTCGACGCCATGGCCGGCGCCTTGAACGCCCTGCTCAAGGACCCCGAGCGTCTCGGACGCATGGCGGCGGGCGCGCGCTCGGTGGCCAGGCCCGACGCCGCCGAGGCCCTGGCGGATCTGGTGGAGCGGACGGCGCGCTGAGGCGCGTCCGCCAGACCTGGGTTCGCCCCGATCTTGCGCGATCGGCCAAGCCATGCTCGGATGCGGATGCGACGAAAGCGCGGTCGGCGGACCGCGTCGCGTCATTAATCATATTCAGGGATGATTAACCGCGAACCTTGGTCGTTCGTTAGCCCATCCCTGCGACAAAGCGCGCCTCAGATCAGTCCGCCAAAAAGGGATGGCGCTTCATGAAATTCTCGATCGCGATCGCCGCGGGTCTCGCGGGCAGCTTCTTCGTCGCTCAAGCCGCTTCGGCCGCTGGCGGCTTCGAAGACCAGATGGGCCGCTGCCTGCAGCAGTTCGCCAACACCCGTGACGCCGCGCAGGTGATGCTCGAGTGCACCGCCGACGCCGGCAAGCTCTCGGACTGCAAGGTTGTCGACAACAGCGCCGCCGGCAAGGGCTTCGACAAGGCGGCCATGTGCATCGCCGAAAAGCTCCCGATGGGCGCCAAGACCGGCACCGTGAAGGTCCCGTTCCGCTTCCCGGGCGGCGCGTAAGTCTCACTTACGTCGCAAGACAAAAAGCCTCCGCCGGGACCGCCGGCGGAGGCTTTTTTCGTTCTGGGC
>NZ_DATFAV010000219.1:0-8507 GCF_035254145.1 Caulobacter sp. | reverse complement strand
ACCAGGGCGTCGGGAATGCCGATCTGGCGGCCGATGGCCGGCAGCACCGACAGCATGCCGTTATTCCCCAGGGCGGTCGCGACGGACACGCCGAAGAGGATGGCGAACGGGCCTCGGTTGGTCCGGGCTTCTTGAGTCTCCCCAGTCATCAAACAACCGTTAGACTGGGCCGGCGCCCCGCGCAACGTGTCGCAGGCGACGGCGCGACTCCGCAGCTTGGCGAGAACCTTGGATTAATGATTAAAACCGATGATGCCCCGTCATTCTCGGGGTCGGCTTAACATCCATGTTCCAGATCATCGGCATTGTCCTGCTCTTCGGCCTGGTGTTCGGCTCGTTCATGATGTCCGGCGGCAAGATGGACGTCATCATCGAGGCCGCCCCGCACGAGCTGATGTGCATCCTCGGCGCGGGCGTCGCTTCGTTCCTGATCTCGAACTCGATGACCGTGATCAAGGCCACGGGCGCCGGCTTCGGCAAGATCTTCAAGGGCCCCAAGTGGAAGCCCGCCGACTATCGCGACCTGTTGGCCCTGCTGTTCCAGCTGACCAAGACGATGAAGTCCAAGGGCGTCATCGCCCTGGAAAGCCACATCGAAAAGCCGCACGAGAGCAAGATTTTCGAACGCTATCCGAAGATCACTCACGACCACTTCGCCGTCGACTTCATCTGCGACACCCTGCGGATGATGACCATGAACCTGGAGGATCCCCACCAGGTCGAGGACGCGATGGAGAAGCAGCTCGAAAAGCACCATCACGAGGGCCTGGAGCCGGCGCACGCCCTGCAGAGCCTGGCCGACGCCCTGCCCGCCCTGGGCATCGTCGCGGCCGTGCTGGGCGTGATCAAGACCATGGGCTCGATCACCGAGCCGCCGGCGGTGCTGGGCGCCATGATCGGCGGCGCGCTGGTCGGCACGTTCCTCGGGGTGTTCCTGGCCTATGGCCTGGTCGGTCCCTTCGCCACCCGCCTGACCGCCGTCGTCAACGAGGACGGCGCCTTCTACAAGATCATCCAGTCGGTCCTGGTCGCGCACCTGCACGGCAACGCCGCCCAGATCTCGGTCGAGATCGGCCGCGGCAACGTGCCCAGCCCCGCCCAGCCCAGCTTCATGGAGCTGGAAGAGGCCCTGGCCCAGATCCCGAATGAATAATCCGACACGTTCGGGCTCGCGCGTTTGCGCGGGCCTTTGAACGAGGTATGCCTTCTGAGCAAGACGTCGAAGCGACGCGCTCCAGTCGGAAGGGAAACTTCATGAGCACCACCATCCTCCGCAAGCTCCTGATCGCGGGCGTCGCCGTGTCGGCCCTGTCGCTGGCCGCCTGCGGCAAGAAAGAAGCGGCCGAGGGCGACAGCGCCGCCGCCAAGGCCGCCGCCGCCGAAGCCGGCACCGTGAGCGCCGCGACCACGGCCCAGGACCAGGCCGCCGCCGACGCCAACAAGGACGCCGCCGCCGCCGCCAACGCTCCGGTCGATCCCGCCGACGCCGCCGCGACCGGCGCGACCTCGACCACCCCGGCCGACGCCTCGGCCGCCGCGGCCGCCGACGCCAAGCCGGAAGAGAAGAAGCCCGCGCACTAGGGGCGACGCTCCCCGTCTCCCTAGGCTTTATGCCTAGGGCCCAGCGTTCAGCCGGCGTTGCTTCCGGTGAAAGTGCGCTGAAGCCGGCGGGTTCATGGACAATCGCCGAGCCCGGCCCCACCCTGGGTCCCCGCCACAAGGGCGAGGAAGACGGCGTTGGGTGTTGGCGGACTGGGAACGCCAAAGGGCCGCCCTCCCCTCCGGAGCGCGGCCCTTTTTCGTTGACGCTCCACCCCGCCCGGCGCTCTAGCAGGCGCATGGATCCCACCGCCCCTTCCAGTCCGCTCGTCTGGCGCGAGGACGGCCTGCCGCAGTCCAGCCTGTATGGCGACGTCTATTTCTCCAGCGTCGATGGCCTGGCCGAGACCCGGGCGGTGTTCCTGCGAGGCTGCGGCCTGCCGGAGCGGTTCGGCGAACGCCGCGACATCGTGGTCGGCGAGCTGGGCTTCGGCTCGGGCCTGAACATCGCCGCCCTGCTGGACCTGTGGCGGCGCGAAAAGCCGCTTCATGGCCATTTGGGCGGTCGGCTCCACATCTTCTCGATCGAGGCCCACCCGCTGGAGCGCGACGAGGCCGCGCGGATTCTGGCCCACTGGCCCGAGCTGGGCGAGGCCGCCCAGGTGTTGCTGGACCACTGGCCCGACCGTGCGCGCGGTTTCCATCGCATCGATCTGCCGGGCTTCGACGCGGTGCTGGATCTGGCGGTCATGGATGTGGTCGAGGCGCTCGAGGCCTGGGACGGCGCGGCCGACGCCTGGTTCCTGGACGGCTTCTCCCCCGCGCTCAATCCAGCCATGTGGCGCGACGAGGTCCTGGCCGCCGTCGCGGCCCGCAGCGCGCCGGGCGCGCGGGCGGCGACCTTCACCGTGGCCGGCGCGGTGCGGCGAGGCCTGCAGGCGGCCGGCTTTACGATCGCCAAGCGCCCCGGCTTTGGCCGCAAGCGCGAGCGGCTGGAGGCGTGGCTGCCCGCTCGAGGCGATATCAACGAACAGGCGCTTGTCCCGCGTCCCGAGAGCCTGGCGATCATCGGCGCGGGGATCGCTGGCGCGGCCCTGGCGCGGGCGGCGCGGGCCGAGGGGCTTTCGGTGGTGGTGGTCGATGACCCCGCGGGCGTCGCCGCATCGGGCAATCCCACCGGTCTGGTCACCCCCGCTCTCGACGCCGGCGGCGGCCCGCGCGCGGCCCTCTACGCCCAAGCGCTGGCGCGAGCGACCGCGCTCTACGCCGCCACGTCCGACGCGGTGATCGCCCGCGAGGTGCTGCAGCTGGCCAGCGCCGAGCGCGACGCGGCCCGCTTCGCCGCCGTCGCCCGCCAGGACATGTTCCCGCCGGGCGCGATGACGCCCCTGGCGCCGGAGGAGACGCAAGCTCGCCTCGGCGCGGCCATCCCCGCCCTGGCCATGACCCCGGCCATGGTCGTCGCCCCGCCGACGATCCGCGCCGCCTGGACCGGCCCCATCGTCGCCGCGCGGGTCGACCGGATCGAGCGGGACGAGGGCGGCTGGCGGCTGCTGGACGCGGCCGGCGGCCTGATCGCCCGCGCCGACCGCGTGGCCCTGGCCGGAGGCGCGGCGAGCGTGGCCCTCGCCCCCGCCCTGCCCCTGCGGCCGGTGCGCGGCCAGGCCAGCTGGACCACCGGCGGCTCCACGGTCCCCGCGGCCTTCGGCGGCTACGCCATTCCGACCCGCGACGGCGTGTTGTTCGGCGCCACCCACGACCGCGACGACACCGCCGTCGACGTCCGGCCCGAGGATCATGTCCGCAACCTCGCCACCCTGGCCAAGCGCCTGCCCAGCCTGGCCAAACAGCTCGAGGGCGCGACCTTCGAGGGCCGCGCGGCCGTGCGCGCCACCGTCCCCGACCACCTGCCCCTGGCCGGCGCGCGCGCGGACGGCCTGCTGATCCTCGCGGGCCTGGGCTCGCGGGGACTTTGCCTGGCGCCGCTGCTGGCCGAGCACCTGGTGGCGGTGATGTTGGGAACGCCCTCGCCGTTGCCGCGCCAATTGTCGCACCTGGTCGACCCGGGCCGTTTCGACTCGCCCGGTCCGGCTATCGGCGTATAATCGAACACGGTTATCGGAACACGAGGCCGGGCCCCTTCTTGCCGGCCGCGTGACGGCGGTCCGCCGCCCTCTTGGCCCGCCGGATCGGACGCTCCCGACGCCCCATCGGGAGCGTCTTTTCGTCGACTCCCCTTTTCCATCCGACTTCCCTGGCGGTCGCCGGGAGATCGGGCTGAGCAAAGCCTAAAAAAAGGGGCCGGCCTCGCGGCCAGCCCCAGGTCCTTCCGATGAGGAAGCGTCTTAGAAGTTGATCGAGACCGTCGAACGGCGGTTCAGCGGTTCCTTGACGCCATCGCCAGTGGCGACGGCCGGAGCGCTTTCGCCCTTCCAGTCGACGGCCAGGGCCGTGGCGTTGACGCCCAGGCCCACCAGGCCATCGGCGACCGCCTTGGCGCGGCGTTCCGAGAGCTTCTGGTTGTACTTGTCCGAGCCCGAGGTGTCGGTGTGACCCGTCACCACGATCTTGGTCGCGCCGCCGCCCTTGGCGTATTCGGCGGCCTGCTGGACCACCGTCTGGGCTTCCGGCGTCAGCACGTACTGATCGAACGGGAAGTAGACCACGAACTCGCGCGCTTCATACGCCGGAGCGGCCGGAGGCGGCGGCGGGGGCGGAGGAGGCGGCGGGGGCGGAGGCGGCGGGGGCGGAGGCGGCGGGGGCGGCGGGGGCGGAGGCGGCGCGCCGAAGGTGTAGCGCAGGCCCAGGGTCACCGAGGTGTCCTTGTAGCGGCCCGAGAACGTGCCGACGTCGGTGATGCCGCCACCGGCCGGGCCGGCGTTCTGCGTCACCGAACCCCAGTCGAGCTTGCTGGTGCGCAGGTAGCGGCCGGTCAGGTCCAGCGACCAGTTGGTCGCGAAGTTCCAGCCCAGGCCGATGATGCCCTGCATGGCGAACGCCTGGTCGACGTCGTCGAAGCTGGTGTTCTGGTAGATGGCCGCGCCGGCCGGGACGCCCGACAGTTGGCCATAGACCTTGTTGTGGACCCAGGCCGTGCCGACGCCGGCGCCGATGAACGGGTTCAGGCTGGAGTTCGGCGCGAAGTCGTAAAGGACGTTGGCCATCAAGGTGGAGGCCTTGAACTTGCCGTCCGGTTCACCGCAGGTCGGCGAGCCGCTGGTGCGGCCAACGCCGGCCGTGCAGAGGCCGATCGGCTGGGCGCCGCCCGTGGTGCCCGTGCTGAAGCCGCCTTGGCCACGCACGCTCTTGATGTCGCTGGGGCGATAGCCGTATTCGGCTTCGACGCGCCAGTTCGGCGTGAACTTGTAGCCCAGTCGGCCGAACGCGGTCCAATCGTGGTCGCTGCCGAAGTTCCACTGGTAATTGTTGGTGGAGGTCGCCTTGACGTCGTCCGGCTCATGATAGCCGGCGTCGGCCGCGACGTACCATCCACTCGTCGCGCTTTGGGCCAAGGCGCCCGAGGCGGCGCTCAGCGCAACCGCCGCGACGCTGACCAGCAACCGCATTTTCATTGCTTTACCCTCTATGTTCGTATGTCGCGGGCCCGACACGTTCAGGCGAACCCAGCACGACAAACGCGCTAGCGCCGAATTCGGGTGTTGCCGATGAGCCACAGAATGAGGCGAATTGTGAAAATTGTGGCGACCGACGCCACGATCCTGCAGCGCTTAGCTTGGCCGGAAAACTGCGCGCGTTTGTCGCAAATAGCTGAGATTGCAGAGAAAATACCAAACGGCCATACTTCTCCCGTGGGGCGAGTGGAGTACGGCCGTGAGCGTTGAAGCCTTTCCTCTGGCGACGGATGATTTCGTCGCCATCACCCCCGTTTCGATCGCGGGCGGCGAAACTCCCAATGCGTTCGTCAACGCCGACTCCCGCACCGGCGTCGTGGCCGGCAAGACCAGTCTGACCGTGCAGGGGGCCGCCGTACAGCTGCTGCGCGGCGAGCCGGGATGGTCCAACCAGCTGCAGACCGCCGCGACGGTCAGCTACGCCTTCCGCGCCACCGCCCCGACGACCATGCCCAGCGACACCGCCGGGTTCTCGACCTTCAGCGCCGCCCAGATCGTCCAGACCGAAAAGGCCCTGGCCGCCTGGTCCGACGTCGCCAACATCACCTTCGTCCGTGTGGGCGCGGGAACCACGGGCGCGGGCGCCTACAGCGACAACGCCGCGATCCTGCTGGGCAATTACAGCTCCGGCGAGTCCGGCGCGGCGGCCTTCGCCTACTATCCGGGCGTCTACGCGATCACCGACCGGTCCGGCGACGTCTGGATCAATTCCACCCTGAGCTACAACGCCAATCCGACAGGTTCGAACTACGGCGGCATGGTGCTGGTCCACGAGCTGGGCCACGCGATCGGCCTGGCCCATCCGGGCGACTACGACGCCGACAGCAACACCACCCTGACCTACGCGGCCAACGCCGCCTATTACGAGGACAGCCGCCAGTACACGGTGATGTCCTATTTCGGCGAGAGCAACACCGGCGCCGCGTTCGGCGGGGTCTACGCCTCGGTCCCGCTGCTGGACGACATCGCCGCGGCCCAGCTGGCCTACGGCGCCAACATGACGACTCGGACGGGCGACACCGTCTACGGCTTCAACTCGAACGCCGACCGCGACGGGTTCAGCGCGACGAGCTCGTCGACCAAGCTGGTGTTCGCCGTCTGGGACGCCGGCGGAACCGACACCTTCGACTTTTCCGGCTACAGGGTCGCCCAGACCATCGACCTGCGTCCGGGTTATTTCTCCAGCGTCGGCGGCCAGACCGGCAATGTCGCCATCGCCATGGGCGCGACAATCGAGAACGCCATCGGCGGGACCGCGGCCGACACCATCAATGGCAACGCCGCGGCCAACCGCCTGACCGGCGGCCAGGGGGCCGACATCCTGGATGGGGGCCTGGGATCGGACACGGCGGTCTTCGCGGGCAAGTTCTCGTCCTACGCGCTCAGCGCCCTGTCGGGCGGCGGCTGGTCGATCAAGGACAACGCCGGGACCGACGGGACCGATAGCCTCGTCAATATCGAGACCCTGGCCTTCTCGGATCGCACGGTCGCCATGGTCGACAGCCGGGTGGCCTCGGCCATGTCCAGCGTCCTGCGCCTGACCGCCTTCACCCCCGGGGCCGACACCCTGACCCAGAGCCTGGCCGCGGGCATGGCGGCGGGCGGAAGCTACGCCGACGCCATCACCCAGGTGATCAAGGCCGCGGACGCCACCAGCACCGTGGCGGTCATGTCCTATCAGTTCTTCACCGGCCACACGCCGACCGCCGTGGGCATGAACTTCCTGATCGCGCCGGACGGCCCGAACGGCAACAATCTCAACAGCGCCTACTATCAGTACTTCAATCTCGAGAACCGCTACATCAACTTCGCGGTCAACCTGGGCAAGGTCGGCGAGGGCGCGGCCGCCTTCGCCGCGGGCTATGGGGCGCTGAGCCTGAACGAGGCCACCCGCAAGGCCTACGCGGCCATCTTCGGCCTGACCCCGAGCGACGCCAAGCTGCACGAGCTGCTGGATGTGACCTTCACCCTGGGCGGGACGACCATGACCCGCGCCGACTACATGGCCTATTACGGCCAGGACGGCCTGAACGGCGTCGGGACCAAGGCCGCGGTCGTCGGCTGGCTGCTGGCCGAGGCCGCCAAGGCCGACGTCGGCGTCTACGCCAAGTCGGTGGCCGCGATGTTCGCCGACGAGCTGACCCACGACGTCTTCGGCGTCGACCTGATCGGCGTTTACGCCAAGCCGGAATACAATCTGACCTGACGGCGGCGATGAATCCTATTCCGGCCTGGCGCGTTCTTCAGGCCGGAGAACGCCCATGCCCGCCGAGACCCGCCGCTTCACCGTCCGCGCCCGCCACCTGCACGGCCATCACGCCCGCGCCGTGGACGAACCCACGGCCGAAGCCGCCGCGCTCGCCTTCCTGGAGGACTTCGGCCAGGACGCGGACGAGGATGAGACCGTCAGCCTGGTCGTCCGCGACGAGACCACGGGCCGCGAGCAATGCTTTCGGGTCGATTTGGCGACGGGCCAGACGGCGCCCTGCGGCTAGGACGGATCGGGTGGGGAGGGGACATTCAAAGAACCCTCTCTCATGGAGAGAGGGAGGGGCCCGCCGCGAAGCGGTGGGAGGGTGAGTGGGTAGGCGAAGCCTATGAATGATCTTGGCGCGGCCAGGGTTATGTGCCGGCGCGCCGGCCAAGGGTGTAACCACTCACCCTCCCAAGCTCCGCTTGGGCCCCTCCCTCTCTCTAAGAGAGAGGGATTTCACGCCAGTCCGCCATGGGTCGCGAGCGGTCATTGGCGCCCCTGCCTGAAGGACGAAGCCCTTTCGCGCGCTTCGGTTCCGACGCGAGGCTAGCCCCCTAAGCCTTGAAGAAGGCCAGCAGGTCGGCGTTGACGATGTCGGGGTGGGTTGAGGCCATGCCGTGGGGCAGACCCGGATAGGTCTTCAGCTTGCCCTTCTTCAGGAGCTTGATCCCCAGCAGGGCGCTGTCGGCGATCGGCACGATCTGGTCGTCCTCGCCGTGCATCAGGAAGACGGGGACGTCGACGGTCTTGAGGTCGTCGGTGAAGTCGGTTTCCGAGAAGGCCTTGATGCAGTCGTAGTGGGCCTTGGCGCCGCCTTCCATGCCCTGGCGCCACCAGTTGTCGATCAGGCCCTGGCTGACCTTGGCGCCCGGACGGTTGAAGCCGAAGAACGGCCCGGCCGGGACCTCCTTGTAGAACTGGGCGCGGTTGGCGGCCAGGGCGGCGCGGAAGCCGTCGAAGACCTCGATGGGCAGGCCGCCGGGGTTCTTGGCCGACTTGACCATGATCGGGGGCACCGCGCCGATCAGCACGACCTTGGCCACGCGGCCGGGCTTGGCGCGGGCGGCGTAGTGGATCGCCTC
>NZ_DATFAV010000218.1:0-3595 GCF_035254145.1 Caulobacter sp. | reverse complement strand
TGGATTGGCTCGTCCTCTCCGACCGCTGGGTCTCTCGGGAAACCGAGAGCCCAGGTCCCGGTAAGGCCTGAACAGGGCCACCTGACGGGAGGCTGGCGGATAACGATCGCGCGGAGCGTCGGGCTTCGTCGAAACGGTATTCACTACTCACACTCCGGACGTTGTCCGGCGCTCCGCGTCCCTTTCCATCCCTTCAGCGGTAGACCGCGTGAAGCGGCGGCGTCGTGCGCCAAATCCTCCCCCCGTGGGGGAGGCGGTCCGAAGGACCGGAGGGGGGAGGGGCAAGGTCGGCAGGACTTCCCCCTCCGTCCGCCTCGCGGACACCTCCCCCGCTGGGGGGAGGATTTACAGATCCAGATCCGCCGCGGCGAACTCGGCGTTTTCCTGGATGAAGCGGAAGCGCAGTTCGGGTTTGCGGCCCATCAGGGTCTCGACCAGGCTTTCCACCGCCTCTTCCGAGCGCGGCAGGGTCACGCGGGCCAGGGTGCGCTTCTTGGGGTCCATGGTGGTCTCCTTCAGCTGGGAGGCCATCATCTCGCCCAGGCCCTTGAAGCGGCCGATCTCGGGCTTCTTGCCCTTGAACACCGTGGCCAAGAGCTCGTCCTTGTGGGCGTCGTCGCGTGCGTATTCGGACTTGCCGCCGTGGCTGATGCGGTAGAGCGGCGGCAGGGCCAGATACAGGTGCCCCTGGCGGATCACGTCCGGCATGGTCCGGTAGAAGAAGGTGATCAGGAGGCTGGCGATGTGGGCGCCGTCGACGTCGGCGTCGGTCATGATGATGATGCGGTCGTATCGCAGGTCTTCCTCGCGATACTTGTTCCCGCCCTGGGCCCCCAGGGCCAGCATCAGGTCCGACAGCTCCTTGTTGGCGGTGAACTTCTCGCCGGACGCCGAGGCCACGTTCAGGATCTTGCCGCGCAGGGGCAGGATGGCCTGGTACTTGCGGTCGCGGGCCTGCTTGGCCGAGCCGCCGGCGCTGTCGCCCTCGACGATGAACAGCTCGGCGCCGTCGACGGCCCCGCCGGCGCAGTCGGCCAGCTTGCCGGGCAGGCGGAGCTTGCGGGTCGCGGAAGCGCGAGTAACTTCCTTGTCCTTGCGGCGTTTGAGGCGTTCCTCGGCCCGCTCGATGACGAAGTCCAAGAGGGCCTGGGCGTTCTTGGGGCTGGCGCTGAGCCACAGGTCGAACGGGTCGCGCAGGGCCGCCTCGACGAAGCGCTGGGCCTCGGTCGTCGACAGCTTTTCCTTGGTCTGGCCCTGGAATTCCGGGTTCTTGATGAACACCGAGATCAGGGCGCCGGCCTGGGCGACGACGTCGTCGGCGGTGATGATCGTGCCGCGCTTCTCGCCCTTGAGGTCGGCGTACGCCTTCAGGCCCCGGGTCAGGGCGGCGCGGAAGCCGCTCTCGTGGGTGCCGCCTTCGGGGGTGGGCACGGTGTTGCAGTACGACTGCATGAAGCCGTCGTGCTCGCCGAAGCCCTGGGGCGTCCAGGTGACGGCCCACTCGACGGCGCCGGCCTCGCCCTGGCGCTCGATGCGGCCCGAGAAGCTCTCGGGCGTCACCGTGGTCAGACCCTTGGTGCGCTCGGCCAGGAAGTCGGCCAGGCCGTTGGGGAAGTGGAACGTGGCCTCGGGCGGGGTCTGGTCATGGATGCGGGAGGGATCGCAGGACCATTTGATCTGCACGCCGCGGAAGAGATAGGCCTTTGAGCGGGCCATGCGGTAGAGGCGCGCGGGCTTGAACGCCACGCCCTCGCCGAAGATCTCGTCGTCGGGCTTGAAGCGCACCATGGTGCCCTTCTTCTTCGACGGGGCGACCTGCTGGATCGGACCCAGCGGCTTGCCGCGCGAGAAGACCTGGAGGTGCTCGAAGCCGTCGCGCCAGACGGTGACTTCGACGCGTTCGGACAGGGCGTTGACCACGCTGGCGCCGACGCCGTGCAGGCCGCCGGAGGTCTCGTAGGCCTTGCCCGTGAACTTACCGCCGGCGTGCAGGACGGTCATGATGACCTCCAGCGCCGACTTGCCGGGGTACTTGGGGTGCGGGTCCACGGGCATGCCGCGGCCGTCGTCCTTGACCGACAGGAAGCCGTCGGCGTCGAGCTTGACCTCGATCGTCTTGGCGAAGCCGGCCACGGCCTCGTCCATCGAGTTGTCGAGCACTTCGGCGAACAGGTGGTGCAGCGCCCGCTCGTCGGTGCCGCCGATGTACATGCCGGGGCGTTTGCGGACCGGCTCCAGGCCTTCCAGCACCTCGATGTCGGCGGCCGAGTACTCGCCGGGCGCCCCGGAAGACGAGGAGGCCTTGGCGGCCGGAGGCGGCGGTGGGACCGGGCGAGGCGTGGGCTCGACGTGCGGCTCCACGCTGGCCTGGAACGGCGCGGCGGGGACGGGCGCCAGGGCGTCGTCGTCGAACAGGGAAGGGGTCTTATCGGAGGACATCAGGACGATTTTGAAGCGATTCGGGGCGGGGGCCTCGTATGGGCCGAGGGCCGTCCCCTGAAAAGCGAAATCGAAATCCTCTCCCTGAAGGGAGAGGTGTCGCCGTCAGGCGACGGAGAGGGAAGAGACAGGCTTGGCCGGACTTCCCCCTCCGTCCGTTTCACGGACACCTCCCCTGTCGGGGGGAGGATTTCGCGCTCAGCGATAGGCCGGCGGATAGCCGCTCTGGTCGCTGGCGGCGTAGCGGTCGCGCAGCTGGGTCTGGCGGCTGTCCTTGGGCTGCTCGACGCCGCCGATCAGGACGGCCGTCGGCCAGCTGGTCGTCTCCAGCGGATCGCCGTTCCAGACCACGACGTCGGCGACCTTGCCCACGTCCAGCGAGCCGATCTTGCCGTCCTGGCCCCAGATCCTGGCCGGGACCAGGGTCACCGACGCCAGGGCGGCGGCGTAGGGCAGGCCGTTGGCGACCGCCAGGCCCGCGTTCAGCCGTTCCTGGCGCAGATTGTTGAAGTCCCGAGAGCCGTTGATCGCCACCGTGACCCCGGCGGCGTTCAGGCGGGCGGCGTTGTCGAGCCGCGAGCCCAGGGCCTCGAAGCTGTCGGGCAGGTCGGCCTGGGGATCGACGATGACCGGGACGCCGGCCTTGGCGATCTCGGCCGCGACCATCCAGCCTTCCTCGACGCCTTCGAGGACAACCTTGATCCGCTCCTCGGCCGCCAGCTTCAGGGCCTGGCGGATGTCGGCGGCGCGGGAGACACGGATCAGCAGCGGCGTCTTGCCCTGCACGACCGGGATCAGGGCCGCGAGGTCCAGGCGCGAGAGGCCGAAGTCGCGGGTGGCGCCCTGCTCGAACGCCGCGCGGCGGGCGGCGAAGGCGTGAGCGTCCTCCAGGGCCGAGCGGATCAGGACAAGGTCGGCGCCGCGGGAGCCGCCGGCCGCGCGGGCCCCGCTCTCGCCCAGCGAGACGGTGACGGCCAGCTTGGAGGCCTCGACGATGTCGGCGGCGCCGGCCTTCAGGCGGATGAACGCCGCCTGGCCGCCGAACAGCGGCGGATCGCCGTCGCCGGTCTTGCCGGCGGTCATCTCCTCGACCACGCCGTCGTCGGCATGCTCGTGAGCGCCGCCGCCGGTCCCCGAGAGGACGGGGGTGACCGCC